>CAZEGS010000016.1:0-28944 GCA_964512445.1 uncultured Candidatus Bathyarchaeia archaeon
ACGCATGGATAACCGTTCAGTTTACATTCGACGCAGACTGGATAGTCTATCTCTTCAGGCATGTCGCCGTGAAGAAGCGATGTGATAGCATGTAGTATCTCATCTTTTTCAATGGGGCATCCTGGAATTTCTAAGTCGACTTTTACATAGCTGCTTAGGCCTTTAGGCTCAAGCACATCGTAGTAGTCTTCATCCACGCCGTAGACTTTTCTCATCCTTTCCGCCATGCTCATCTGACCGTTTCGCATAGCTTGAACGCAGCCGCCAATTGCGCAGTCGCCTATTGCGATAAGCATTTTGGATCTCTCTCGGATCTTTTTCAGTTTTTCTAGGTCGGTCTTTGTGCTTACGGAGCCTTCGACCAAAGCGATGTCCAACTCGCATTCTTCCTTATAACTACTTCCTTCCTGGAAATCTTTTATGTCAAATCTGCTTAACAAATCTAGAAGCACTGGTTCTAGGTTTAGAATCATCAGTTGGTCTCCGCCGCATCCTGTTAGGCTGAATATGCCAAGTTTAGGTTTTTCAGATTTCGCCAATTCGAATCTATCCCTCCTCTTTTTATATCATTCCTTTCGTGTTTAGCGCGTCCCAATAAGTGAAGACCGGCCCATCTTTACATACATACTTAATGTTTTTACCAGTTCCAACTATGCAGTGGCCACACTTCCCTATGCCGCACTTCATTCTTCTCTCAAGAGTCATGTAGATCTTTTTTGGATCAAATTTTCTCTTCATCAATTCTTGAACAACGAATTTATACATTATAGGTGGACCGCAGATCACAGCATACGTGTTTTCGGGCTTAACATCTTTAAGCTCGAAGAGCCTCGTCACGACGCCTTGTATACATCTGTCGCTTCTTTCGCATTGAAGTTCGTAGCATTGTTTGTCAGAGGAGTCTTCGTATGAAAGGTAAAATTCAACATTGTTTTTGTCTCCTTTGTAGAAGAGATCGAGAAATTCGTCTCTCCAAAGCATAGCGGTGTAGCATCTAATGCCATACATTATAGTTATCTTTCCATACTTCTCTCTGCGGTTTAAAGCGTATTGAAGGACTCCTCTGAGTGGGGCTATTCCTAGTCCTCCTGCTACTAGAAGAAGATCGCTTCCCTCCATCTTCTCCATTGGAAAGCCGTTTCCATACGGTCCTCTAATCCATAAGATATCTCCGACATTTAGCCTATGAATGGCGTTTGTTACTCTCCCTACTTTTCTCACGCATAGCTCCAAAAGGTCCTCTCTCTTCCTATCCGCGCATATGGAGATCGGTGCTTCTCCTACTCCCATTACTCCGACTTCTACGAACTGGCCTGGCTTATAAACAAAGCTCTTTGCAAATTCCTTGTCTTCTAGCTCAAGTTCTATATGCTTTTCTATAGGCGTCATATTTTCTGTCTTAAGGATTCTAGCCGGACTTGGAGATAAAACGTTATTCTCACCCATTATGCTTCACCTCGAACTTTCATCATAACCTCGACAAAACTGATGTCAGCGGGACAGTAGACCGCGCATCTGCCACACCCTACGCAGCTAAGCGAACCATCCGTTAAACCTACCTTACAGTTGAATCTGTTTCGAAGCCTCTCAATTCGAGTTGGTCTGAAATTTAAGCCTCCCGCAACCAATCCATGCTTTCTAAGCATGCATGAATCCCATCTTCGAACTCTCTCGCCTGACTTTATGTTTAGCCCTACATAGTCAACTACGTCGTAGCATCTGCATGTTGGACAGACCAGATTGCATGTTCCGCATCCGAAACATTCCTCAGCCGTTTCTTTCCAAACAGGGTCTTCATATGAGATGTCAAGCATATCTTGGATGCCGGAGACGTTTAGTTTAAGTTTAAAGGCTTCAAGGCGTTTCTTCTCGTTCTGTTTGAACTCTTCTATGTCTTCAGTTTTAGGATCTTCAAATAAGTTCTTGTTTTCATCGACAATCCTATGGCCCTTCTCGCTTCCAATCCTCACAACGTATCCTCTGCTTATCTCATGGAGAAATAGATCGAACCCGTCTAATGCGTAACTTGTTCCCATGGATTCGCAGAAACAATACTCATCTGGAGTGCAGCTGATTCCTACTATGAATGAAGACTCTCTTCGTTGCGTATAGTACTTGTCCGGAGTCTCATCCATGTAGATCCCGTCGAGAATTTTGAGAGCATTGATATCGCATGCATGCACGCCTAGGATCACATTAGCCTCTCCATTTGGCGGCTCCTTAAATTCAAGTTTCTCCTCATCAAACTCGAAGATCGTCTCTTTCGGCTTCAAGAAAAATTTCTTCGGCGGAATCATTGTCCTTACGTACGTTAAGTCTACTTCGCTTAAGGAGTCCACCTCTCTGAAATCATAGGATGACTCGCCAACCTTCACTGGTCCATAAACCTTACCTATTCCCTTAAGGATCTCAAAGAAGGAATACATGTTTTCCTTTGCCAATACTTTATACATCATCGACTTCCCCTACTAGACGGTGTTAGATTTTCTTCTTTTACAAATGTTATATATTCGCTTTTTGGTTTTTTACCGAGAAGAAAAAAGGCTGTGTTAAGCCTTTCCAACTAATGTATTGCTGAAAACCATACCGAAGCGATATAGAGTAGATCCCCTTTTTAGTCCATGCTCAAAATATTTTAGTTGACCGACTAATTTAATGATGGTGTAATTTGATGGATCATGAAGAGTTGAAGGAGAGGTTCAAGAACGTTTTCGCTTTTCCTCCCACACCGTTTATGCCGGATAACCTTTTAGAGCTAAATGAAGATGGATATAGACGTAACATTCGCTTTCTTGTAGATAATGGCGTAAGAGCAGCTGCGCTCTGTGCAGGTACAGGGGAGATTAGAGCATTAAGCGCCGAAGAGATTAAAAAAGCGTCCAAGGCGGCTATAGAAGAAGCAAAGGGTGAATGCTTGCTTGTACCTTCACTTCCGCCAAATATCAAACAGGCTGTTGAGATCGGCAAGTACGTCGAGAAGATTGGCGCAGAAGCGGTGCTTGTTTTCCCACCAGACGCTTCAGAGGACACTATACTTGATTACCATAAGATACTTGCACGGCACTTGGAGATAGGATTTATGATCTATCCTATGGCGAACCGTCCATGGTCCCTTAAATTATACAAGGACCTAGCGGAGATCGATAACGTAGTTGCATTAAAAGATGAGATAAGCGACGTTGCAAAGTTTGAAAAGGTAGTTAATCTAATAGGTGAACGTGTCATCTGCATCTGTAAAAAAGATCATAGTACAAGCGTGATGCAGTTCTACTACATGGTGGGTGCACAAGGCTATTGTGGAGGGACAATCGCCATCGTGCCTAGATATGAGTTAGAAATACATGAAGCAGCAGTCAATGGAGACTGGGAAAAAATGAGGAGGTTACAGAAGAAAATATTGCCACTCACTCAGCTGAGGGCTAGAACAGATCCTGTGGGTCTACTTAAAGCTGGATTGGATATGCAGGGCTTAGCGGGAGGGCCTGTAAGACCGCCGAGACGAAACCTAACAGAAGAGGAGAAAGAAGAATTAAGAAAGATACTGCAGGAGTTGGGTGTAAAAATAGTCTCTACATAAAACTATGATCCTCAGGAGATGACCGCTAAAAGAGAGGGGCTTCTTCAAGGCAAAGCAGACTCTCTATTTAGATAGATTCTTGTAGGCTATTTCTATCATTCGAAGATCCTCGTCAGTCATCCTCCACCCGACAGCACCGCAGTTTTCCTCCACCTGCTCTACGCTGCTTGCGCCAAATATCGGGATAACTTCTGGCTTAGAAGCAAGCCAGTTAAGGGCTACTTGCCCCGGAGTTTTATTATGGATCTCTGCTATTCTTCGTAAAGCATCTACCGCTTTCAGAGCTCTGCTAAAGTTCGGCTCTTGGAATAGTGGGTCTCTCCTTCTCCAGTGTCTCTCTGGGATTGATTCTCGGCTGTATTTTCCCGTAAGTAAGCCTCGAGCCAGCGGACTGTAAGCTATTATGCTGATGTTTTCTTTTTGGCAGTAAGGAAGAAGATCCTGCTCTATTTCTCTCTCTACAATATTGTATTTCACCTCGTTTGCGACAATCTCATGTCTAGAAAGTGATTCCTGCGCTTTTTTGATGAGGGAGACATCAAAATTGCTTACGCCTATGTATCGAACCTTCCCTTCCTCGATGAGCTTCTCCATAGCCTTCATGGTCTCTTCTATAGGAACACTCGGGTTTGGATGATGAACTAGATATAAATCGATTATGTCTACTCCCAGCCTCTTTAGGCTTCCCTCCGCCGCCTTCAAGACAGCATCATAATTTAGATGGTCCACAGCGACTTTAGTCTTTATTACAACATCATCTCTCCTATCATGTATAGATTCGCCCACAACCTCTTCAGATCTTCCTTGATGGTAAACCTCAGCAACATCTATCAAATTGACACCTAAGTCTAGAGCTCTCATGATTACCTGAGGCGATTCCTCCGTAATCCCGCTTCGAAAGGCAGCTCCAAATCCTATGGATGAAACCTTCAGATCACTTTTACCTATCTTTTTATACTCCAACTTTTTCCACCAAACATCTGCCTAAAGCTGATTAAATGAAGAGTCTTATTTGGATATAAAATATTTATTATGGCCATTCTCTTCAAAAAAGGGAATAATACGCTATATAAAACGAAGGTTACTCGAAAAAGTCGTAGACAACCTTTCCGTCGCATTGTGCCGGAGCTGGAATACCTAATGCGTATGCTACTGTAGGAGCGACATCAACCTGCCATATTGGCGTTCTCCTCCGATAGCCCTTCTTTACCCTAGGTCCACTCATAATAAAGACTGCTTTAACCGACATGCCGCCATATGTAGTTGTAGGTAAAAATTGATGGTGGGCGCAGATCTGGTTTGAAGATTCCACATCTCTCAAGCTCATTAATCTTTCTAATGGAAGATTCACAGCTTGATTTCTATCTAAATCGACATCCGTATATCCCGGCTTCAAATAATATATTATGTCTCCTACTCTATCACCCCATTGGCCTAGAATCTCCGCATCCTCTTTCCTTACTGCCAAGGCGATGGGACACTCTCCAGTTTCAGGATCTCTGAGACTGTATATGGCTTGAAGGATCTCTTCTCGGACATCTTCGTAGTCCTTCGGATCGACGATACCTGTAGGCTCACGTCCCTTTAAATTTACAAAGATGTATGTTCGCCATGGATATGCCTTGGTTTTAGTCCAGTCTATCATCGTCTTGCCAGAGACTGGATCTTTCTTATAAACTAAAAGGTTGTTTCTCATTAGGGCTACTCCAACCCACGAAAGTTTGTAAACTGGCACTGCGCCGTGATCGCTTAATAATACGATAAGCGTTTTCTCGTCTGCATAATTTTCAATTATGCCTCCAACAAGATTATCTACATCCTCGTATGTCCTAGCGAATCTCTCCCAAGCCTTTTTCGCCTCTTCCTCATCATAGTCCGGGTTTCCTTTGTCTATCGCCTTTGACAACTGATGATTTATAGCGTCTTGAGTATGTATCTGCACGAGGAGAAGATCTGGGGAATATTTCTTCATTAAATACTTTGCAGCTCTTATCTGCCAATCTACCTGCATGTCTATACACTCAAAATAGGTCTCCCAATCGCCGTAAGCGATTGTCGGCTGTGCAAGTTCTAGCCCTTCAATGAATGGGCCGACATTTTTGATGATCTCTTCTGCAAGGGTTTCTGGATAAGCCCATCCGGAAGTCATGAATATATCAGTTCTAAAGAGCGTGAATGTTTCTCCAGATGGAGAAAGCTCAACAAGCTTATACTTGAAGTATCCTTCAAAAACTCCTTCTGGAAGATTGCGGAAATCAAATCTCTTTTCAGCCTCGCCAACTCTTTTTTCAAGTTTCTCATAGATCCAGCCGCTCCATTCATGCGGCTTCAGAATGGCTAAGGGTTTGCTCGCATCCTTTTCTCTTGCAATTATCGCCTTGTCATAGCCGGAACCCTCCGAATCCACGATGAGAAGATGATGCAAAACGTGAGTTTCTCTGCCCTCTTTAAAAGAGGGTTTTTCAAGGCTTTCCCAACCCTTCTCCGTCCAGATCATAACGCTACGTCCTGAAACATCTATAGTTGTTTCGAGAGGTGTCGAATGGGTTTCAGGCAGATTCTTCCAGCCTTCAGCCTTTGTGAGCGTGACGGGAACATCAGCTTTACGCCTGATAGGTCTTGTAGTGTATATGGTGCTATGTCCGAGTCTCCATTGGGGGTCTCCGGGACCTGTACCATCTATGAAGATTCCGGATTTACATGTCGGAGGGAAAGATACAGGCCACATTATCGCCACAGTCTTTTTACCAGCTCTTTCAGCTGCGTCCCATAGAAATTCAGCTTTTGACCAGTAGCTTCTAACGGAGAAATGTACTTTATCAAGAGGCTCGCCTGGTAAGTGTATGTGAAAGCTTGTGATTCCATGTGTCCCGGTCCATGCTCCCGTTACAATGGTGCACCAGTTTGTAGGAGTGTCGCAAGGCATGACTGGGAGTGATTCGGAATAAACTCCTTCTTTCATCAGTCGAGAGATGTTGGGAAGTCTCCCTTCTCTGACAAATTTCTCTATGAATGGGGGATTTCCGCCATCGAACCCTATCATTATAAGCTTTTCAGCAAAACTGTCACTCATTTCTCTTCACTCTACTTCTGGAATTACCTTTAAAGATTTTACATGTTTTTCAGAAATGAAAATAGAGACGCAAGACATCAAGTTATGAGATTTTTTCGTGGTGGTTTTTCAAAAAGATGCTGAAGGAGCTATTTTAGCGCATCTAAGTATTTCTTTTCGATCTTAGCTGCGGCTGTCCATAGATTCCCTATTCTTATCTTACCGACCTGACCGCAAAGCATCAATGCCTCGAAGCGGCTCAAACCGAAATTCTTCTCTATCCACATCGCCAGCTCCAAGAAGGCTGTTCTTATAGCGTCTTCCAAACTAAAACTGTTACTGGTTGTAGCTATCACCATTACTTCATTTTTATTCTCAACCATAGGCCATGTTAGATGTTCATCTTTTAAATCGACTTTAAGTTTCACTTCGGCAGGCATTTCAACAGCGGTTCCAGAGATTTCCCCGTCTCCTTGGACTGCATGAACATCACCAATATACAGTAAGGCTCCATCGTGGAAGATTGGGAGAAAAACTGTGCTTGATGGACAAATATCTGGAAGATCCATATTTCCGCCATGCCTGCCCGGAAGCACGCCGGAAGAGAACGCTTCTCCTTCTGGTTGCGGCGCCACACCTATAGTACCTATCATAGGCTTATAGGGAATAGCCAGTTTATCTGAAAAGTAAACTTGTCCATCTCTGATCTTGCAGATCCTAGGTTCACGTGGAAATCTTTCACCGAGAAATTTGAGTATAGGTGTCCCCGGCACGTATTCCTCATTAAATTCTGAAAAGTACGTGGCTCCCTGTCCTATGGATGGTGTGATCTCAATTATTGATACGGATATGCTTCCCCCTCTCTTAGCTCCCCTAACGTATATGGGGCCAACTACAGGATTTCCAAAAGGTACACTTTTCCGGTCTCTCCGATCCGTCTCTTTTCTTATCTGTCCTGAAGATGCGTCTTCAACCTCAATAATGAGCGTTTCTCCAGGGTCAACGTGGACGACGGGAGGGTCAAATGGACTTAAAGCATATTTTAATCCGATATCTCGGAATGAGATTCTCTTCAATTTAGATCACCAGATCCGAATATTAAAGGTGTGATTTCCTTAGGCGCTGTTCTCATGGTTTGGGGTATTGATGCTTTCCAGGATGAGTTCTGGTGCCTACCGGCTTAAAAGTTATGAAATCTTCAATAGCGGAGACGCATCCTTTTACAGCCGCCTCCAGTAGTTTTTTCCCTTTCTCCTTGCTTGCTACGCGTGCATCATCGGTGTGTCCATCTGGACTATACTCATCCTGATACCAAGCTCGAAATATTTTAGGCTTAGGCCTAGGTCTTGTGTCGGGCGGTATAATATAATCGGTTCGAACGGCGTGAGGCGCAATCGCCATTAGTATGCTTGTCTCCGCCTCTCCGCCGTGACCAATCCTCTGCTCCGGGGCGACTTCCAAGACTTCTTTCCAGACTTCATCAGGTATTACATCCCAATAGGAAAGCGTACCAACCTCTATATCTACACCATATTTATAGTAGATCGTCTCTCTGATCTCCCTGCAAGCCGTAACGTTAGGTGCGACATTGCCGCCATGACCATTCAGAAATACTACCCGTTTAACGCCATGCTTAACAAGGCTTTCAACCACCTCGCTGAGCACCCGCATGTATGTCTCAGCTGTCAAGGTGATGGTTCCCGGAAAGGGCTTACACATGTTATGTGGAGCTACCCCTATCCAGAGAATATTCACAACTATAGCTCGGGGATATAGGATCTTTGCTACTTCCTCCGCAACCCAGGTTGCGCTGAGAATATCATTTCCCACGCCTAAATGAGGCCCATGAATCTCTGTTGATCCGGTTGGGATGATTGCAACTTCTAGTTTTGGAATGATCTCTGCAAGCTCCCTGTAAGTATGTTCATGCCAATATACCTTCTTCTTTTCACTCATAACCATTCCTTCACATACTTGATATTAATAAGGAAGTTAAGACTAATGCTTTAAAGCCCTTGTCATCTCGAGAGCATAATCTTGGAAGCATTATCAGATTCTTTTTAAAGCCTCAAATTTTACTCCGCGTTTGAAAACTGGAAGATTTCCAGCTAGGAATTCCCGGTAATAATCGTTTGCGTGGTCAAAGCATATTTTTGTTCCATCAGGCCAAGATATGCAATATCTCATTCTTGGTTCAGGTTTCTCAGCTGGAGGTTCAATTTTTAGCCTTTCTAAAGCGTTCTCATCAATTGTGACTCCAAGTCCAGGACGTTCTGGAACCCGCGCAAATCCCCCTTGAACCTCTATTTTGTCTTTTATTAGGTCGTCGGAATATGTTTCATAGCATGTTATGGCTGGCCATAATGCGTGAGTAAGAACCGAGCCTAAATGGAGAGCAAATGTTGCTGTAAGTCCTGTTCCAACAAGCTGAAGCCAGAATGGCATATTTACCTCAGCTGCTGCTGATGCCTGTCTCTTTACGCGGCTAGATCCTCCTCCAATAACAAAGCCGTCGCAAACGTTTTCTCTAACACATACTGTTAAGTTTGGAACTCCGTAGTGAAGGGCGATAGGCCGTGAGACTCTACTTTTTATTTTCAGATATCCACGTACATCATTCTGAGGAATAGGAGTCTCGAACATGGAGACCTTTGGAAATTCTTCTAAGTCTCTTAAAATCGGCACGGCATAGCCAGAGTTTAGGAGTAGACTATTAAAGTCCAGGTCTAGCCTGAAATAATTCGGTGTAGCATCACTTACAGCTTGAACTTGTTCAAAGATGTCAAACCATGGCCGTGCCTTAAGCTTTGCATTAGTGTATCCCATCTTCACCGCGAGCTTTACCTCTTCTGCCCAGTCCTCAGGAGGCATATCGATCGCCCACCAAGAGATTGGGCATTTATCTCGAACCTTACTTCCCATCAATCTATAGCATGGAACGCCCATAGCTTTACCTACGAGATCGAAAAGCGCCATTTGTAATCCTGCGCCTAAAGAGTCGTCCCACATAAGATCTACGGGATTTTGATTGATCACTCTCTTGACTTGATCATCAGTGACTCTGCCCCAAGTATAATGAACCACGGTTTCGCCGTATCCAACAAGCCCATCAGTTGTAGTCACTTTGCATACTTCGATTAGGGTCCACCGCCAAATTCTCCGAGACATGTGAATGCTTGGTCTTTCTCTAAATGGAACGTCCAAAAGAATTCTCTCGACATCTGAAATCTTCAATAATTTTACACCTCTAAAGAATTATTCCTCCTTACAATAATAAAAGAATTTTAATTGGGGTATGAATCAACGATTCATCTGGTCGGCTGAAAAATCCAGCAATCCCGCTAACACATGAAAAAGTTTTGCTGAAAGATTGTTTTTCAGAAAGGAGATTTATCCAAGTCTGCCGATCTTTTCCAGTTCATCTGCAACCTCTTTTAGATCTAGCTCTTCAAGTTTTTCTCTTGTCGGCCAACCGTTTTCTTTGTTCCATCCCCTAAGCTCATAATATTTATCCATTAATCTGAGAAACTTTTGTTTATCCAGAACTACTCCATCATCCTTTCCAGGATAATGAAATCCAACATCGATGGGCTCTTCATCTACCTTTCTGCATCGACCATAATTCCTAATATCGATGGCCCTAAGCAGATTAAAGATTCTCTCCCCAGCTTTCTGCATCTCATGCTCACTCATATCTATTCCCGTACATGCTGAGAATAGTTTCGCCATTATCGCAGTGTCTGCCGAGCCATCCTCACTTAGCATGCTGAACACCCTAGGATGCTCATAATCGCAAAGGATTAAAGAGTCAACGACCATGCCTCGATCCGTATGCCATATTGCAGGTATAGCTCTAGCCTCCGGCGGATCATACTCGATAAATGGATCGCAAACATTTGGATCGCCATAGACTTTCTTTGAGACTGCACGAACCTTCTCTAATGAGAACGGTCCCCTGTAAGGACCAATCTTTGGAAGGTACCACTGCACGTGAGACGTCCAAGAATGCGTTGTGTCACTAGCAGGGTCTCTTGTATCCATGCACCATTGGAGAACTGGTGGAAGCCACCAAGGCCAATAGGCTCTGCCTCCTGGACCCCAATGTCCGCCCCAGTGTTCAACTTGGCCCCAATGTCCCGGATAAATGCGGTCAAGTAAGCGTTTACCCTTCCCTCCGAAGAGCTTCTCTGCAGCGTAACATGCGCCGTCAGAAAGGGCATCTCCTATAGGTCCCTCTCGATACGCAATTTTACGTAGCAGCATCGCTAGAAACTCTGGCGGAACAGGCGCGCAATCTCTATAATATTTTATAGGCTTATCAGGTGCGGGTATTTCAAAACCGTCAATTTCCTTTATCAATCCATGCTGTCTGCATAATTGCAGCCAAGGTATTATCCCGTAGGAGACTTCCCATCCATTTATCCCATAATTACTTGTTAGTACTCTAGCTTCGATTTGGGCGTTATGAGATGTCGTTCTATATCCGTAGCACATCTGCTCCGTCGTGTAGAGCGTGGGGAAGACTTCTCCCTGTATATCCATATAAATCGTGTTGGTGCATACAGTTGAACAGAATCCGCACTTGTGACGGCGGAAATTCGGGCCTGCCAGTACCTTTTCACTCGGCCATCCGGAATCACTACTAGGCTTAGTTGGTCTTAACCCCTCTCTACTCTGTTTTAGACAGATATCGAGAAACTCTTCGGGCCTTGCAATCTTTACTCCGCCCGTTCCACGCACAGCTATCGCTTTGAGATTTTTAGACCCCATAACGCCGCCGAAGCCTCCCTGCCCCGCCGCATTCTCCGTCTCCGTCTGGATAACTGCGATTCTTGAAAGATTCTCCCCTGCGGGGCCGCAGCAGATTACCCTTGTCTTGTCTCCATGTATTGATCTGAGAGTCTTAGTCGTAGCGTAGGTTCCAAGCCCCCAAATGTCCTTGGCGCTTAAAATTTCCACGTCTCCATCATTTATCCATATGTAGACTGGTTTCTTAGCCTTCCCCTGGACTACTATTCCATCGAACCCTGCATATTTGAGTTCAGGCCCCCAATGTCCGCCCATTCCTGAACGTGAGAAACGGGGCGGATGCATCTGGGGAGCGACGGCTAAAACTTCTACTCTTCCAGCTCCTGAGGCCAAAGTTCCAGTTAATGGACCTACCATTATCATAAGTCTATTTTCAGGATCGAAAGGCCCGATATCTGGAGTGATTTCCTCCCATGCGATCATCGCAGCGACGCCGACGCCGCCAATTAGCTTCGGCACATATTTCATGGTATCTATCGTCGTTATCTTCCGCCTGGAGAGGTCAACCCTCAATATCTTGCCTGTCCATCCATAAATCTCAGCCACTTATCTCTTCCTCCGCTGCTCTGCTGTGACGAATGTTAAAGCTTTAGTTGGACAGACCTCTACGCAGATCGGGCCGTTCTCTCTATCCTTGCAGAGATCACATTTGAAGTAGATCCTTCTTCTCCCTTCCTCTTTATATTTTATGACGGCTCTTTCTGGCATAAGTGGACATGCAGAAGCGCAAGCTCCGCATCCCATGCATTTATCTTCATCAATAACTCGAGCGCCTGTTCTTTCATCTATGTAGATTGCAGGTTCTTTATGGATGGAAAGACAGGCGTAGTAGCATGACGGCCAGTCACATTGCTTGCAGATCTGGATTCTTGGAAATCTCGGTATGAAATCGTCGAAGTCTATTTGTATACGGGATAAAGAAGGATTGCATTCTTTTTCGTGATATAGTGAGCATGCTACTTCGCATTCTCTACATTCTAGGCATCTCCGCTCATCAAAGTTGATGACTCCGGATCTTGGCACAATAATCGTGTCTATTGCACGAGACATCGTTTTTCCTCTCTCTTCTGCATGCTATGCATAGATCCCATTTATAAGCTTCGTCAAAATATCTGGATAATCCTTCTCTCCACCATTGAAATTTTAGGAAAAATATCTCGTAAGATTCTCCTATTCTATTTTGAGGAGACCATTATCTTTCTAGAAAATTGACAAGCGCTGTTGAGCCTGTGCGTCTGAGAGGCTGTCATGCTAGTATGCGGAGATTCAACGCTAAACCATTAGGAGAAAGCTCGCGGCGAATTAACTCTAACTCGCTTTTTGTCACGGCTCCTGTCGCTATCAGAGGCTTCGTTTCCTGAATCTCTTTGAATATTGGTAAGAGCTCCCTTATAGGCGGAGAAAAGGCCTTCGCTGGATAATCTATACTAACTTGTATTGCCTTCAGATTTGTCACGGCTAAAAGTTTCTTGGCGATATGAATATTTGCAGAGTGTAGATGGAAGATTGTATATCCAAAGGTATTGATGATTTTTGAGTCGTATGGAAGAAAAATCTTCTCATAGATCTCAGGAGATATGAGTACGGAGTAATCAGCTTGTGTTCTGCATATAGGCTTAGGAGCCCAAATGCCATATGAGCAACAGTAGCCTTCCTCAAATTTTGGAATTAGTCTTAACTGTTTATGCAACGCATCAATAAATACTTCGGCGCAAAAATTCAAAAGATCCTTTAGATGATCAGGATATTTGTAGACCGCGATGCACAGTTTGTCAGAGCCGAGGGCGGAAGCCGCCATGTCTATTGGTCCTCGGAAGAGAGGCTGAACCACTGGAATGCGTCCCTGAGATAGATCGACTAAAAATGAGGTAAACTCCAGAAGCTTATCAAGCCACTTCTCATTAACTTTCAAGCGAGAGTTCATCTCTTCAATTTCTTCAATGAATGGTTCAGCCCATACTTTCCCAGAACAAACACGTATGGGACATCCGATGAATGCTTGAGTCCAGCAAAAATCGTATGGAGCTAGCGTCTTTATGAAATCGCCATAAAGAATCGGAGAGTCCATTCTAATCTTCATCTTTTCAGCAAAAAGCTTAGGATCAATCAGGTCTGGATAGATGTATACATCATCGGATACGAGACGGCCGTCAGCTAACGGTATCTTTTCGTCTCTTCTAAGAGGACTGTAACTCGTAATGTACATGAGAGGCTCCACGTTAGCCATGCGCCAGAAAAGTCTATGAATTCTTAGTATTTCTTTTAGCTCCATCGTTTTTCACTTTTCTACGATAATGATATTACGATTATAAGTAGTCCTACTATTGCGATAAGCTTAATTACTCTTTTAGATAGGTCTTGTCCATAATTATTCCAGAAGATTTTTAAACTTTTTTGCTCATCTTTAAAAGTTAGATTGCTGAGAATTTACTCATGAATCTTTAAAGAATAAAAATGTGGGGAGAGAAGAGTCACGTTCAATATTGTTACCCTCGAGGATTCGATTCGTATACCGCCTGACAAATTCGGCGAGCCATTAGAAGAAGTCGCTAGGGAACAATTAAAGCTGAAATATGAAGGGATAATCGATGAAGAGCTAGGGTACATCATCGCTGTGACCGACATAAAGGTTTCGCCTGTCGGCAAAATAATCCCAGGTGATGGAGCAACATATCATAAGGCCACCTTCTCCCTTCTAACCTTTTATCCTAAAGTTCAAGAAGTTGTAGAAGGCGAAGTCGTTGAGATAGCTGACTTTGGAGCTTTCCTAAGAGTTGGCCCTGTGGACGCTTTGATTCATGTCTCGCAGATAATGGACGATTTCATCTCCTATGATGATCGACAAGGTGTTTTGATGGGGAAAGAAACGAAAAGAAAAGTCACAGTAGGCAACAAGATGCGTGTCCGTACTACAGCTGTTTCTTTAGGACATGGAAGCAGCTTTGGAAAGATAGGTGTCACTGCAAGACAACCTTTCTTAGGAGCTTTAGAATGGATAGAAGAGGATGTAAAGAAGCTGCATGGAGAGACTAAAGAAGCTAAGGAAAAAAAGGAAGGTGACTGATAATTGGTTGACAGAGCTTGTAGGAACTGTCATACGATTACTGACGGAACAGTTTGTCCCGAGTGTAAATCTACGGATCTAAGCGATGATTTTAGCGGAATAGTAGTCATTCTTGATCCTGAAAGATCCAGAATTGCAAAGCTGATGAATATAAAGAAGAAGGGTCGATACGCGGTTCGTATAAGGTGATTATAGATATTTATACTCACACCTGAACTGCGTAGGGAGTTAAAAGCTCCACTCGGCATGCTTATTAAGGGGTCATTCAATCAGACAGCTAAAAAAGTCGTCGAATTAATAAAAAAGAAGAAACCGATAAAGCTGATTGCGGTTGGCGATTGCGTCTCAAGAACTATGATCCATAATGGAATTCCCATAGATGTTGTGATAATCGATTATAAGATTATGAGAAGATCCGTATCCCCATTAAGATTTAAAGCTGAACATATTTTTAAGGCGAGAAATCCAGCTGGCACCTTAACTAGAGAAGCTTGGAGCGTGGTGGAGGCGGCTGTGAAGAGTTCTGGAAGCTCGAAAGTAATAATTGAGGGAGAAGAAGACTTACTAACTCTCGTTGCGGTTTTATCGGCTCCCAACGGATCTATGATATTTTATGGTCAGCCAAAAGAGGGAGTAGTCATATTAGAGGTTAATGAAGAATCGAAGAGAGTAGTTCGCGGCATAATTGAGCGAATGGAGAGAATTAATAGTTCTTGAAGCTTTACGAGGTTTCCGCAGGATCATTAGATTTCTATTTAATCTATAGAACTTTAAAAAGCAACGTCTAGACTTTGCAATTGCTCAATTAGAGTTAAAATGTTGAATCCAATTTATTACTTAGTGGCTAAAGAATAACTTAGAGATGATGTATGAAGATGAGAAGAAAAGTGAAAGTGATTCGAGCCGGAACCATCATTACTGGCAAAGGAGACCCTCCTATTCAGGATGCTGCTATAGTTGTTGAGGATGATAGAATAAAATCAGTGGGGCCTGTAGATAGACTCTCGGCAAGTGAGAAGATTGTAGAGTTTGATGCGACGGATAAAACCGTTCTTCCGGGGCTCATTGATGCTCATGTTCATTTGACCCTTGGTTTTTTGGATGATTGTAGCTGGCAAAAACTGAAGGATGACCCTGAATCGCTCTGTTTATACGCAGCGGGGAACGCTCAGAAAGCTCTGGTGAAGGGAGTAACTACATTATTTGACTGTGGAGGAGTAGATCTTATCACGTTGAAGCTAAGAGAGGCTATAAAGACTGGAATAATCGCTGGTCCCCGATTAAGAGTCTCTGGGGCTCCTATAACAACCACTTCGGGCCATCTATATTTTGTGGGGCTCCGTGCTGACAATGCTGATGAGATCCGAAAATCTGTACGGTGGCTTGTTGAAAATGGAGTTGACTTTATTAAGATAATGGCTACAGGAGGTTATATGACCCCTATTTCTAATCGTAGAAGAGCGCAATATGATGAATATGAATTAAAAATCGTGGTGGAAGAGGCTCATCGTCTAAGGAGACGAGTAATCGTGCATGTGAATGGTACGGAGGGCATCAGAAACTCGGTTAAGGCAGGTGTCGATGTTCTGGTTCATTGTAATTGGTTTGGAATTGAGGATGGAACCATAGAGTTTGATGAGTCGATAGCTCGATTAGCGGCGGAGAAGAAAATATATGCTGATCTCGGCCCCATAAGCGAGTTCATGAAGGATGACACCCGCTGGAATCTAGGATGCAGAATGAGAAGGCTTGGAGTAAATATTTATCTTTCAAGTGACGGCATAGGTAAGGAGGCATGTAGATTTCCAAGAGATCTGAGACTGTTTATGGAGAATTTCGATGTTGACCCCATTGAAGTTATTAAGATGTCAACGCTGGTTCCGGCGAAGGCTATGGGAATAGATAAGGATCTAGGGTCAATAGAACCAAATAAGATTGCTGATCTGATCGTGCTGGATGGTAATCCTCTTGAGGATCCAAGAGCGTTAGAGAGGATTCGGACAGTATTTCTTGCGGGTGAGATTGTGGCTTTTGAAGGTAAACTATGCATTAGGGAGGAATCAGAAACTAGCTTCTTTTCTTAATCTCAATTTATCCCCTTCTCTTTTCCATATTTCAGAATAAAAATATATTCGGCTACTTAGATCCCCTAAACAGCCTTTTATGCATCGATCAAAGAATGGATTCTCCAAAAAATAACATTAATAAAGAAGATCAATTATTCCAATTCAAATAACTATTGAAGATAGCATGATTATGGTGAATGCTGTGAAGCTTAAGATCATTGATCAAAAGCGGAATGATCTTCTCAAAAGGTTGGAAGTGAGATTTCAGATAAATCATGAAGGAGATGGTACTCCAACCCGCATGCAGGTTAGACAAAGTCTCTCCAGCGCACTTGATGTGGACGAAGAAAAAGTTTATATTAAAAAGTTCGAGACTAAGACTGGAACTAACATCGCTTTCGGCGAAGCAAACATCTATGACTCGGTTGCTCAAGCGGAATTTGTGGAGCCGGAACATATAATACTTAGAAATCGACCTAAGAAAGAGAAAGAAGGTGAGGAGTGATTTAATTGTCTGAGGGATCCCCGAAAAAATCAAAGAAGGAGAAAGGAGTGCACTCTTACTATAAGATTGAGGGTGGAAAGATAAAGAGGCTTCTGCCTTTTTGTGATCGGTGTGGACCGGGATACTTCATGGCTGATCATGGAGATCGATACTCTTGTGGCCACTGTGGCTTCACTAAATACAAAGTTGCTCAGAAAAGCGATTAGATTATTTTTCTTGTTCTAATTGACTGTGAATTATGGTCTTCTCGGTCGCTCCTTTATTACTGCCAGAAAGATTTGGATTGCTGCGGAGACTAATAGAAGCGCAGTTACTAGAAATGCCACGTTCCTGATGGAGTCGTATGCCACGCTATTTTCGAATGCGGGTAGAAATACAAGCCAAATGTAACCTATTAGAAGAATCGAACAGAGGAAAGAGATTATATAGAAGATGTTTATCTCAGATCGAGCCAATTTTTCTTCCCTTTTTTAGTTTAATGTTAAATTAGAAAAAATTGTTTAAAGCATCTATTAACTGTTTCTTATTCTCTGATTTTAGCTTATCTAAGAACAAAATTAAATTAAGTTTAAAAATTTAAAGCTCTAGATTCATTTTGTGGTGAAATCATGAAGATAGGAATAATTTCGGATACACATGATAGGCTTCCCTTTATTGATAGGGCTATTAGAAAGATGAATGAGGAAGAAGTAGATTTGGTGCTTCACGCGGGAGATTACTGCGCTCCGTTTGCGGCATTCAGATTTAAACCTTTGAAAGCGAAGATGATAGGCGTCTTTGGAAATAATGATGCGGAGAAAGAGCTTCTACGAAGAAATTTCAAAGATATAGGTGTTGAAATCCGCGGTAGATTCGCAGAGATCAAGGTTGACGGTTTAAAAATCGCTCTTCTCCATGGAGAGGAGACGGAGCTTCTCAATTCTCTTTTGAACACTAGATCTTACAATGTTGTAATATATGGGCATACTCATCAGTCGGAAATTCGAAGAAAAAACGGGGTTCTAGTGATAAATCCAGGCGAGGCTTGCGGATATCTCAGTGGAAAGGCAACGATAGGCCTACTTGATACGAGCACCCTAGATGCAGTTATCGTTCCCATACAATAGGGCATTTTAAAAATTCTGGGATTTCAGTAAGCTTTAAGTTAATGCTGCAAATCTCTTTCTGGAGCCAGCGTTGAATAACCCAATAATTATTTTAACGAAGAAGATCGTATGTTTAGCTATCATTTTTAATTCAATAATAGGCGTACTTCTTGTCGCTGACGTTCTATACTTATCTTACGTCAAAAACATAGCGTTGCATCCTTTCTGCTCATATCTTTTAGAGAATAATCTCTTCTTGTTCATTGTTATAGCCTCCGCGTTGAACATCGTCGCGGCGAAGAGTCTAGGTAATGTGAACTTAAGAAGGATTAAATTTCATCATTACTTCTATGGCTTTGTAACGAGCATATCCTCTTTTGTTTTTGTGGCGCTTTTCGCGCCGACTTATCTTTTTGCATTATTGATGGTGCCCATACTGATCCCCGCCGAGTACGGTTCTTCCGCAGCTCCCATCTCCGCTGCTTTTCTCCTCGTTTATGGTGGGATGACTCTCATAATTGATGATATACAGGATATGTCGCTGAGATTGGCGGATCTCGCATCAACCTTAAAGAGAAAGATTCGGAGATTCGGGAGAACCTTTGAGGTGATTCATCTTTTTAGCTGCATCGCTTCTATAATTATTGTTCTCAGAATCTTCCTCCAGATTTTGATAAATGAATTCCATCTCGGAGAACCAGTCTTGCTTGATCTGCCGTCTGGAATCCTAATATTGAATCTTTTAATTACGAGTATCTGGGGATTGGGAATAATCAAGAAAAGATTTTGGCTCAGAAATCCCGTATAAATCTCAGAAAAAGAGTATTTTCTCCGCGAAAGCTTGCTAATTAATTGCGCTTCGCTTTACTCTTTCAGCTATTATATGAGCTTGACGAATAGGTTCTGGAATTCTATATTTTTTAGCGCATTCAAGAACTACTCTTATAGATGTTTCCAAAGAGATCATGTGGCCGACGCTGACGTAGACTGGTTTTTTACCAGCCTTCGTAAATACTTCGGCGCCGATTACTTCTCCCTCATCAATTATGGGTCTCCAGATGCCTCGAAAATCTTTAACATCTCCGCATAGGATGTTCTTAGCAACTCCTATAGTGGGTGTTTTCATAGAAAGTCCAAAATGGCAAGCGAGGCCGAATCGTCGTGGATGAGCTCGTCCATGTCCATCAACGAGGAAAATGTCTGGTCTCGTCTTGATCTTTCTAGCCGCGGCAACCGCCGCCGGAATCTCCCTGAAAGCTAAGAATGTGGGGATGTATGGAATTGATATTCTTTGCGAAGATGTTTCTTGTTCGACAAGTTTCATTGATGGATACTCGAGAACGACAACTGCTCCAAATGAATGCTTATTTGAGTATGACACGTCGACGCCTGCAACGTATCTTATCTTGCGGGGAAGATAGTCCTGGGCTATTATCCTTTTTGAAAGGAGACGTTGGATCTTTTCGGCTTTATCCAGCGAGAAATTAATCTTGGAATTCAAGTCTCTTGATATGAAAGGGGAACGTTCCATTTGTTTATTCAATGATTTCTGCACGCACTCCAAGGAAGACTGGACCCGCCACTACGATCTTCTTTTTTTGATTTGTTATAAATCTCCGCGCTATCTCACCGACCTCCAAATTTATGTCGCTTAATCGTCTAACAATCTTCACTCTAACGTTAACGGTTTCGATTCCTTCTCTTGCGGCTTCTTCTATCTTTGCAGCTGCTAGAGAAGCTACGCCGTCAATATATCTGATATTTGTAGGGAATCCTTTCTTTCGCGCTTCGCTAATCAGGGAAGAGTCATCCATGCCTTTTTGAGGCGCCCCAATTATGTTACCGTCATGGACGAAGATGAGGTTTTCAGCAGCTGCTCCTAGAAGAGTAGCTCCCTTCTCATTCTCGTAAATGTAAACTCTTACCTTTTTGTCTAGAATCTTCCCTTCATATATCAGAAACTGGCATGGTCCCATAGCGTCTCTATGTTTAAGAGATTCGGAGATTATCCTCTTCCATATCTCCCTTCCCTCCTTTGTGACTGGTTGGACTTTGAATCTAATTGCGTTTGCTATCTCTTGGTCCGAGAGGGTAAGTTCTGTATAGAATTGAGGATAGACCAGCCTCCGCACATCGCTTTCGTTGTATATAATCATAGCTAGACGCTCTACTCCCAATCCGACGTTTAGAACAGGATATTCTAAGCCATATCTTGCTAAGGCTATTGGGCTATAGAGGCCATAATCGACTACTTCAACCCATTTCTTCGAGGATGGATTGTAAACAAACCCTTCATATTCCATCCCTGGAGCATAGTACTTCGACGTAACTTTCTTCTTGATGAACCTTAAGGATTTTAAGCCGAAAGGTTCAAGCAGCGCCTTTGTGATTCTCTCTCCTTCCCTTACATCCAATTCATCATTCATAACTACGCAGCTCGCTGAGTGGTGAACTCGAAGATGAGTTGGGTCTTCCCTCTGTTCCCTCCTAAATCTCATATCGACTGAGAATAGCTTTAGGGGTAGTTCGACTCTATGCTGAAGTGCTTGGAGCGTGAGGAACCATGCGCTTGTCATATGGGAACGTAGGGTTAACTTAGAAGGTTCAGGTTTAAGGGTTGAAAACTCTGGAAAGACCTCTGATATAACGCGCATCGCAAGATCGTCTAAGACGTCTAGCGCTTCAGAGACCTTCTCAATTAAATCGTCCGACTCTATTCGTCCCCTCTTGTATTCTCTAAGAACCTTCTTTAATGCCGATACCTTAGAACTTGTAATTTTTACCCCCAATTTTTCGATCTCTTCACATTTAGCTTTACTTAGGCCTATATCTGGACGCGGTAAACCCGCCAGATAATAGCATCGGTCAAGTATTATTGGCGCTTCAGGTCCATATTGACGGTAAATCTCGTTCTCATCAATTATTACTCGATTGAAAACTTCATCGAAACCTAAAGCGAGGAATCTTTGTCTGAGCTTTTGTATAAGATCGTATATTGGGTGAGAAGCGCCGGTTTTTCCAGAGAAGAGATCTATGCTCTTTGATGGTTTCGGTATAAGGTTGGAACTTTCCTTCCAAACTTTCTCGAATCCTTCCTTCTCAACTCTCTTCAGAATCTCATCTGGTCTTAGCGAACTCATACCTTTGTCCCAGCATTCAGTGCCTTTTTTAATTCTGAGATTTGACGCTCAAGTGAGATTCTTCCAGACTCCATAGTTACATCTGCTCTTGTCGCTTCGATTATTCTTCTACCAGTATCGCATTTCCTTCTTAGGCCAGAGATGAGAAATTGAATCTCTTCAAGATTGATTATCTCTTCATATATGGTCTCCATCAGCCTTAGGCAGTCCTCAGCCTCACTCATCTCCCCCGTTCTTAACGATTCTAAGGCTCTTCTTCTCAGCTCGCCTATAACATCTGCAAGTCCAAGAACATAGGATGTCATAGGTATATCAAGTTCCTCAAAATTCACGAACCGTGAGTCTTTAACAAGGCCTAAGAGAATATTGGCCTCAGCATATTCCTGGAACGCGGAGTCTACGAAGCCACTATATAGAAGATCTGGATAATCCTTTGTAAGGTCTTTAACTCCGTCAAGAATTTTTTTAGCTTCCTTTAATGTTTCTTCTGCCTTTTCTAGGTCTGCCCTGTGTATCTGGAATATTGCTTGTTTAGAAAGCCTTGTAACTCTACGTGTGGCTATTTGAATCTCTTGTCTAAGCTCATCTTTTCTAGCAAGCTCTTCTCGTATTCTTTCAAGAGTCTTCCTTAATGACATATGATTCATATCCGACACATTTACTTTAACGCTTTAATCGACAATCATAATAGGTTTACATGCGCATTTAAGAATATTACACTCAGATTTAGCTGGCAGAAAGCTTCAGCCAAATATTATTAAGACGAAAACAATAATGATGATTTAAGTTTTGGAAAAAGTAGCGATTTAAGGTGAAAAAATGATACTTGGAATTGTTGGAAGTCCCAGGAAGAATCGATTGACCGATCAGCTTGTCAGTCGAGCTCTTGAAGGTGTAGAAGCAGCGGGGGGAGAAACCAAAAAAGTATACCTTGTAGATTATGAAGTGAAATTCTATAGAGAAGGCGTCAAATGCTGTCCTGACGAGTTAAGCGATCTATGCGAAGATGCTGAGGCAATAATTCTCGGAGCGCCAATATATTTTGGAGATATAAACGGATTAACAAAGGATTTCATGGATACTGTTAGGATTCGGAATGCGAATGGAAAGTATGCGCTTGGTATAGTGATTGCTGGAGGAACCGGTAAGGGGCTCTGCTCGGGGATACAGACGATATATCACTTCTTCTATCATCGTCAAATGAGGGGAATAGATCCCGCACCTGTCTCCAGATTTAACTTCGATAAGGCTCTTGAAAGTCTATATAGATCCGGAAAGAAGCTTGTAGAGTTGTGTGCCGAAAAGAAGCCATTCAAAGATCTATGGGATAGAATCGAATATTATGAGAGATTAGACTATATGAACTATACTTTTTTGGATGAGATCATGCTATTAGCGAAGTATCTTCTTGAAATCTCGAAGGGCCCCAAAGTATCAGAGGCAAAGAAAGAATACGAAGAGGCGAAGAGACTTATAAGTCAAGGAAAAAGAGTAGATGCGGTTAAACATGCAGTGAAAGCTTACGATCTGCTTTACTTCTGAAGTAGTGAGAAGGATGAACCGTCGGGATAGAGCTATCCCCTGCGTCATGACTATCGCTGGGTCGGATAGCGGAGGCGGAGCTGGAATCGAGGCTGACCTTAAAACATTCTCTGCTCTAGGAGTTTTTGGAACATGTGCAATAACAGCCATTACAGCTCAGAATACGCAAGGGGTAAAAGAGATCTTTCCAGTTCCACCTCCGATTGTAAGAGCTCAGATCCAAGCGGTCTTAGAGGATATTCCGATAAAAGTAGCGAAGACGGGAATGCTCTATTCACGTGATATTATGGAGGTGGTAGCTGAATCCATTGAGAGTTATGGGATAGGATTGGTTGCTGATCCTGTTTTCAGAGCAGGCACAGGAAGATCACTGATAATTGAGGAAGACAAAGAGGCCTTCATTGCTCTTCTTCTGCCGAGAGCTATTATTTTGACGCCTAATCTATTTGAGGCAGAGATAATAAGCGGTCTTAAGATCAGCAGCCTTGAGGATATGAAGAGGGCAGCCCGGAAGATTATAGATCTCGGCGCAGAAGCCGTCATCATAAAAGGCGGTCATCTAAGAACAAGCGGTCAAAAAGTATATGACATTTTTTATACTCATGAATCCTTCAGAATTTTCGAAAAGAAGCGTAGAAGCGTCAAACCTCACGGTGGAGGATGCGTATTTTCAGCGGCTATAGCCTCTTTTCTTGCTAAAGGAGAGGATCTTAAGCAGGCTGTTGAGAAGGCTGAGAGATTTATTGAAACGAGCTTTATAGGAGCTCTTAAGGTTGGATCTGGAAGAACACCTGTGAATCCTATGGCGTCCCTCTATAACAAGTCGGAAAGAGTCAGCGTCATAGATCAAATAGAGGCAGCTGCCAGAATAATCGAGGAGAATCCTATTCTTCTTCCATTTGCCGCTGAGGTAGGTACTCAAATTGCGATGGCTCTACCGTTTCCCTGCGGTCCAGCAGACGTCGCGGCGATTGAGGGAAGAATAGTCAAGATTCGAGATAGATTAAAAGCGGTAGGTCCAGCGCGATTTGGCGCTTCACGGCATATGGCAAATGTAATTTTAACCGCAATGAGGTATGACTCTGAGATCCGCGCAGCCATGAATCTTCATTACAGTCCTAAGATCGTTGAGGCTTTTAGAAGGATTGGCTGCAAAGTTGCAGAGTTCGAGAGAAGCCGTGAACCGGCTGATGTAAAGAGCGTGGAGGGAAGATCTCTCTCTTGGGGAACCGAAGAAGCGATTCGTACGACCGGAGAGGTCCCAGACGTCATATATGATAAAGGGGAGGTGGGGAAGGAGCCGATGATACGAATCTTAGGTAGGGATGCTATCGAAGTGGTCAATAAGGCTCTTAAAGCTATAAAGTCTCTTAGCCTTGAGAAGGACGACTCAGCGTTGAGGTGAGAGCTCTAAGATTTTTGATGCGATTTCTTCGCCTACTTCCTGTGTAGTTGATCTTCCTCCGAGATCATATGTTCTGACTTTACCCTCCTTTAAAACCTCTATTACTGCCTTCTCGATCAATTCTGCGGCTTCTTTCTCATTCAGATAATCCATCATCATCTTCGCGGCTAGAATGGTTGCTATGGGATTTACTTTATTTTTACCCGCATATTTCGGTGCGGAGCCATGAACCGGCTCGAACATTGCATAATTATCACCTATATTTGCACCTGCAGCGAGACCTAAACCACCAGTAATCTGTGCAGCCTCATCGGAAAGTATATCGCCAAACATGTTCGTTGTGACGATAACGTCGAATTTTTCGGGCTCCTTGACGAGTCTCATAGCCATCGCGTCGACGTGAACTTCATCAACATATACAGAAGGATAATCCTTCGCAACTTTGAAGATCGAATCCCTAAATATGCCGTCTGTGATTCTAAGAATGTTTCTCTTATGTACGCAGGTTAGGTGACGCTTTCTCTCCGCGGCTAATTCAAAGGCGAGCCGTGCAACCCTCTCAGAAGCATTACGAGTTACAATTCTCATCGCGACGCCTTTTCCCGGCGAAACTTCAAATTCCTTACCTGAATATAATCCCTCAGTATTCTCCCTTACAATGATAAGATCAACATTTGGTTTTGCCGATTTAACTCCAGGTAAAGATCTGCATGGTCTTACATTAGCGTATAAGCCGAACGTTTTCCTGATGGTTACAGCCGCGCTTGGCGGTGCTTTCGGATCTTCAGGAGTTGTCATAGGTCCCTTCAGACATGCATCAGTCTCTCTCAGAATCCTTAGTGTTTCTTCAGGAAGGTTTGTTCCGTACTTCTTGATACAGTTATATCCCGCCTCTCCGAATATCAGATTGATCTTTAATCCCTTCATAGCTTCTTGAGTTGCCTGTAGAACTTTGGTGGTAGCTTCTATCACTTCAGGTCCAATTCCATCTCCAGGCAAGACAGCGATTTTATAGCTTCTCGGCAAAGACGCATCCTCCATTTAATGGATAGGATGAGAATAGAATCGTTAATTTATGCATTAGCTTATAGGTTCCCTCCTCCAGCCGCTCCTTAAATCTAATAAATAATTTATGATGTCGATGCATGTCGCGGCGAGATATGGTTTTTTGCCTATAGATATCTTTGTTCCAAATCTTAGAGCGAAGGTTTCATCCTTTTTCGGCAGTCCGACATGATCACCAAGTATGAAGACTGGATCCGATCCAAAGTCGACCTTCATAATGTCGCAGCCTTTTTCCTCAAGTACAAAGATGTTTCTATGGGTCATTGTACGTAGTAATCCTTGAAAGCTCTCTTTTCTTAAATAAATTCCGGGATGAGAGCCTCCTGAGAGTACCTTTCTTAAGATCTTCTCCCATGTTTGCTCATCAGTTCTTACATTCTCAAGTTTTCTTCCATCAATGATCAGATGGAGAGGGGGGCGTGGAGGACCTCCTAGAATTGCATGGAACATCACATCTCGGCGTATAGCTCCGGATGTAAAAAAGGCGAAGAGGATGCATTGATATACAACATCAAGTCTTCCCGCTTCTCTTAGATTTCTAAATTTTCCATCGGTTCTTCCCTTTCGGGATAGCAGAATGAACTCGATCATTATTAGTCCTCTCCATCTTTTCAGCCGTATCTCACATCTTATATCTTCGAGGTGAATATTACTCTCTTCTCTGTAAATGATTAAGCTCATTCGAAGGGTCTGTTTATTCTTCAAACAATATTCCGTTAGTAGACGACATTTTTCTCTATTCTTCATTTCAATATTTTGTAATCAATCGCGGATACCCTCATACTTTAAATTTAAAGTTTCGCTGCTTTAGATGCGCCCCTAAAATTTAACCTTATAAAAAATATGGCTTGATCCATGTTTAACTTTTTTAAGAAAATGGATAAGCGCAGATTTCTTTCCAAACGTACGTTATATAATTAAGGCTTATCATGCTATTTCATGGTTAATGACGAATCTTAATGACTATTGTTTCAGAGATATGGTTGAAGAGCCTCTGCTTTTTATCTGAGTATAATATCCAGCCGATTAAGCAGTCTATGGGGAGTAGAAAAGCTTTGCCTAGGCTTTCAACGATAGCTTGAGGCATATTTATGCGCTTTCCGTTCACCTGTATGATCTTCAGTTTCAATATCATCTTTCCAATCGATTGGCCGTATATGCCTTCCATCACCATCCAATAAAGGAAGTAGACAATATTGTCAAATCCGAGATCAACGAATGGAATGACTTTCATAAAACTAGGCATCATTCCCGACCCTGCAATTCTGATCCATGTAAAGTACCATTTAAAGGGCATGAGGAAGATCCCAACAACTATCATATCTATTATCCAAGCTACGAATCTCTCACCCCAATCCGCAATCTCAAATCTTGTTCTTAAGTCTAATCTGACAGGTGTTCCGCAGTTTGGGCAGAAAGCAGCATCCTCTGGAATTTTTTCTCCGCATTTTACACAATAAGGCATCTTTCAATCTCTTTCTCCTAGCCGATTTACTTATTTCTCCTTCTCGCACTATTTATTTATTCCTTAAAAGCTAAAATATACCGTTCATCTTGAATGAAAAGGAATGCTATTGCGAAAGGGGAGTGGCCTTTGGATCTTGAAAAGCGCATCAATTTAGTCTTAAGAAATACTGAAGAGATCGTAACCCGTGAAGAGCTTAGGCATCTCTTGGAGACGGAGAGTAAACCGAAGGCTTATTGGGGATTTGAATGCTCCGGTCTCATGCATGTTGGAATAGGACTGATTCCGGGAGCTAAGATCAAGGATATGGTTGAGGCTGGATTTGACTTCACAATCTTCCTCGCGGACTGGCATAGCTGGATAAACAATAAGCTTGGCGGTGTAATGGAGAATATACGTGCCTGCGGCGAATACTTCAAGCACTGCTTTGAAGCGTTGGGGATCACTTCTGATAAAGTAAGATTTGTTTGGGCAACGGACATAGCTAAGGATATCGAGTACTGGGAGAAGGTAATCAGGATTGCTAAGGTATCTTCCCTTCTAAGAGTCCGTAGAGCTTTAACGATCATGGGGCGTGAGATGGATCTGTCGGATGTCGAAACAGCTTGGATTTTCTATCCATGTATGCAGGCTGCAGATATCTTCTACATGGAGCTGGATGTTGCTGCTGGAGGAATAGATCAGAGGAAAGCTCATATGTTAGCTAGGGATGCGGCTGAAAAGCTCGGATGGAAGAAGCCTATATGTGTGCATACCCCTCTACTTTTAGGGTTGCTGAAGCCTGAGGCGTCCAGCGGAAAATATGATGAAGATGCAAATTTGAATGTAAGGATCGTCTCTAAAATGTCTAAGAGCAAGCCTGAGAGTTGCATCTTTATCCATGATGATCCGGAGATTATTAGATCCAAAATGAGGAACGCTTATTGTCCGCCGAAACAAGAAGAGAGAAATCCCGTTCTTGAGCATGCAAAATACATCGTTTTTCCACATCAGGGATCCCTGGAGATTCCGAGACCTTCAAAGTATGGCGGTCCATTAACATTTGAAAGATACGAGGACTTGAAAGAATCCTATATGAAAGGAGAGTTGCATCCGCTTGATTTGAAAAACGGCGTCGCCGAGGCGCTAATAGAGATTCTGAAGCCTGTAAGAGAGCACTTTAAGAGGAACCCGGATCCTCTTGAAAGGATTATTCGGATCGAGGCGACAAGATAAGAAGGCTAGACCCCCAAATTAAAACCTCTTCTTTCTTTTGGAAAACCTTAAATCATCTACTGGTTATTTAAGATGCATGGTAAAATTCGGTGTTCATCTTTTCTTGTGGACGGAGAGATTCGACGAGTCAGCGATTCCGCTGGTCCGTAAAGCGAAAAACATGGGATTTGACGGCGTCGAGATTCCCTTAAGAGACTTAGAAATGATAAATGTTGAGGGGACTAAGAGAGAACTAAAGAAGCATGAGATGGAATGCTTGGGTTCTGTTGCTTTGAGCTTGGATCATGACTTAACGAGTGAGGATGAAGAAACAAGGCGACGCGGCATAGAATGGATGAAACGTTGTGTAGAGATTACCTCCAATCTGGGAGGAGACTCTGTATCCGGCGTGATCTATATTGCTTGGGGTAAGATAACTGGGAAGATGAGGACAGACGCGGAGTGGCGGCGAAGCGTAGAGGCGCTAAAAGAGATTGCCCGTTTCGCCCGAGAATATGATGTGACCTTGGGTGTAGAGCCGATAAACCGGTTTGAAACTTATTTTCTAAACACAGCTTCGGATGCAGTGAAGCTCGTGAAGGATGTCGGTGAACCAAACGTGAAGGTTCACCTCGATACTTTTCATATGAATATTGAGGAGAAGAACTTCTATGATCCCATAAAAGAGACTGGAGACTTATTATGGCATATGCATTGTTGCGAGAATGATAGAGGAATTCCTGGAACGGGCCATGTTGATTGGGATGAAGTCTTCCAAGCCCTCTCGGAAATAAATTATGATAGATGGCTGGTGATCGAATCATTCACTCCAGAGATGGGGAAGATCGCGGCTTCAGCTGCTATTTGGCGTAGAGTAGCGCCAAATGCAGATGCCATAGCCTCAGAGGGACTTAAATTTCTCAAGAAGAAAGCAGAGAAGTTCTTTGGGAAATAAAGGGAGGATTTCGGGTTAGA
>CAZEGS010000017.1:0-27489 GCA_964512445.1 uncultured Candidatus Bathyarchaeia archaeon
TTTTGTAATTTTGGGCTGTGTAGAGTTTCTCAGCCCTTACAAGCGTTCGATCATTCAATTTCCATCTTCTCTTCAGATAGCGAATCTTGAATATGGACTGATAATCTAGAGGGATATACTTTAAAAATGAGAAAACGCGGCCAGCTGGATGTTCATATCCAAAAGTATAGAATATAAAATCGTCATTAGTGATGAATGCATCACCATCTCTAGGATGCCACTCATCCATTAAAAATCCTCCTATAATATTGTATGCTCATGACAGCTAAAGATTGGTCGGGACCTCATGTTTATAAGCATGACGATAAAAAGATCTTCCCCCGGCGCATTGCATAGCAATCGGTAGAGCTTGGAAATCTATCTTACTGTGGCGTGACTACTGAGTCAGTAGCCTCAAAATTGATCTTCGAATTTCTCTACATTAAAGGGATAAAGTGAAGTATATCCTAAGGAATGGAGTTGAATCCTTTCGAAGCCTCTTAGCTATATTTATCCTCTTGATCTTATCGTGTATTGTTATCTCCCAAGTTATTTGTAAGCATCTTTATCATTAAAGGAGACGCTTTTGTTTATGACAACTTGAATTTAGAATGCAGGAGAGGATAAAGCTTAAAACAAGACAAGCACATGAGAGATCATTCTCAAAAATCGCGGAAGGTAATAGTTAATGAGTAATGCAAGAGGCAAGTTTTCATGCCCTATTGACATGATTGTTTTAGATCTCGACGGAACTCTTTTAGAGCATGGTAAAGTTATACTTCCATCCGTAAAAAGGGCACTCAAAGAGGTTGTCAAGCGGGCTGTGAAGGTCACGACGGCTTCTGGGAGGCAAGCCTCAGGAAGACCCGGAGAAGATCAGATTAGCATTCTTGAAAGGAATGGGCTCGGCACGGCTGCGGGTTTTCCACATTACATCATTGCTGATGAGCAAGAGATATATCACTTAACGAGTTCTGGTTATGAACCATACGCGCGTTATAACGATGAGATACGACGTGCTTGGATACAAGCGTGGCCTAAAGCTAGAAAAATCGCTAGCGCCGAGTTGAAGAGGCTAAGTGCAGCCGGTATTCCGGTTAGGCTTGAATTTAGCAGCCAGGAGGAAGAGAAGCAGCGTGGAAAAATTATATTGTTGTTTGAGAGTCTCGACTATGCGAAAGCTGAGGAATCCTTCCTAAAGAAATTGCTAAATCAGGAGGGGCCTCTCACCTGTAATCGGCATTTTAACGCTGTTCAGATTCTTCATTATCGTGCCGGAAAAGGAAACACGGTAAAGAAGCTATCTGAATATTTGGGTCTCCCTCCGTCAAGAATACTCTGTATTGGAGATTCCACACATGACTTGTCTATGCTGGATGGACGTTATGGTTTTCTTGCAGCAACGATCTCAAATGCGGAGGAAGAAGTGAAGCAAGCTGTTCGTGCCTGCGGCGGCTACGTCGCCTCGAAACCACGCGGCAAAGGTATTCTGGAAATCTTGTCTAAATGGAACCTGTTGGCGCGATCCGGAGAGGCGGAAAATGAAACCGGTAAAGATAGGTGTAGTAGCTGACGTCCGCCAGGGATCACTTGACATAAGGGATTGCATGAAAAAATTTGTAAGAGACATGAACAGCAGCTTCCACCCAGACCTCGTGGTCGAGCTCGGCGACTTCATCGGTTATCCGGCAAACGAGGAAGAATCGATGAGGATAGATGCAGAATACGCAAGTGCGAGGCTCCTCGCTACTATGTTATGGGAAATCATGATGTAATCATTGTGAGCAGGTCGAGATTTTAGTCTTTCTGGATGGTGCCTGGGGTAAGTGGGGTCCTGATAGGGGAGCAGGCCCCTCAGGCCATATCCTCAAGAAGAGATAGACTGGCTAAAAAGAGATCTGAAAAACCTTTCTAAGGACCAGCTCCTAGTCGCTTTTTGCCACTACCCCATCCGCTACCCTAGTGTTTTTACAGGAGATGGCTAACTGGATAATGAGAATGAATTGATGCGCATACTAGATGGCCATAACCTTATAGCCACCTTCGGAGGGCACCACCGTTATGGGGGCTACAAACAGGTTAACGGAGTCCACCATATCTACCTATACAGCATGGGCTGGTGGATTCCAGAGAAGACAACTGGGTCATGTGCAAAAATTACAATTACACCGGACAGGCTTATAGTAGACGGGGAGGGCTCCCAAATGGATTATCGGCTTTCTTTGAGAAAGCATCAATGAAGCACGGCATCCTATGGCATGATCAAGGGAAGCGTTCCTTACAATAGTGTTAAATTCCTCTTCCAATAAGGCGCAGCGTCCATTTTTTAAGAATGCTGATTTGCTTGATGGTTAATACCGCGAACGTTCTCGTGTAGTTTCTGCAGAGTTCTATGAACTTTGCAGCATCTGTTAGCCTTCCTCCATTAGCTCATTGGCCAGATGCTTGAGGTCTAACAGATACTACACCGTTAGCTAGATGTCAAAAAAACAGAAAACTGTTTTGTTTCAACTCGGAGGTAGAGGGATAGTCGTTAGTTCACCCGTCACAGAATCCATCTGGTGAAGATGAGGACCAAGGTTAAGAACCGGATTCACAAGCTGGCGTGGCACCTTTACTGATACGTGTTGGAGTTGATGGCATAAAAGCGCGTTTCGTTTCTTCTAGCTAATAGATCCGATGACCTTTTTAGTAGTATGAAAACACAATCTATATATGAATATTTTTTAAAAAAGTTTTGTGATGATTTTTATGGCTGAAAAATTAGCTATCTTTGGTGGATCTAAAGCTGTAACTATTGAGGATAAAGAAGCGTTCGGTCCATGGCCTATTATTTCAGAAGAGGAGATCAAACTTGTCACCGATTGTTTAAGGAAAGGGTGGATCTCCGGAACCCCGCCAATAGTAACGATGTTTGAGGAGGCCTTCGCGAAATATCATAATGTTAAATATGCCTTAGCCGTTAATAATGGAACTGCATCAATCCAAGCAGCCCTTTTTGCTGTGGGAGTTGGACCAGGCGACGAGGTGATAACTCCGTCTTATACTTGGCATTGCGGCGTAACTCCAATCTTGGCATGTCATGGGATTCCTGTCTTTTGCGAAGTAGATCCTAAAACGCTATGCGCTGATCCTGAGGATGTTGAAAGAAAAATAACTTCCAAGACGAAGGCTATACTAGTGACGCATCTCTGGGGAGTGCCTGCTGAAATGGATCGTATAATGGAAATCGCGGAGGATCATGGTTTACCTGTTATAGAGGATGCATCTCATGCTCACGGGTCGATTTATAAAGGTAGGAAAGTTGGAAGCATAGGAGATATTGGTTGCTTCAGCCTTCAAGCCAGCAAAGCGATGGTTGCAGGTGAGGGCGGCATCCTGATAACGAATAATGAAGAATACTTGAAGTGGGCAACTGCTCTCGGCAACTTTGAACGATTATGGCTCTGGCCTGACCATCCGGTTTATAAGTTTCGAAATGCTCACTTCGGTCTCAAATTTAGGATTCATCCTCTCGCTGCAGCCATTGCATATGTTCAGCTAAAACACTTAGATGAGTGGAACAAAATACGTCGGGAAAACCATATGTACATGATTGAGGGCTTAAAAGATATTGAAGGCATCGAACCTCCATATATTCCTTCTTACGTGAAAATGGGAGGTTGGTACGGCTTCAGAATAAAGTACTATCCAGAAAAACTTCTCGGCGTCTCTAAAGAAAAATTCATTGCAGCCATTAGAGCCGAGGGAGTCCGGGCATCCCTAGAACGTTATCCACTATTACACCTTGAACCCATATTTACCGAAAAGAATCTACAAATTCGAGGAGGCCCATTGAGATGTCCGTATGAGCAAAGAAGATTCTACAAGAAGGGAGACTTGCCAATTACAGAGGAGGTCTACGCGAGGTTAATAGCTCTGCCGAAATTCCAGACGAAGCCATGCAAAGAACTCATCGACCAATATATAGAAGCCTTCCGAAAAGTTGTTGAAAACATAGAAGAGCTAAAGAAGAAAAAAATTGAGAGAGTTGAAGTGCCTTTTGAAGCAGGAATCCGCTAACTTGCGCTTTACTGTTTTCAGTGTACTATAAGCCGCCTACGATTTAGGAAGTTAAAGTTATGAATATGGATGTGCATACACACATATCAAAGTAGGGAGCCGCTTATCCAGAAGCAGTCGGCGGAACCTTTTTAAATATATGGAATTGAGAGGTTGTGTGGTTTTACCTAGAGCCGAGATGAACCCTTCGATTAGACCGTTTTCCTACTCTACAAATGAAGTGCTTGACTTATAAAGAAAGCATCCAGAGAAGATAATGCCCTTCGCTGACGTTGATTGGCATTGAAACCCTGCAGCTGTTGAAAATTTAAAAATTAAAAGCAAAAAACAAAGCAAATCTTCTAAAAATAAGCCAAAAACAAACTTAAAAAATTCTAATATGGTGCGGGGAGCGGGATTTGAACCCGCGAACCCCTACGGGACAGGCTCCTGAAGCTGACGCGCAAATCCTTCATACTTTTGCTCTGCGCCTTTGACCTGGCTTGGCTATCCCCGCTCAACAATTCATAAATTTCATAAATCTTTGTGATATTTTTTGTGTTTTATTTATTTCCCTGCGAGAAAGGCTATCATTCCAATCATCATCCAGAGTAGAATTAAATTTTTTATTCTCTTTGCATTTTGACGTGTAGGCTTCTGGATCAACAAGATGGAAGATATTATGAACCCGATATCAGCGATGGCGACTAATGGGATGAACCATACGGAGACTAAACCTAAGATTGGAGGGGCAATGCTGAAGAGAACCGATGCGACAAAGAAGATGGATGCAAGAAGGGCGGCAAATCTTTCTCCATAGACTACAGCAATGGTTCTCATGTTATGAGACTTATCTCCGCTAATATCGACGATGCCTTTAGTGATTTCACGACCCGTGTTTGAGAGAAACGCCATCAACGAGAAGAAGAGAAGCTTGTAGTCAAATCCATTCGTCACTATAAAGCCTCCATAAATGAATGGAACCGCAACGCAGAAGCTGACAAGGAAGTTTCCAGGCAAACCTGTTCGTTTACCTCTAACTGCGTATGTGACGGAAACTACAAGGGAGACTAACGCAAGTAGCGCCGTCCACATACTTGTGAACAAGGCTGCTGCTAGTCCAATGATGATCAGCATAGATGCTAAGATCAAGCTCTCTTCTAGCTTTACTGCACCGCTTGGAAGAGGTCTGTTAGGCTCATTAATCCTATCAATCTCATAGTCACAATAATCATTAATCGTCATCGAGGCTCCTGAAAGCGTAAAGGCAGTGACCGCTCCTAAAAGAATCTTTTGTAGGAGCAATGGGGAAGGAGTCTCAGATAGAGTCAGCCATGCGCCGACAAGGACCGCTAGGCTCATCATGAATCCATTTATCGGACGGATAATCCTTATGAAGCCTAATATTCTTCGTTTCAAAGAGTATACACCGAACTTAAGCCAAAGTGGATGGTTGATGAATAATTGTTTTTCGGAAGAGATATCAGCAGAGAAAAAGATAAAAGATTATCCTATTTTACGGATGAAAGAGGATCATTAATGGCTGGCAAGCTTGTAGTTGTAAAGATAGGCACCGGAAGCCTGGTAAGAAGCGATGGAAACCTAAACCTTGAATCAATGAAGCGACTCGTGGATCAGATAGCACAGGCCGTAAAGAAAGGATATAAAATAATACTTGTTACATCCGGCGCTATAGCCGCTGGAATCGCAGAGCTGAACGTAAAGCCTAACCCAAACGATATAGTCTTTAAACAGGCCTGTGCAGCAGCTGGGCAAAGCATCCTTATGTCCCACTACAGAGAGCTTTTTAAGGAGCATGGACTGAAAGTGGCGCAGGTTCTACTAACTGAAAGGGACCTTGCAGACCGCATGTCATACCTACACACTTGTAACGTTTTCGAGAGATTACTTCAGCTAGGAGTAATTCCAATAGTCAATGAAAACGACGTGACATCAATTAATGAGATAATTCCAGTAATGAAAGGACAAGAAGTTAACTTCAGCGATAATGATATTCTCTCCGTACTCATAGCCAATGCGACTGAGGCAGATTTAATCGTGATCTTAACAACTGTTGATGGGCTCTACACGAAAAGCCCGGATAAGCCGGATGCAGAGCTTATTCCAGTTGTAGAGAAGATTACTTCGGAGATAAGAAAGGCGGCTGAGGGAAAGAGTAAGTTCGGTAGAGGCGGGATGAAAACTAAAATTCAAGCCGCTGAGATAGCGATGCGAAGCGGCATTCCACTTGTGATTGCAAATAGTAATAGAGAGAATGTCCTTCTAGACTTGCTTGAAGGAAAAAGGGTTGGGACATACTTTAAGCCATCTGAACAGGGGCTTCCAAGCATTAAGAGGTGGATAGCCTACAGCGCTGGAACGAAGGGGCAGATTAAAGTAAACGAAGGGGCAAAAAAGGCGATCTTAAAGGGTGCAAGCTTGCTGGCTGTTGGTATAGAGGATGTTTTTGGACGCTTTCAAATAGGCGAAGTAGTGAGTCTCGTGGGTCCGGATGGAAAAGAATTCGCAAGAGGAATATCTAACTATACAAGTGAAGAGATCAACTTGATTAAGGGAATGAATACGTCTCAGATCAGAAAGGCTTTAGGTTATATTAGACAGAAAGAAGTAATTAATAGAAAGCGCATGTTCCTGAAAGAAGAGGCGTAATAAAAAATGAGTAGTAATCTTATACTGGAGATCTGTAAAAGGGCGAAGGCAGCCTCTTATGATCTCGCGAGACTTCCAACAGAGGTGAAGAACCAAGCTCTCCTCAACATGGCTGACGCTCTTGAAAAGAACGTCTCCGAGATCCTTGAAGCAAACAAAAAGGATGTTGAAGCTTCGAGAGAAAAGGGAGTCAAGGAAGCGCTGCTTGACAGACTGATTCTCAACGAGGCGAGAGTCTCAAAGATGGCTCAATGCCTAAGAGAGGTCGCGGCGCTGCCCGACCCCATCGGCGAAATAGTCAAAACGTGGACTAGGCCTAATGGGCTCATAATTGGCCAGCTGAGAGTCCCGTTAGGAGTCGTCGCAGTCATCTACGAATCTCGTCCTGACGTCACCTCAGATGCATCGGGAATATGCCTCAAATCCGGAAACGCTATTATTCTGAGAGGAGGATCCGACGCTATCAACTCAAACATAACTATTGGAAGGATTTTAAGTGAGGCTGCTGAGGATTCTGGTGTTCCTAAAGGATCCATTCAGGTTGTTCCTACAACTGAAAGAAGCGCAGCGATCGAGCTTATGAAGATGAGGGGATACGTTGACGCCCTTATCCCAAGAGGAGGAGCTGGGCTGATTAAAGCTGTTGTGGAAAACGCGAAGGTCCCAGTGATTGAGACGGGAACCGGCAATTGCCATGTATATGTTGAGGAGGATGCGGATCTAAACCGGGCTATTGATATAATCATCAATGCTAAATGTCAGAGGCCGGGTACATGTAATGCGGCTGAAAAGGTTCTTGTGCATCGCAACATAGCTTCCGAGTTTATTCCTAAGGCCGTTGAGGCTCTCCGAAAGCATGGGGTTGAGGTTAGGGGATGCGAAGAAACACGGAAGATCGTTCCAGACGTTGTTCCAGCCACGGAAGATGATTGGTATACTGAGTATCTGGATCTCATAATTGCCTTTAAAGTTGTGACAGGATTAGAGGAGGCCATAAACCACATAAATAAATATGGAACCAAACATTCAGACTCCATTTTAACATCCGACTTTACCAAGGCTTTAAGATTCATAAGAGATGTTGATTCCGCTGCTGTTTACTGGAATGCTTCAACTCGTTTCACCGACGGCAACCAATATGGACTCGGCGCGGAGATAGGTATAAGCACGCAAAAATTGCATGCTCGGGGACCAATGAGCGTTCAACACCTAACTACAATAAAATACTTTGTGTTAGGAAGGGGACATATAAGGGAATAGATAACGCGTTTCCCAGAGAATCTGGCAGAATCGAAGAAGCCCTTAGTCAAGTAGCGGTTCAAGATTCCTCTTTATTTTTTCTGGTGTGGCCGTTAGCTCTTCAATCTCGAATATTTTCCATATCTCTGTATGGCTGATTATGCAGTTCGGATTTAAAGTTTGAAGAGGACCTAACGTTTCGAGCTCAAGAATCTGCGCTTGTGTGTAAACCTCAACGCTGCATCCAAAATCCGGATAATCCCCATTCATTCTCTGAAACTCTTTTACAAAAGCGAAACCGTCAACCCAATATGCAGTCCAAGAAGGATTCGCCATTGTTCCTATCTTCACCGGATTCTTAGATTCCGGATCATGCCTGACGAATATAAATTCGTTTGTAAAAATCAACCTTTTATCTGACAAGTTCGTGTAAGGCCAGATTGTGAAGTGTCTGTCTGGCAGAAGACCTTCCTCATCGACCTTTGAGGGATAAATGGGTATTATGGCGAATCCTCCAGGTCTCATTATTGAGAGGGCCCAGCAGGCAAGAGTGATAGGCCACCTCCCTATATTTTTAATTTTATGAACAACTTGGAGGCCTTCCCCCTCCGGATTAGGCCTGATCGTTATCTCTTTTTGAATAGAGTTTGCAGTCTCCGGATTTCCGTGCACTGTAATAGTATCACCATCTGTCTCTATCTTCACAGGTTTATTGTCTAGAGAATATGAGCGAGGCTTAGCCTCCGGGGAACTCCATAGCCTATGGCCTCCATAGATCTTCCAGAAACCTTCCGGTGTTTCGATTCCTAATTCTGGATGAACTCCAAATAAGTTGAATTCTGCTTTTTTCTTCGATGCGAAATAGAGAATTCGAGGACCAATTTCTATCGGAATTCCGACTATAAATTCGTCAAGAAAGAAAAGTTTAGCCTTGAACCCGTCGATCTCTTTCTCCTCAACCTTCAATCTTCAACTTCTCCTCTAAATCTTTACAGTGCAATCTAATATTCTTCTGAAAGAAATGGTTTATGGTTCTTTTATAGATCTGAATTTTGGATACAAAAGCATAGACAATTATAATTTTCACATAAGGCGCTTCATAAATAGGTTAAATCTTTTAGCAAGAACGTAGTCAATTTATTGGAGAAACATGATAGCTGAACGCGAAGTATTACTTTCCACATTAGATCTAACAAAAAACGGTCGAGGAAAAATAAAGGATATAATTCAAGCTGCAAAGGTTCCGTCTCAAATAGCATGTCAAATTTTGGAGAGAAACGAGCTAAGCGGAATACTCCGCATAAGCGGGTCTGTAGTGATTACCACACCGGAGCAACGTTTAAGAATCGCTATTAAAGCGGTGGATCTCGGCGCAGATATAGAGCGGGTTTGTAAGAGTCTCGGATGGGGAGAGTTTGAGGAGATCGCTATATTTGCATTAGAAGCAAACGGATTTAAGGTTAAGAAGCACTTTCGCTTTAATTGGAACGAGAAAAGATACGAGATCGATCTTTTAGCCCTAAGGAAACCCTTCGTCGTGTGTGTCGACTGTAAACATTGGCGTCAAGGCTGGATGGGAGCTGCAAGCAGAAAGGCAGCGGAGAAACAGATTCAAAGAACAAAGATTCTAGCTGAGGCCTCAACAAGTCTAATCGAAAAGATAGGGATCGAAGGCTGGAGCCGAGCGTGCTTTATTCCTGTGATCGTCTCGCTCTTTCCATCGGTCTCTAAGTTTCATAAAGCCAGCCCCGTTGTGCCTATAATTCAGTTTAGAAACTTCATTCAAGATATGCCTGCCCATCTCAGCGAAATTAACCATTACTGGGTCTTCTTCAATGATCAGCAGCCAGTCTAAAAACGGAGCTTTATTTGGATGAAAAACTAATCCAAAAAATGAAGAAAGAAGTTTTTTATTTTTATCTCATAAAAAGGACGATAATAATGACCAAAACTCTAGCCAAAACATATTCTCGCTGAAGAATATCAGGTCAGACATTCTTTTATTCTAATTTTTTAGCACTACCCTTTCTCTATACAAGCGTTTATTGAGAAGATGAGCTAATATTCAGAGAATTACATGCATGTTAATAGGCTTTATTAATTTTTGGGACAATTTTTTGATCTGTAAGGAGGCTTAAAAATGGCTAAAATCGCAAAAGAGTTAATAAAGATAGTAAATATGTCCATGCCTTTTCCAGCAAATGTTCTGAGGGCATATGCACGACTCGACAACGTCTTCACAAGTGGAGATCTTGCGAGAGAGGCGAATATTCCAAGATCAACCGCTAAGTATTACGTTAGGAAAATGGTTGATCTACACATGATTTCAAAGGTGCCGTATCGGAAGAAGTATCAAAAATATGCTAACGCACATAGATTCTCTGATTGGCTTCAAGATCTACTGAGATTGGCCTTAAGACCTCTTGAGGAGTGAATTAGGTAGGCTGTGAGATTATTGTCGCTTAGAGATCTAGCCTTAAAAGGGAGAGATGAAAAGAAGGGCCGAAGACGGAGGGGCCGACGTCTCACATCGAAAGAAAGTAGGAACATGAAAAGAAGAGGATATGATGCTGAAAGAGATCTCGTAAAAAAACTTCGTTCTTTAGGATTCAAGGCTGTAAGAATACCTACCTCAGCACCAAGCTCAGAACCCTTGCCTGACGTATTTGCAACTCTCAATGACGGTATACTGGCGGTTGAAGTTAAAGCTTCTAGAGGAGATAAAGTCTACTTTGATTCAGGCCAAGTAAAAAAACTCTTTGATTTCCTGGAAATATTCAACGTATACAGCAAGAAAGTCGCAATGCTTGCTGGAAAATTTCCATACAAGTGGGTTTTTAAACAAGTCGAAAAAGTCGATGACTACATTCTTCATAAAGACGAGGGAGGGAGGATCCAGCTAAAGAACATATTTAAAGATTAACGAAATCTCATCCTCAAAAATCAACATTCTGGCCATTTTGAATGGATCTATCTCTTCACTCTGATTCTTCTTCCTTCTCTCTTAGTACTGCAATTATCTTTGCCACCTTTTTCGGAGAAACTCTCTCCGTGTTTATCGCAACATCGAATGGGGGCATATTAGATAAGTCAGCATGATATAGCCGTCTAGCAATTTTATTTACCTTTTTATCCTCCTCTTCAAGCTCCTTGAAAGCTACAAATTCGGGCTTCTTCGCTTTTTGAGCTCTCCTTCTTGTTCTCTCTTCTCTAGAAGCCACAAGCAAAACTCTAACTGAATCTTGCTCTTCTTTAGCTGCATAAAGAGCCGGAGTTCCTTCTATTATCACTGGACGTTTTTCGCTTCTTAATATCTTGCTTATATGCTTTGTATCAATACGAGCTGCACTGATTATTTCCGACTTCATAGATCTTTGAACTAGACGGGCTGTCGAGGTTAATCCAGCCTCTGAAAGACCGTAGATCAGTATGTGGGGACCAATTCTTGGCGCCTTTCTCAACATAACTAGGGTCTCAGGAACATAATATATTAGCATTGGTAGACGAAGGCCAGCGTCGACGAATAGTGCAACGATGAACGGGAGTCTTGGATCGATATTCCACAAAAAACCTCCTAGCAAGCTCGCTGGAATTGAACCTATGTACCAGATGAAATTCAGCAGCGCATTCCATGTGCTTTGCACCTTCTTCGGCATCACCTCCGTTCTAAGAGCCCAAAATGCGGAGCCCGTCGACGTTCCTATAGCGTCTAGCATCCATACGAAGAGGGGAATGAAAGGTGTGATAGGATTTTGAAAACTCCCACCGACTACAAGTGTTGCTATAGCAACATACCTGAAGGGTCTTATCATGAGTATGATTCGTTTTCTTCCCTTTCTGTCAGATACATTTGCCAGTGGAAGTTGAAGAAATATACGGGTAAGACTATCAACCGTCGGGAGTAATCCAATGATGAAAAGAGGGGCAAGACAGACTTCAGCCGCGTAAATTGTCCAGAACGGTGATACAAGCTGCCATGCGAAGGGGCCGAGCAGAAACATGATTATCCATGAAAAAGCCTTTCTTTCCCTTGACATCTGATAAACTCTCTTCATTTGGAAAATCATGTCTTCGATTGCTTCCCTCATCCCTTTCACTTCATTCCTTTCCGAGGAGGGCATTGTTTTTAACCGTTTGAAAGTGTAGATCCAGACTAGAAATGAAATGATGAATTGAGCAACGAACATTATTCTAAGATTTTCAAGTCCGCCAATTGTCTGTACAAGATATGCTGAGAGTGGAGGTACTACCATATTTACAATACTTGCCATGACTGCAAGCGTAGCTACAATCTGACTTCTTTTCCTTTGCTCAATTGAAGAATATAAAATTGCGTTATAGACGGGGCTTGAGATGGCTGATCCAAGTGCTCCGAGAAAATTTACCAGTATAAGGATATGCCAATCACGGGCTAAAGCATATATTATGGGATTAGGCAAGGTTAAGGCGGTGCCCATCAAGAGAACCTTTTTTCTGTCATATCGGTCGCCAATCCATCCTCCCATCAATATGAAAAATACGAAGACTGCAGACCATATGGAGCCGAACAACCCGAGAATAACGGCGTCCGCGCCCAGAACTTCCTTTACATATAATGTTGATAGCCCCGCTGTAAGCCCTCCACTAGCCGCTAAAAGCACTCTTCTCACTAACAAAACGCGAAGATTCCCATTGAACAGCCTTAAATCAGGAATTATCTTCAACTACTAGCCATCGGCCCTATATTGTAATTTTTTAAAGATCAGTTTAACATAAAGATCTCTTTAATAAAGTTTCTTGTGCCGCCGCTCCATTATTCAGAACACCAAATCATAAAGGGGAACATTGTCTATGCTTTTGTATCCATTTTCTAGTATTCTCTTCGGTGCCGCGGAAAATTTTTATTTCTTGATCTTTTGTTTTCTTTTTTGTTTTTGTGTTCTGAGTTTGATTCTTAATCTTCAAGTGTCCCTGAATGTCTCTTTTTGTTTCCTTAAGTCTTATAAGTCCCATTTTTCTCATTCTATTCGTTATGCCGATTAAAAATGATGAGATTTTCCTAGCTAGGGTTGAGGTTGGCTATAGAGTTCAGATTCCAGTCATGGTTAGGTGGAGGAATAGGCTGAAGCCCGGAGAGATCCTCACGGTCACCATCAATTACGGATATAAATCTTACATTTTCTATGCTAGATGCCGAAAGGATCATCGCATAACAATTCCGAGGCTCGTAGTTGAATATCTCGGCTTAAAACCCAAGGACATTGTAGAAGTAGTGATTCACGGCGAACCCACCGAAGAGAAAGAATGAATTATCTACATTACAGATTTTAATGTTAGGGCCGAACTTGTCGGTGAAAAAATTACATTAAAATCGTTAAGCCTAGATCCCTCCTTCGAATATTGAGGTTTTACATCATGAATTTGAAGAACCAGAATGAACAGAAAGATAGAATCCCAATTTAACCACTCAAAGGAAATCTGGAATATTAAATTTTAATTTTGGGTTTGGGATTAAATTTCAATTTACTTTGGGGGAGTGAGCTTTGTCTATGTTTTTGTATCCATTTTTGTAAAGGTATCTCCTCATGGTTCTGGTAACTCTTCGGGGTCTTGGTTGTCAAGCTTGAAGGGCGGTAACTTTAGGAATTTAAGGTCTAACCTGAGAGTTTCTGCTAATTTGAATAGATGTTGCATCGCCTCGTAAGGGTCATGAAAGGTTCTTTTCTATCGATTGGAATGCCCTTTTCCTTACAGTAATTTCCTTCAGATCAAGACTGTTCTTCCTTTCTCTTTCCAAGCCAGTAGATTACCCCTGCAATTACCCAGCAGATTATTGTGCTGATGGGGGTAAGCGAACAGTGGCATAATATCCCATCAGAGAAGGCTTACTTGCAGGAGCAAGTATTAGGGTGGATATTCCTAGAAGAACAGCGATTACTACTCCGACCCAGAAATACCGCTTCACAGAAACGGCACCGACGGCAAATTTATGATAGGAGCTTAAATAACTTACGGCGGATCCCGATAAGTTACCAGAACTCTTCTCATAACGGTTTGAGGGATAATATGGAGATATTCTTCTGGATGACGAAACGATTTATTTGCGGATTCTCGACGATATGTAACATTATATATGTAATGTTACATGATCTTTTGGAGAATGTGGGACCTTGAAAAAAACCAAAAGAAGCGTCGAAATAGTCGAAAGCTTTTGCGGATGGGATTATTTAGTTAAATTAGTTGAAAAATGTAGGCGAGAGGTGGATAAAGCGTTAATTTCGGCTTTATTTGAAACGGGAGGAAGAGTCAGCGAAGTCTTACTTTTAAGAAAAGACAATTTTATTGTCCAAAAACCTTTCCTTGTCGTAAAGGCGATGCCTGTTTTGAAACGCTATAAAAAGATTGGAGAATATAAAGATGCCGACGGCAGAATAAGATGGCGCACAGAGAGAAAAATCGCCTATAGAACATTTCCTATACACATGGAGGAGCCATTGTGCGGTCCGCTTTTGGATTATCTCAAGAAAATTGATAATGGAAAACTCTTTCATATGGGGAGGATTCAAGTCTACAGAATCGTCAGAAGTCTTGACAAAAATATTTTTCCTCACTGGTTTAGAGCGCAAAGAGCTTCACAATTAGCCTTGGAGTACGGCTTTGACGTTCACGATTTAATTGACTTTTTTAATTGGAAGAGTCTTCAGACAGCTACTCACTACAGCAGAATGGGATGGAAGGGATTGGCAAATAAGATGAAACGCTGATTTCAGCCTTTTTGAGGTGTTTGATCGCGTCTAAATCTCTCTGGTGATGCTAAAAAATTAAGTAATACCAATATAACTTGAATCACTAACAATTACAAATCAGCCTTATTATAATGCAATTTTTACGCGTTTTGCTCCCCCCCAAGTTAACAAAAGTGTGAAAGCGTATGAGTTGCGATAGAAAAATGGATACAAAAGCATAGACAAAGCTACTTCATCCATATATCCACAGATGCTTTTAGATGGCAATCTGAACCTTTATCGGATTTCCAATCCTCTTTATGTGAGTTTCAAAGCCCTCCACTATCTTTTCGAAGGGAAAGATATGAGTAACGTACGGCTTCACTATCGCTTTACCTGAGGAAACAGCTTTAATTGCAGCTGGATAAACATTCGCATATCTATGAATCCCTTGAAGCGTTATCTCTTTCGATATCACCTCGGCAATTGGAAGAGGAACATCGCTTGGGGGATAGCCTACAAGAACAATTCGCCCGCCAGGTCTGACAATGCTTATGGCTTGTTGAATTGCTGATGGAGCGCCAGAAGCATCGATTGCAACGTCAACACCTTCGCCATCCGTCAAATCATCTATTTTGCTAACTACGTCTTCGGAAGAGGCGTTTATAACCTCGCTTGCACCATACTTCTTTGCGTATTCCAGCCTATAATTGACAATATCAGTGACATATATTTCGGGGGCTCCGTGAACCTTCGCTGCTTGAAGTATCATCTGTCCGATCGGACCGGCCCCAAGCACGGCAACAGTATCGTTGACGCTTACCCCTCCCATCTTTGTCGCCATCATTCCAACTGCAAGAGGCTCAATCATGGCGCCTTCCTCATACGATAGATTCTCTGGGATAGGGTAGACGTTCTGTTCCGGCGCTGTTACATACTCCGCAAAAGCCCCATGAACAGGAGGAGTTCCATAGAATCTTACTTCTCTACAGAGGTTATACCTCCCTATTTTACAGTAGAAGCATTTTCCACATACAAATCCCGGCTCTATTACAACTCTTAGGCCTGGTTCCAGATTTGAAACATTTTTACCTACTTCTACTATCTCTCCAGAACACTCATGGCCTAGGATCAGCGGATTCTTAACAATAAATGAGGCTATACGTCCATGCAAATAATAATGAACGTCTGAACCGCATATTCCTACCCGTTTCATTCTAACAAGAACTTCGTTCGGGCCTATCTGTGGTATTTCAATTTCCTCTATTCTCATATCTAATGGCTTATATAGGATGGCGGCTTTCATCATCCCCTTCGTGTCGCACCCCTCCAACTTCTTCATTACAAGTTGAAAAGATAAGACTTTTCTCATCTCATTGCGAAAAGAATGTGTAGCGAGACATCTTAATCAGCCAAGAATGATAAAAATAGAAGAAAAAGATGGAGAAAATGATTAAACCTTCACTAAGATTGTAACGTCATTAACATTTGTTCCTGTCGGTCCAGTAAAGATAAGATCCTCCAATCCAGAGAAGAACGTGTATGAATCATTGTTTCTGAGAGCCTCTAGCGGATCAAGCCCACGATTCTTTGCACGCAATATTGTCTTCCCATCCACTATTGCGCCTGCCGCATCAGTTGGACCGTCGATGCCATCTGTACTTGCAGATGCAATAGCCAAGCCATCAGTACCTACAATCTTTAACGCGGCGCTTAGAGCTATTTCTTGATTCCTCCCTCCAACACCATTACCTGTTACCGTTACAGTGGTCTCGCCGCCTGCAACGATTCCCGCAGGTGAAGAAATAGGCTTATTCGTCATCATCAGTTCTCTACCAATCGCACCGAAGAATGTGCCTATATGTCTAGCTTCTCCCTCCATATAAGATGTTAAGAAAAGAGTGTTTAAACCATGCTCACTGATCCTTCTTGTCGCAGCTGTGCATGCAAGCCGATTATTACCTATGACAATATTTCTAACTCTCTTGAATATCTCGTCTCCCTCTTTTGGAGTCTCATCTATTTTTCCCTTCACTCCATCTAAGAGGACTTGCCTAACCGAGTCTGGAACCCTGTCCCACAGATCATATCTTTTTAGAATCGCGACGGCGTCGTTAAACGTGGAGGAGTCGGGAACTGTGGGGCCAGAAGCTATAACGTCCAGCGGATCCCCTAAAACGTCAGAGAGCAGCAATCCAATTAGGGTAGCTGGATAAACAGCCTTTGCGAGCTGGCCTCCTTTAAAGCCAGAGATGTGCTTTCGAACAACATTTATCTCGTTAATCGTAGCTCCAGACTTGAGAAGAAGATCTGTTACCTTCCGTTTATCTTCAAGTGATATTCCTTCCTTCGGAAGAGCCATTAAGCTTGATCCGCCGCCTGATATCAGACTGATCACAAGATCACCATTCTCCGACTTCTTTGCTAGTTCAAGTATTTTCTTAGCGCCTGAAACGCTTGTCTCATCTGGGATGGGATGGCTGGATTCGTGGAGATTTATGCGGCTCAGCCTATGCTTATCTGCAACACCTTTCGGAACAACAATAATTCCTTCGTCAATTCTATCCTTCAAAATCTCCTCTAAAGCTTCCGCCATAGACCCGCTGGCTTTTCCTCCTCCTAGAACGTATACCTTCCTATATTTGGATAGATTTAGGATGTAGTTGTTAATTCTCAGCGTCTCTCCTTCAAGTTTTATCCTTGAAAACATTATTCTTTTTGGTTCGGCTGACCTCAATGCCTCCTCAATTGCATCTAAAGCGATTTTTCTTGCCATTCTATCCTTTGAAGAGGACGCGTTTGCTATTAGATCCTCTCTATTTTTAATTATTGACATAACACTTCGCCTACGTATATATGACGAGCTGTTTATTGTTTTTATCCTTCAAAATTTATGAGTTATCGTCCTTATGATTCTTCATTAAAAAATGGATATTAAAAATGTCCAAATATACAAAGAGCTGCAAGACGGCCTTTTTTCTGGCTTCTTTTCGGCCAATTTTCTGATCCATAAAGAAAAAGAGCATCAAACCCTCCAAAAAATACTGTCAAAAAAGGACTTCTCAGAGATTACCTCGACTCTGCGGATTATTGCGCGACGAATTTTAAAAGGAATTCTCTCCTTAAAACTATAAAAAGATATTTGCTTCGCATTTTAAGACAATGAAATTATCCATTTTTTAAGGAAAAGATCAAGTTTTCATTTTTCTCAGAATGGACAATCTTTAAATCCATATTTTCAAGAAGACTGGTCTTCATTTCACATAGACTGTTACTGTTTGATTATAATCAACAATAACGTCGATTGGGCCTCTAAGTTCCTCATCTAGATCTGGATCTCCCGTATCAACTCTTATAAATTGAATGTTACGAAGCTTGCTCTTTGTAGATATGACTATAATGTTCTCTTTTCCAACCTTCCTAATCACTTTGGGACTTATCTGTTGGTTACCTCTACCAAAGATGAATCCCTGCCCACCTATCGGAGTAACAATGATCTTTGCATCTCTATTCTTAATGTATCTAAGAATCTCTTTTTCATTCACATCTTTTGCTATGATTCTCTTGTTAAGGAGCAGATCCACGCCCAAAAGTGTTTTCTTCTCATCGAGTAAGTCGGCGATTGTTCGAGTAGTAGTTCCTGGACCGAGAATGTAGATGATGTCTGGCTGAAGAACTTTCTCGATGAGATAAACAGCTATGGCTGCTTGATTTCTAAGTTCGCTTTCGCTTCGAGAACTTGGCATTTTAATGTTCTGTACATACTTCATTTCGTAAGGCACAAGCATGTATCCATACAATTTTGCGGATAAACGGCCATATCTGAAAGCTTCCTCATCAACATCCATAACTTCCGCTTCCTTCAATGGAAGCTTATTGCTAACGAATCTCGCCACAATCTGCGCTGCAGCTTTAGGGGTATGGGCAAATACAGCGCTATGCATTTTAACTCCAGTCGGAACACCCAAAACCGGAATTTTAAGATCTACTGCATCCATCAAATCTCTAGCAGTTCCGTCGCCTCCGCAAAAAACAATAAGATCTACACTTTTTTCCATCATCATTTTAGCCGATCTTTTAGTATCTAGCGGTCCCGTTTTCTCCTTAGCTTGTCCAATAGGAATACATGAAAATCCGATCTCTTTGGCTTCCCACTCACCCATTATTCCAGCTGCAGCTAAAAGGCATATTTCGAGATGCATATCTTTGAGATGCGACAAAAAGACTTTTGCCCTTTCAGGAGCTATGGGTCTCGCGCCTAAATCAATAGCCTTTTTTAAAGTTTCTTCTCCATCTGTTCCTTTAAGCCCTACAGCCCCGCCCATACCAGCGATGGGATTAACAATTAAACCAATTTTCTTCATAATTGCTCTAGCCTTCCCTTGTATAAGAGGCGATTCTTATACGTTTATGCATTAAAAATATCAAAATAAAAAGTAAATTCTAAAGATAAAAAAATTGTTAGCATAAGCGGGGTCATTTTTTGGAATTATTACGTTCAAAAAATGGATGAAAGGATTAGATTGGAGGTGGACGATCACCTACTTCTGGTTCGCGGATTCTCATGCATGGAAACATCCAACCGCTCCTGAAGGCAACCCCTCTCATAGGGATCACCTCCAAGAGCCCTGGATGTTTCCATGATTAATCATTAACAAGAAGATATATAAATTTTTTTGTTGATAGTTAATCAACGAAATACATGTTTATATAAAAAACATTAAACAAAAATATCTATGGAAACAAAAGTCCTTTTTTCTAAACCCTCAAAAATAAAAGACTAAACATTTTAAAGCGAAGAATCCCTCCACGAAAAAATCCGAAACTTATTTATTGCATCGTGAAGGAAGAAAAATAATTTCTCATTAAATGTGGGCTGAGTTATGGGCGGAAAAGACAGAGAGAAATTCAAGGACTGCATCCTAAAAGTCACAATATATAACAGGTTTCCCGGGGGAGAAATCCTTCATCATTTTTGCAGGAGTGATCTTGCATGGTGATGAAGCTCTCTTACGCCGAAACGGAGGATCAAATGATTGTCGAGCGGATACTATATACGCGACGTTACTCCTTAATTCTAGATAAGAACAGATGCATAGGATGCGAAGTTTGCCAGATCATCTGTCCAAGAGAAGCAATAGAGATAATAAAGCCTGTTAAGAATGAAGGGGAAAGAATAAAACATCCATCAATAAGAATTGACGAGAAGAAATGCTCCTTCTGTGGAATGTGCAATGCAATTTGCCCGGTGGGAGCATTAACTCTCAAGATCAATGAGGAGAGAACAATTCCAGTTTTGGAAAAAGAAAGCTTCCCAGAGCTAATACGTCAAGTAGAGATTGACGAGTCTAAATGCCCCATCGATTGTGATGAATGCCAAAAGGCATGTCCATTTAAACTTATTCAGGTTTCTAGAGACGAGGTTAAGGGTACGGTCAACATAAACGTGGATCTTGATCATTGCCCCGGCTGCCGTTTATGTGAGCTAAAATGTCCCGAGGACGCAGTAAAGGTTAAAAGAATATTCTCAGGAATCATCAAGATTAATCAAGAGAAATGTCCTGAAGGATGCCATGACTGTGTTGATGTTTGCCCAATACCAGGCGTCCTCGAGGTTTCAGAAGATGGTAAAGTGGAAGTTAATGATTACTGCTGTATATATTGTGGCGTATGTAAGATAGTTTGTCCAGTAGAGGACGCGCTTAATCTTAAAAGAACAATGATCGCTCACGCTCCGGTACGTTCAGGAGCGTGGAATTCAGCTTTGGAAAAACTAACCTCTACTCAAGATTTGGCTAAGGAACTTACAGGAAAACGGATGGTTAAGGCTATAGAATCAACTAAGAGACGTGTTGGGCAAAGGGGATGAGGAGAAAATGACTGAGGATGTAAGGATTGGAGTTTTCGTTTGTCACTGCGGATTGAACATAGCTGGAGTTGTAGATGTTGAAGCGGTAACCGAGTACGCTCGAACCTTACCCGGCGTCGTTTATGCAGTACATAACAGATATACCTGCTCGGATCCTGGACAAGAAGAGATTAGAAAGGCTATAAAAGAGCACAATCTAAACCGGGTTGTAGTGGCAGCTTGTTCTCCACGTATGCATGAATTCACTTTCCGCCGGACAGTATCCGAAGCCGGATTAAATCCATATCTCTTTGAGATGGCAAATATTAGAGAGCATTGTTCCTGGTGTCATCCAAGCAATCCTAAGGAGGCAACAGAAAAAGCTAAGGAAATCGTCAAGATGGCAGTTGCTAAGGCCCGACTTCTTAGACCACTCGATCCAATTGAGGTACCTGTGATAAATAAGGCGATGGTTCTAGGAGGCGGGATAGCAGGCATCAATGCCGCTCTAGACTTGGCAGAGATGGGATTCAAGGTTTACTTGGTTGAGAAGAAAGAGAGTATTGGAGGCCACATGGCTCAGCTTGACAAGACATTTCCGACGCTGGACTGTTCAATCTGCATTGAAGGCCCAAAGATGGTTGATGTGGCCAGGCATCCTAACATTGAGATTATCTCTTTCGCTGATTTGCTGAGCGTTGAAGGTTACGTTGGAAATTTCAAGGTGAGAATACGAAAGAATCCACGATACGTTATTGAAGAGAACTGCACAGGATGCGGAGAATGCAGAGATGTTTGCCCAATAGAATACCCAAACGAATGGGACATGAATATGGGAGTTCGAAAAGCAATCTCAGTTCCATTCGATCAAGCAGTTCCACTAGTTTATACCATTAACAAGGACTACTGCATTGAATGCTACAAGTGTGTAGATGCTTGCGGAGAACGGCAAGCAATAGACTTCAGTCAAGAGCCCGAAGAGATAGAGCTCGAGGTTGGCGCAATAATAGTCGCTACTGGATATGACATATACATTCCCGAGGAAGGAAATGTATATGGCTACGGGAAATACAGCAACGTGATAACAAGTTTAGAGTTTGAAAGATTAATACTAGCTGCTGGCCCTACAGGCGGCCACGTCATCAGAGCCTCAGATGGAAAAAGACCGAAGGTCGTCGCATTTATACAATGCGTCGGATCGAGAGATGTTAACAAGTATCCCTACTGCTCCGGATTCTGCTGCATGTACACCTTAAAGCACACGATTCAGCTGAAGGAACATTACGGAGACGATGTAGAAGTCTACGTCTTCTACATGGATATGCGAAGCAACTTCAAAGGATATGAGGAATTCTATACCAGAGCTAGAGAGATGGGTGTAAACTTCATCAGAGGAAGGGTCTCTCGAATATTTGAGACTCCTGAAAAGAACCTCATCATTCGAGCTGAGGATACTCTACTCGGCGAGCCGATCGAGCTTGAAGCTGAGATGGTTGTCTTGGCGACTGCAGCTATCCCAGCGAAGGGAGCTGAGGAGGTCTCTAGAATCCTCAATGTAACGCGTGGAACAGATGGATTCTTCATGGAAAGCCATCCGAAGCTGAAACCAATCGACACCGCCGTTGACGGAATCTTTCTTGCAGGCGCGTGTCAAGGACCTAAGGATATCCCATACAGCGTCTCGCAGGGAAGTGGAGCTGCAGCTAGAGCAGCAACTCTTCTTTCCAAGCCTTCAGTTAAGATCGAGCCGATCATCGCGGTTGTAGATCCAGAAAAATGCCGCAATACCCGAGTGAAATGTGGAATCTGTGCAAAGAAGTGTCCCTATGGGGCAATTGTAGCTGAGGAGGGCAAGCCTGCTGAGGTAAGAGCTGCAATGTGTCATGGCTGTGGAACATGTGTAGCTGAATGTCCAGCAGACGCAATAACCCAGATGCACTTCACCGATGCGCAGATATTCGCTCAAATCAGAGCTGCACTAGAAGAGAATCCTGAAAATAAGATTTTAGGCTTCTGCTGCAACTGGTGCTCATATGCCGGTGCAGATCTCGCGGGGACAAGCCGTTTCGAGTATCCCACTAATCTAAGAATAATAAGAGTCATGTGCTCAGGACGTGTCGATCGGGACTTCGTTCTAGAAGCTTTCAGAAGAGGAGCAGGCATGGTTCTGATAGGTGCTTGCCACCTACCATACGACTGCCATTACATAGATGGAAACTGGAAGATGACGGAGCGAATGAAGGCTTTAGCTAAGATGCTGGAGAAGATTGGTTTAACCCCCGATAGGTTCAGGGTGGAGTATATATCAGCCGCGGAAGGAGTTAAATTCGCCAATGTGATCCGTGAAATGGCGGAAAAACTGAAAGAGCTGGGCGAAGAGAAAATAAAATCTGAGAATGCTAAGATGAAGCCTTACCTTGACCGTATGCTCTCAAGAAAGGGCCTCTAGACTTTCAAATAAAAGCAACATATCTCCTCTTATTTTTCTGCTCAACAAGAGATTATCCTTAAAAATAGCTGAGAGAATCCTTTTCTGGAGGAGTTGATCTATCATGAATATACTGCTTTTCGTTATCGATACTCTTCGGGCGGATCATTTAAGCTGTTACGGCTACTTTAGAAACACAAGTCCAAAGATAGATCAGCTCGCGAATGACGGCGTCCTATTCGAGGATCACTTCGCATCTGGAGTTCCGACAGGACCCGGATTCACAAGCATCATAACTGGCATGTATCCGATAAATCATGAATTCTACATTACTCCATGGAACATTCCGAATTCTTATCAGTTGGATGACAACATACTTGTCTTGGCGGAGATTCTTTGGGAAAGCGGCTATGTAACAGCGGCTTTCGATAACCTCGTCAACTTCCGTTCTCGAATGAAACAGTTCATAAGAGGCTACGAATATTATATCAACGTAACTCGATCAGCAAATTATCTTCATCATCACATCTGGGCTGATCTTGTGAATAGAAAATTGCTGCCGTGGATTGAAGAACACAAAAATGAACAATTTTTCCTCTTCGTGCACTATTGGGATCCGCACACTCCATATAATCAGCCAGAGAGCTATCAAGAGATCTTCAAGCATAAAAAGGGAGACTTATCGGATCTTGAAGTTAGAAAAGCAAAGGCAGGATACGAGTATGTTCCAGGATGGGGAAAGACTGACCAGATAGCTGAAGGGAAAGAAGCGAAATGGGGAATGACCATCCCTGGAGAGAAATATGCAAAGGAACTTTCCATCGACATGTATGATGGAGAGATCGCTTATGTAGATGACCGCTTAGGGCAAGTGATAGAGAAGATGAAGGAAGAAGACCTCTACGACGATACTCTAATCATCGTCACTTCTGATCATGGTGAGAATCTTGGCCAACATGGAATGTGGGGGCATGGAGGAGTCTATGACCCAGTTATTTACGTACCTCTAATAATGGTCTATCCAGATGGTCTACCTAAGAGGAAACGTGTGAAAGGCTTCGCTCAGCAAGTTGACATCCCAACAACAATCTTTGAGATGGCCGACGTATCTGTGGAGTCCGTGATGGAAAGGATGAAAGCGTATATCCGAAAGACCGGATATCCAGCTTATAGTAAGGAGATAAAGGGATTTACGGACGGCATGAGTCTTCTAAATCTTATCGAGGGAAAAAATATCCGAGATTATGTCGTGGCAGAGACTGGAACAGTATATTCTGTAAAAGGGGCTGGAGACACGATTGAAGCTAAAGTTTTAGGCATCAGAACAATTCGAAATTACGAGTGGAAGCTCATAACATACACAAATGGAAAAAAGGAACTATACAACATCCAAGATGACCCGATGGAGATTTGTAATCTAGCAAATGAAAGACCAGACATTCTCGAAGAGCTAAATGAGTCTTTGAATTCTTGGATCGCCTCAAATCTGAAGGGCAGAGCCGACCCTATATGTAGACCGCCAGTGCCCTCCATTTAGCTTACCTTTTAAGGAAGATTTTTTTATATTGGCGCCGCCCTCTCTATATCGAGATAGGGAAACCTTTTTATTGCTTCCTCATCAAGCTCTACGCCTAATCCAGGTCTATCAGGAACCTCTATATACCCATTCTTGGGAAGCAGGGGATTTTTAACAATCTCTTCCTGAAATTCTGGACAGCTATTGTTCCACGTTCTGTTCGATTCGAGGAAGAACTGATTATGAGATGCCGCCATCAATTGCACATTGGCGGCCGTATTTATGGCATTATGCCAATTGTGTGGGCAGAGCAAAACCTCATCCATACTTGCCATCAAGGCTATGATTCTCGCCTCACTTATACCGGCAACGTCGCAGTCCGGTTGAACTATGCTGTAGCATTCCTTCTCAAGCCTCTCCTTAAATTCCCATCGGGTCGCTAGGCTTTCTCCGCCGGATATTGGAACATCAACCGCTTTTCGTAGCTTTGCATATCCTTCAATATCCGACCCTCTAAGCGGCTCCTCAACCCACGTAATCTCATACCTCTCAATATTCCGTATTGCATTTATCGCTGTTCTAACATTAGGCAGCCTCATATTCCACTCTATCATTAAGCATAAGTCCTTTCCAAGACCCTCCCGAGCCGCCTTAGCCTTTTCCCTATAATCGTCAAGGGTAACCCGCACCTTATAGCCCAAGAATCCTTGCTCCCTGAACATCTCGGCTTCACGTCTTATCTCATCTGGTGATTTACCTAGCTGCCCGGCGCTGGCATAAACCATTATCCTGTCCGTCTGCTTTCCACCTAGCAGCTTGTAGACGGGAACCTTATTCATTTTTCCAATGATATCCCATAGGGCTTGATTTACACCTGCAAGCGCGCATTTAACTGACCAGCTATAATACAATTGAGGCTGGGTGAGCTTCAAAGCCTCGTAGGGATCCTTACCGATAAACATTGATCTATGTTCTTTCAGCCACGCCTCCATAATCTTCGGCTTTCCATAGACGCTTGGCTCACCTATGCCTTCGATGCCTTCATCAGTCCTCAACCTCACAATCATCATATCATTCTTTAAGACTCTCTGCCCATATGCTCGACCATCCCAGTTTAACTGCTGTTCCTTAGGAACGCGACATGAGAGAAGTATAGTCTCTAAATCAACAATCTCCAACAGATCTCACCAAGTATGAATATTTCAAGCTTAGAGTATATAAGATAAATTCTAATTAGGAATAAGGCAAATCTGCCTTTTGAGGCTGTATAGGCTAATAAGACGGCGGCGAATGCTAAATATGGAAAAACGCGAATGGGGATAAGACTGCATGAAGATAGCTGATGTTGATTGCTTTGTATGCCGAGCTCCACTGAGTAAGCCCATATGGAGCATTCAGCCTTGGCGTGAAGGATATATGAGAGTAGCGCATTTCATCGAATCCGTAATAGTAAAGATTTCTTCCAGCGACGGCTTGGAAGGCTATGGTCAAGCCGTCGGCGTCCGCTTCCACGGCCCAGATATACTCTTTATCGGATCGGAGTGTGAAAAGCTTGTAGATGAAATTGTATCCCCTAGGATAAGGGGTGAATCATATTTTGATAACGAGGTCCTATGGAGAAGGCTTCATGGAGCTCTTAAGGATAAAGCCTATGGAAGAACAGTTCTTTCAGCCGTAGATGTGGCTCTTTGGGATTTAAAGGGAAAGGCGCTTGGCGTTCCCGTCTACAGACTTCTCGGCGGAGCATACAGAAAGAAGATTAGACTTTACGCTTCAAAAGTGCCTGGAATAGCGAACATCAATGATGAGGAGGAAATAAATGTCTTGGCTGAAAGATTAAAAGATCTCAGAGAGAAGGGTTACACTTCTTTTAAGATTGGCGGCGGCTTAGGTGTAGAGGCTGATGTTGAAAGCGTAAGGGTGGCACGTGAGACTGTAGGAGCAGAATGCAAGATTATGCTTGACACAGCTTGTGTCTACAGCTTTAAAGATGCGCTTAGACTCGGAAGAAGCCTTCAGGATTTAGATGTTGAGTGGTTTGAGACTCCGTCTCCAGCGTATGATATGGAGAGCTACGTGAAGCTTTCCCGCGAACTTGATGTGAAAATAGCGACTGATGCTCATCCAGAACCCGGTCAAATCTGCAGATTGCTCTCTAAGGGAGGGATAGATGTTGTTCTAAGCGATGTCACAGCGGGTGGAGGAATCACCGTTTCTAAGCGAATTGTGGAGCTAACGGATCTCTATAATGTGGAATTTTCAACCCATGTAGGATGGCATGTATCTGCGGTGGGATATGCGGCTTCAGCTCATCTAAGCGCCTCAGCGCCCAATCTCAATTTTCAGGAAGGAAGAATCCACTTCAGGGATAATCCGCTTGGAAACCCCATACTTAAGACTCCCCTGAAGATTGAAGACGGCTATCTCTATGTGCCTGATGGAGCTGGGCTTGGAATAGAAGTTGATGAAGAAGTCCTAATGAAATATAGAATAGAGTCTGCTTGAGTTTTGGAATCTAAGCTTACTCGTTTATGATCTCGTATTCCAATAGATTTCCTTGACCATCAAATACTGCGATGTCCCTTTCTGTTCTGTAGGGATAAGCTGCAATTATCATTATTCTACCATAGAATTTGTTGATGTCCGTTGATGACGGCTTTAAAACGCCTGATGGATGTGAATGTGCTGTTCCAACAATCGAGAAGTCTATTGGAAGCATGTAGGGTTGGAAGCTGGAGAAGCCGTATCCGCTGATTGAGAGCGGCGGAATCTCAACCTCCTCAATCAATATCTTCTTCTTGTCAACTTTCCCCCTTAAGAGGAGAATTCCTTCTTTTGGATGGCAAGCAGATGCATACTCAAGAATACTGAGGATCACCAGCCTCTTAATGTATACATGCCTATCACCCAAAATGCTCATCTCCAAATCTAGGTCTTACCGAACTTCTGCTTAAATAGGCTCATGGAATATCTTATTAGATCCTCTGCTTCTTCACGGTTCTTCCAAGATTTGAATTTTACCCATTTCTTAGGCTCCAGCCTCTTATAAGTCTCAAAAAACTCC
>CAZEGS010000018.1:0-24806 GCA_964512445.1 uncultured Candidatus Bathyarchaeia archaeon
TACCCATTCTATAAATTAGGTGGCCGAAACGTTCATTCGGTAGAGCTTCCTCCTTCAATCTGAAATTTTTCAAGCCTAAGATCTAAGTAATGAAATGAAGGCTGAAGAATCACGCTAAAGTTTCTCTGGTTTTCAACATGAACTCAACAGATTTTTTTTAGCTTTATCCATAATCTTGGATGGTACATTCACTTGATATCTTTCATGCTTCAGTGAGAGGTGTATCTTCTCGAGTGTATGAAGTTTCATGTTTACGCATATGGCCTCTTCATAGGCGGGGATAAACACAGCGTCTTTTCTCTCCTTTTTTATCCGGTGTAGAAGTCCCACTTCAGTTGCAACGATAAACTTTTTTGCCTCTGACACGAGGGCTTCTCTATACATTTTGGAGGTGCTTCCCACAAAGTCAGCAACTTCACAGACTTCTGGGCTGCATTCAGGATGAGCCATTATTTCAGCATCAGGATGAGCCTTTCTAAGTTTTAGTAAATCCTCCTCGTTGAAAAGTTTATGAACAGGACAGAAACCGTTAGAGGGTATTGGAATCACCTGTTTCTCCGTGAATTTCTCTGCATAATGCGCCAAGTTTGAGTCTGGACCAAATAAAACCGTTTCCGAATCCATCCGGTTTATTATTTCAGCAGAGTTTGCAGATGTGCAGACAGCGTCGCAGTAAGCCTTCGCCTCAGCTAAACTGTTTATGTAAAGCACAATCTTTGCATCTGGATATTTTTTGCGGTATAGCGTGACTAATTCTGCTGGAAGCATTGCAGCCATGGGACATAAGGCATTTCTGTCTGGTATCAAAACTTTCTTGTCCGGGTTCAGTATGGCGGCTGTTTCAGCCATGAAGTTAACGCCGCAGAATACTATTATTTTAGCATCGGTTTGGGTGGCGCAAAGAGAGAGCTCTAGGCTATCACCGACAAAATCAGCTATGTCTTGAACCTCGGGACGCTGATAATTATGGGCCAGAATGACCGCTTTTTTCTTTTTTAAGTTTTTGAATTTCCTCTACTAAGTTTATCATATCTTTCATTCCCTCTCTTTCATCCCATTACGTTTCAATTCTCTCTCAATTATTCTCAGGAGATCCTCCTTTTTCAGAACGCCTGTAATCTTATCTTTCGTTCCAATAATTATCGTGGGAACAGCCATAATGCCGTATTTTTTGCTCTTTTAAGACCATCTAATGAAAACACGTTGATCTCGTCTAGGTGAACTTCACCTTCCATCTCATCTAAAGCTTCTAACAGAATTCTTTTTGCTTTTGGACAATATGGACAAATCGGTGAATAGAAGAGCTCTATCAGGACTGTCGTCTCTGCTCGCCTCCAAGATCTTGTTTAGCATCCTCAGCAAATACGGAATCAAGCCTATATTTCTTACCATATTTCTCAGCGATCTCAAAGAAGGCATCCCTAACCTTTTTGACTTCATCCCAGTCGAGACCATAAACGGAGAGCTTCACATGTTTGCTTAGGCCTCGATGCAATCCAACTATGCCAAGCTTTATCATCTCCTCAGCTAGGAAGAAGCCTCTTCTCTTATGGCGTTTGGATATCTCCCAAAAGATCGGGGTCTCAAAGTGCAAAAGATGATGTCTATGAGGCCGCTCACCAATCAACATAACATCATCCAGCTTCTCCATCTCTTGGATGAACCACCGTGTCTTTTTAAGCTCTTCCTCCCATCTATTAACCCGATCCGCCACATAGGGGAAGGAGTACATGGCGGATATTAGGGGGATCCCTCCAATACTGCATCCAAATATGTTTTGAATCTTATTTCCAAATGACCTTCCACTCCAATCCATCGCGATCCGTGAAGTCTCAAAGACTCTTTTAGACCATTCAAAATTTGTTACGAGAAAGCCTAAAGGCCCCAAGGAAGCCATGGATTTATGAGCGGAGACTGTGAGAAAATCAGCTTGGAGATCCCGCATATTTACGGGCATTACGCCAGCCGTATAAGCAGCGTTCACCATGTATGGTATTCCATACTCCTTCGAGATCTTACCTACCTCTTCGGCTGGATTAAGATTTCCATAATACGGTTCAACATGAGTTACAACGATGAGTCCAGGTAACTTGCCGGTTTCGCTTTTTATTTCTTCAATTTTTTGGTGGAAGCTGAGAGCTTCGACTTTATACTCTGGATATCCGCTGTGAGAAACCTCCGTTAACTGAAGGCCAGCCGCCTCAGCTGCTATAGCGGTTGTATAATGGCATAAAGGATCCGCCAAGACAATGTTAGCATAATCCTTTGCTCCTTCCCTCCGCACATAATCACTTATCGTTTTCATAACGGCGAACTGAGCAGCCCTACATCCAAATGTATGCTCAGCTACGTCCCCGCCGAAAAACTCGGCTATGTCGTTAAGGAAGCTTCTTACAGGAGGCTTTGAGATGAGGCTGGATCGTCCCTCAAGACAATCAAAGCATAGGGAGTAGCCGATGCCAGTCCAGTTTTCTTCATAAAGTCTTCTCTGGACTTCCTTAGGTACTAATCCTCCGGTCATGATGGGATGAATTATTATGGCGCCTTTATACCGATTTTTAACTTGATTGTACTTTTGCAATCTACTATTTTTTATCATATTGATCAGACCTTTGCTCTGTTCAGGTACAAGTACGCTTTTTCAGTGAACCTTTCAATTGCGGCTTTAAGTGAGGAACAGTCAAATAAATCTATGCCTAAAGCATCCCAGCTTGACTTAACGATTAAATCCAGCCAAGATCCTCTGTTATTTACAAAATATGGCATTTCCAAGATCTTCCTCAGTTTCTCCGTTAATTTTTCATCCTCTTCTTGAGAGGATAATTTAATAGGCATATGGATCGTTATAAACCTCATTTTTCCTTTCGAATCTTTGTCTAGGTATACTCTCACACTTCGCCCCGGGTATAGCTGGAGTATTCGGTCTATACATATTATCTAAAGACCAAAGAGAGATATAGGCGAGGAGAGGCCTTATCTGTAAGTCTTTCAATCCGGATGGTGGATCATGGATACGGCCTGGACCGCTCTAGTATCTTTATCTTCTCTGTGTAATTTTTGGCCGTTATGGATTGAGGGGACGATGATTTTCATGAGCGGATTGATTTTGTTAGGAGCCGGAATAATCCTTGTAGTCGCGGGTGCTCTTGAGTTTCGATCGTTAAGCAAGATATCTGGGATGGAGATCTCAAAGCTCATAACCACAGGTATTTATCGTTGGAGTAGAAATCCGCAGTTTCTAGGATTCTATTTATCTCTTCTAGGCAATATCTCTTCTTGAAAGATCAGGATATTCGCTTCTATTAACAATGATCGCGATTGCTTTTTGTCATTATTATTATATCGTGAACATAGAAGAGCCTTATCTTGAACTATTATTCGGAGAAAAGTATACGGCTTATAAATCAATGGCCCCGAGATACTTTGGAGCGCCTAAAACATAGCGTTTAAAAAGAATGGATGGAGGCGCTACTTGATACATGTTTTTCTTTGAGTTGTCACTCTCCATAACAGAGTTATAATGAAATAATATAACTAATATTTATATTTTTTGGATTTTTAATTCCTATAAAGAATAAATCACGAGATGTCTTTCTTTTACACTTTACATTTGTCGTCTAAGCCATCTTCTTGTCCATCGCTTCATACAAGCTTCAGAACAAAATATACAACTTTTTATACAACAAGTCTTTCTGGTTACGGGCTTTCCACGGATGATCTTACCGCAAACTTGGCATCTCAAGGAAGCCACAAAATATTTTAGTAAAATAGAAACTTATTTATAAGTATAAACGTGTTATATTATCTGGATGTGAAAGGTGCATCCCCGCTGCGAAATCGTTGCAAAGTATATTCTGCCAATCTTTAGATCTATAGTGGCGAAAGAACTTATTGAAAAGTATAACTTTACTCAAGTAGCTGCCGCGGAGAAGCTTGGAACAACACAGGCTGCTATAAGCCAGTATATACACTCAAAAAGAGGGCATAAGAATGTGGAGCAGTTCGGTGATATTCTGGAAGATGTTCAATCAGCGGCGATTGAGACTGCTAAAAGCATAGCTATGGGAAAGATGGGTGCAGATGAGGTTACGGCGAAGTTCTGCGAGTTATGTACAAAATTGCGTGAAGAAAAGAAACTATTAGTCCAGTAACTATATTCTCAGTTTTTCCAATTCATCATCATTTATGGCTTTAACTTTTATCTCTTCTCTTTCACCATCTACATAGAAAACCTTTACCGGAAGATTTTTGGGGGCATCTGAGTATCGCGCCGTTATTGCCGCGGCCTTTTCCAACAATTTTTGATCTTTTTCTCCTAGATAAAGCGTGACAGGCCCCTTATAATCGGCGGCTTCAAGATAGGGTATTTCTCGGCTCTTTGCAATTGCTAGAAGCCTCCCATTTTCTTCCTTGTTTCTCCCAACAATCACTTTCACTCTGTCTATTCTGAAGTGACGTCCGATCTTTAAGAGTGTGGCATCCTCCAACGTCAATCTCTTTTCATGTTCCAAGTGTTCTCTTAATCTCTTGGCGAATATTGGATCTGTTAATAGACAGCCTCCGGAAGGATTTGGGTAATCTTTTATGCCGAGCTTCTTCGCTAACTCAATCTGAGGAAGTCTTCTCCGTCCACTTATGGCCAGAAGCCTACTCCTGTCAACTAATCCCATTCTCTCCGCTTCAGTCTCAGGTAGAAGCTTGGCAGATAGGGGTCTCAATATTTTTCCTTCTAATCCCGCCTCTTTCTCTATCAGAAGTATGGCTTTCCTTCTTTGCGAGAAGGGTCTCTCATTTAAAACTTCGCCGGTAACTAGGAAATCTGCTCCTATCTTTGCAGCTAATTCTTTGGCTTTCTTGAACATTAATATTCTGCAGTCTATGCAGGGGTTCATCTGGCTTCCATAACCGTGAGGGGGATCCGCTACTATATCTAGAAACTCTTGTCCAAGAAATATTCTGTGAACCTTAATTTCAAGGTGTTTGGTAAACTCATTTAGAGAACATCTGTCGCAGAGACAGAATGGAGTTATGAAATTGACAGCCTCGACTTCTATACCCTGCTCTAAGATTATTTTTACTGCTAGCATGCTGTCTAAACCGCCAGAGAATAGAGCTAAGGCTTTAGGCTTCTTCATCATTTTCTTTACAGGTTCTTCTTGCTCATCAGCTAGCATTAGAGTTTCCCGCCTGTATCTCTATCTTTTCTGAGTTTAACCATATAACATGGTTATATATAATGCGGTTTTCATAATCAGCAGCAACCCAGAGCAAATCTATCCGGATTCCCTAAAATTCTATGCGGATTTGCATATATATTGAATCTTTTTCCTCTTGTAAATCCAATCAGTGTTATCCCTGCAATCTCGGCTATCTTTATTCCCTTATCTGTAGGCGCCGAGATTGAGACTATGATCGGCACTTCCATATTGGCTGCTTTAATCACAATCTCAGATGTCAACCTTCCCGTGGAAGCCAGCAATGTTCTTCTGAAGTCCACGTTATTCAAGGCGGCTTTACCTATAACCTTATCCACCGCGTTATGTCGGCTTATATCCTCTGATAACGCCAGCAACTTTCCATTCTCATCAAGCAAGGCTGAGGCGTGAGTTCCCCCAGTTCTCCTATATACTTTAGCTATGGAATTAAGTATCTCAGATGCTTTCATTACAGTTTCAGAGCTAACCTTTATGAGAGAGCTATTTCTAGATCCTTTAGGTTTCATCCAAAGTTGTGCGGGAGCCTTCCAAGAGTCACCGCATCCTGCAAGTATAATCCGAGGTTTTTTTAAGGCTAGAATCTTAACTTTGTCTACATAGACGTCGGCTTTCTTCTTTGAGATTTTCAGATCATTCACCATTTCTATTCTGCTTATTATGCCTTCAGACAATAAGTGTCCAATAATCAGTTCCTTTATATCTGATGGTAAGAGAGTAAAGGCTGCGTAATGTTCCCCATTTATATAGACATCTATCTTATCCTCTACAACGATCTCGTCTATCACCGACTCGATAGAGTCTTCTCTGAGTTTAACTCTCAAAACTTCATGTTTGACAATAGGCGGCTGATTCAGATCTTCTTTTTTGCTCTTTCTCTCCAACTTTTCTCATGTATACCTTGAAGGTTAAGCCTCTTTTAACTCTTTAAACATGCGGAATTTTCTGATTTGTAAATGGCGTACCATTCTTGCTCTTCAGAAATGAAAATAGCTTTTACGTTCTAATTTTAGCCTTCCATATCTCGATTTTTGGCATTAGAGATAAGCCTATGAAGGTTCCTAAGAAGCTCAATAGTGTTCCTTTGCCTAGAGAGTACGCATACTTAGGAAGTAAAGCTAGGAAGCCGTATGGGCTGAGCATCGAGAATTTGAAAATTAGGTATGGAACCAAAGCGATTATTCCAGAGATTATTGAGGCTGCTAGAAGATAGGCTTTTCGAGTTTTTCCTCCTAGACTCTCTGTATATGGTAGAAAGAATAGCATGTCGAAGATGAAGCCAGCTAAAGCGTATCCCAGACCAACTGTTAATGCATATAGGGATGCGGATCGTCTAACTATTCTTGTAGCGAAAGCCGCTATAAACGACATTGCAGTGACCCTTCCAAATCTGCCTGTTAGTTCAGCCAAGACCAGCATGAGAAGCCATCCGACTATGCGATTAATTATGCTATGCTGCTGTGTGATCTGTCCAATCCATGGGCCGAGGTAAATCTGAGAGACTATCCAAACTGAAGAAAATACTGAGATGAGAGTTAGCTCCTTTGTGGTGAACTTTAAATTGCTGTTATTCACAGACTTAACCTGGGTGTGAAGATGATTTCAGTTAAGCCTTTTATTGTTGTTGAATATAGGAATAACGTTGTTATAAGGGGTGAAGAAGATGAAAATCAAAGATGTTGATGAAGCAACAGTTACTAGAGCGATTTTGAAGGATAGTTTAGAATATCTGCACAGCCTAGCTGATGTTGACGTAATCGTTGTAGGTGCAGGTCCAGCTGGGCTTACAGCGTCAAGGTATCTTGCAGAAGCAGGTTTAAAGACTATTGTCTTTGAGAGAAGGCTTTCTTTTGGAGGTGGCATTGGCGGGGGAGGGATGCAGATGCCCTCGCTTGTTGTGCAGTCGCCTGCAGATGAGATTCTCAGGGAAATCGGTTGTAAACTCAAAACCTATGAAGAGGGGGTTTATTTAGTCAATTCTTCAGAGATGCTTGCGAAACTTGCATACAGCGCCATAAATGCTGGAGCCCACATCATCTTAGGCGTAACGGTTGACGACTTAATCTATCGTTCAACAAAAGACGGCGCAGTAAAGATCGTTGGAGTGGTTGTACAGTGGTCTTCGGTGATAATATCGGGCTTGCATGTGGATCCCTTAGCCTTTAAGTCTAGGGCTGTGGTTGACTGTACAGGGCATGATGCGGAAGTCTTGTCGGTAGCTTCAAGGAAGATACCTGAACTAGATTTGGCATTGCCCGGCGAGAAGGCGATGTGGGCCTCAGAATCTGAAAGGCTTATAGTTGAGAATACTGGGGAGGTCTGTCCGGGGTTATACGTTGCTGGGATGGCCGTTGCAGCGTTGAGACAAACGCCGAGGATGGGACCTATATTCGGTGGGATGCTCCTTTCAGGAAAGAAAGTAGCTGAAAAAATAATGGAGAAACTGAGAATTTAAATCTGGTTCTATCCAAGAAGCGTTTTTTTGTCCTTTTTCTATCATGAAAGATGAAGTTTAGATTTAAAGATTCGTCGATAACAGTATGCTTCAACTTTTCATCTAGATAGTTATCTCGATTCCCTTCTCAACTTGTTTCCAATCTATATCGATGCCTAAGCCTGGTTTTTCCGGTGCATGAACGTATCCGCGATTGTCTATTCTGATGACGTCTTTTGTTCCTATGTCGAAGCATCCTTCACGTCCGTTTTCGATGGGAAGCTCGAAGAAAGAGCAGTTCTTGGAGGCTAATATTACGTGGAGGTGAGCTGCTTGATAAAGGGTGTCTCCGTAAGTGTGGGGTTCCCAGTTGACGCCGAAAAACTCGCATAGATTTGCCGCTTTCCTCATCTCTGTGATTCCGCCTGTGAATCCGCACATTGTTCTAAGGAGATCTACTGCTCCTCTCCGTAGATACTCGAAATAATCGATGCTGCGCATAAGCTCTACTGTGACTGGAATATCTAGGGCTCTTGAAAGCTCGATGTAGCCTTCAATATCGTCGGCTGGTAGGGGCGCCTCGTACCAGTAGAATCTAAGTTTTTCAAGTTCTCTTCCTATCTCTAGAGCTTCCTTTCGTGTGTGGGAGAAAACAGCATCGTAAATAAGGCATATGTCGTCTCCTAACTCCTCTCTTAATGCTCTGCAGGCTTCCAGGGGAATTGGATGAAGTTTCATTGCGGTGTATCCTCTTCTCTTTAGTTCACGCGCTATTCTTACAATATCCTCAACGTTCATCGGAACATTTCCGCTGGCATATGCTCTAACCTTGTCTCGGTATGCTCCTAAGAGCTTGTAAAGCGGCTGGCCTGCAACTTTTCCAGCTATGTCCCAGAGAGCTATGTCAACAGCAGCGAAGGCAGGTCCCTTCTGGCCATACCAGAGCCCGCCTAATCTCTGCCAGATCTTTTCTCTGTTAAGTGGGTCTTCGCCGATCAAATATGGCTTGTAGGCTCGAAGGGCGTCGGCTAGAGATTGCGGCCTTGCGCTGGGAATCTCGGACCAGACTATATAGTCTCCCTCAATTCCCTCGCTGGTTATTATTCTGATTAGACTATACTGGAATTTTGGAGCTTCCGTATTTTTGGATAGGCCGGAAAAACTCGTGATGTAGCCGGGAGTTTCAGCTTCGAATACATGTAGCCTAATATCGGTGATCCTCATTATTTGCCTCCCTTCTCTCAGCCAAGAATATACGCTGGAGTTTTTATTAGCCTTTTTTAAAAATGGGTAGTCGAATGTTCAGGTTATTGAAAGGTTTCTTGTTAATTCTTCTTTTCTCGTCGTTGTGTTAGGAAAGGTTGCAGTTGAATATCTGCGTAGAGCCTTGTGGAGAACCGAAATGAATTAATAAATTTCTATTCTATCAAGTCTTGGCGCGAGGAGATGTATAGGGTTCAAGGGATAATTTTTGATATGGATGGTACGTTGGTTGAGCTTCCCGTTGATTGGCGTGAGGTGATTAGGCGGGTCAATGAGTTGCTTGGTGTAAGAGTTGAGATGTTATTGGAGCTTTTCCCTAAACTCTGGGGAACTGAGAAATACGGGATCGTCTCCCGCATAATTGAAGATTTTGAGATGGCTTCACTCAGCAATCTTAAAATTTTAGATGATTCTCCCAAATTATTACGTCGTTTATCCTCTAAGTATCAGCTCGGATTGGTGACTTTTCAAAGTGCAAATGTCGCAAGGAAAGTTATTGAGAAGATGGATGTCAACTTGCAGTTGATCGCTACACGGGATGACTCTCCCACAAGAGCTGAGCAGATCTCTATGATCGTCTCGGCGTCTCATCTTGGGTTTGAAGATTTTCTTGTCGTCGGCGACATGTTGAATGATGTCTACTCTGCTTTGCAGTTGGGATGTCACGCTGTTCTTGTCAATAGGTATGGACGATACGACTTTGGTGGAGTAGAAAAGGGATTCGCGGTAATTCGTAACCTTAAAGAATTATGCGGGATTCTCCAGTTTTAGCGATGAAGACGATTTTCTCCTCGAATTGATCAGATCCTATTTAGATTTATTTTTTCCTGAAGAATTCTTTGAGAAGAACTTTTAAGAGACAGGATGATCTCTAAAGCGGCTTAAATCTCTCCATTTTTCTTTTTGGTTTGTAGAAAAAATTTCTTTAAATAGTTTAAATACTCGGTCTCGAGTAATTCTGTCCGGTTGATAAGAAAACTTTATCTTTTTATTTTTTGGGGTCTATCCAGGCTAGTCTGTCTGTTTGATTCCCAAGTAAACTTTTCCTAGATCTTCATGTGCGAGTAGCTCTTTCGGGTCTCCTTGATAAGCTATTTTTCCGCTCACTAGGAGGATAGCTCGGTCTCCCTGCTCTAAGGCTCTTCTCGCATTTTGCTCGGCTAAGACCACCGTGATTCCGTAATTGTCTCTTAGATCAACGATTTTTCTGAGGACTTCTAATGCGATTTTCGGAGCTAGGCTGGCAGTCGGCTCATCAAACAGCATGACTTGCGGTCTCCGCATGATAGCCATTGCCATTGCAAGCATCTGTCTTTCTCCACCGCTGAGCGTTCCCGCCTTTCTCTTCAAGTATTTCTTTAAGACAGGAAAGTCTTCTAGAACTTTTTCAGCTCTTTCCTTAGCCTTCTCCTTACCTAAAACATAGCCTGCCATGAGTAGGTTCTCGCTCACCGTTAAATTCGCGAAGACATTATTTACTTGCGGGAGATAGGCTATTCCAAGCCTAGTAACCGCGTGAGGAGGAAGCCCAACTATGTTTTCTCCGTTGAAGAGGATCTCTCCCGAGTAGGTCTTCGTTATTCCCATTATCGTCTTAAGCAGGGTGCTTTTTCCGCTTCCGTTGGGGCCTACAAGCACGGTGATCTCTTTGCTTCTTATCTCAGTGTTGATGTCGAATAGCACGTGGAGATTCCCATAACCCGCGTTTATGTTCCTGATAGAGAGAGCTGTTGACGCTTTCGTTAACCTCCTAGATAGCTTTCTATGACTATTGGATCCTCTAAAACCTTATCTGGCTTACCTTCAGAGATCACTTTTCCTCTTGCCATGGCGTAGACATGATCAATATAGTCTAGAACAAGTTCAAGTCTGTGCTCTACAATTAGGAAGGTGACTCCAAGTTTCTTCTTCATCTCGGTTAAATAATAGAAGAGCCCCTGCGCAAGCTTTGGATAGAGCCCCGCAGCAGGCTCATCCATTAAGATCATCTTCGCCCCACTCATGATTGCTCTTCCAGCCTCTACGAGCTTCATCTGTCCGCCGCTCAGATCAGAGGCCTGTTGATTCCACATATGATCCAAATTTAGAATCTCCAGTATGCGGAAGGCCATCTCTGCTGCTTTTTCCTCATCTTTAATCCAGAATCTTTTGAATGGGGCCTTAAGAAATCCTTCTCCCGGGTGTCCCCTATAAGCTGTTAAGAGGTTCTCAAGCACTGTAAGCTTCTGGAAGGGTTGCGGTATCTGAAACGTTCTAACCAAACCTAACTCATAAATTTTGTGAGGAGGCCAATTTGTGATTACTTTACCATCAAAAGTTATCCTTCCCTTATCTGGATTATAGAATCCGGATACACAGTTTATTAGGGTTGTCTTGCCGCTTCCGTTGGGGCCTATCAGCATCGTCACTAGACCCTTCTTCACATCCAGGCTGATCTCATCTAACGCAACCAGCCCACCGAAGGTCTTTGTCAACCCTTCAACACAAAGCATTTCCTGCATCTTTCATCACAAAAAGGGGGGAGATTTTAGATTTAGTACCATACGACGGAGTCTGTGGCATAGATATACTTGCCTACGATCTTCCATGTATACTCGCCTGTATCAGTCTCCACTATCTGCCATATGACATAGTCGCCTGCCTTTCTATCTCCGTTTTCGTCAAGCTCAATGTACCCTGAGGCGCCGAAGAAGGAGCGTGCAACATCTGGCAGAACCGCCTTCACAGCGTCTGGATCAGCCGAGTCGGCCTTTAATATAGATAATGCATAGACCCAGACAATGTCATATACTGCATAGGAGTAGGATTCCGGCTCTCTTCCAAGAACCTTCAAGCCGTTCCGTCGAACCATATCCCACTTTGCAGACTCCGTAGGCGCAAATATAGTGGATGGATACTGAACCTTAACTGCGAAGTCCCGTACGACAGGATCTTCAATTATCGCACCGCTTGCAGCGGTTCCGTCACATCCATACCACTTAACCTTTGTAAGAACATCGTACTCGCTGGCCGCCGTAAAGAATGCAGTGACCTCCTCGAATGATATGTGAAGAACAGCAACCTTATCTGCTCCATATTTCGCTATCGCATCTGAAACCTTCGCTGCTAAGTCAGCAGCCTCAGCAGAGAACTCTTGAGCCTCTGGAGCGTATCTTATGCCCTCCAGAACTGTTCCTCCAAGCTCGGTGAATCTGCTTACTACGGCTTCTTCGAGTCCGGTCCCCCAAGCATCGTTTCTCGTTACTGGAATAATGTATCTCTTTCCATCATCATAGATGATACGTGCAATTGCTGGGCCCTGCCCATGCTTGTCTGTCGGGCAGAATCTGAAGATATAATCGTCAGGTATAGCTAGATCCGGAGCTGTTGAGGACTGGCTTGTTGCAAGTATTTTGTTTGCATCGCAGTATCCCTTTATGGCTCTAACTTCAGCGCTGCTTAGAGGCCCGATGATGAGCTTTATTCCCCTCGCCGCGAAGCTCTCAACCTTCTCAAGCGCCAAGTCAGGCTTCGTCTGTGTGTCCTCTGCAACAATCGAGATTGTCCAATTTGCACCTATCGCCTTAAGGAACAGATTAACCTGCTTAGCTGCGAGCTGAGCTGCCGTATACTCGTTTTCGCCAAATGAGGCCAAGTCGCCTGTAAGGCAGAAGAGACCGCCAATCTTGATTTCTCCCTTTAATGAAGACTTTACTGGTGCCTCTCCAGCCACGCCGATTAAAGCGGCCTTATACTCCTCGATTAAAGCTTGAGTTTCATTAAGTTTTGTTTGCGTGGAGGAAAGCTCCGCCTTTATGGCTGAAAGTTCCGATTGTAGTTTTTCGTATTCCTCTCTTGCTACTCCTGCTGGAGCTGGTTTTGCAACCCAGCCGATTCCTATCCCTAACAGTAGCCCTATTATTAGCGCCACAACTGTATATGTCTTCCAAGCTTGACTCATTTTACCTCTCCTAACTAATTTTTTATTGGCCCCCACATCTATCATCTATTTTTCCTTAAAAATTTTGCTGTTACACAAAAGTTTCTAAAAATTTTGTCTTCTAATAAAAAAGGTATTATGGTTTATCAAGTGGTGTTTCTTCATAGAAACGCCGCTTAAAACAATATTGCCTCTCTCCTTTTAAGAAGAAGCTTTGGGTAAATCTTTAATTGTTCCTATGCCTTCTTCTAAAGGAGTAGGATATGATCGATGTAGTGCTATTCAGCAGAGCTCTAATCTTCAGCAGTCTTCTATCCCTCCTCAGCATCGGCCTTACGTTAACTTATTTAACGACTAAGGTTCCCAACTTTGCTCATGGAACATTCGCAGCGATTGGAGCATACGTCACTTTAACAACTGTAAGGTTATGGCATGCAAATCCCTATCAGTATCTCTTCTTAGCTCCAATCGTATGCGGACTAATCGCGCTTGCTCAATATCTCATAGTCTTTAGGCAACTTATACGAAGGGGAGCTACAATCGTTACGCTGATGATCACAACTCTCGCCATCGAATTCATACTGTTAGCTACGATTAACATATACGCTGATTATCTCTCGAGGGTCTTCAAAATACGTTCAAGATACTTCCTCTTCTCTTCGTATGACGTACGGATAGCGGGTTATAGAGGGCTACTAATAGTCGCTCCAGCCCTTGCAGTCGCAACTCTCACAGTCTTGTACTTGGTTTTGACTAAGACGCGCTTCGGAGTAGCTATGAGAGCCGCCATTGAAGATCCATCTCTAGCCAGCGTCATGGGCATAAACGTAAATATGGTTTATTCGGTGGCTTGGTTTATAGCCGGCGCGTTAGGAGGACTTTCCGGAGCGCTTCTGCCCTTATGGTTCCCCGGAAATCCCGACATGGGCTCAAGAATCATAGTCAGCACATTCGCCGCCAGCACAGTTGGAGGAATCTACAACATATACGGCGCCGTTTTAGGCGGTTTTCTAATTGGACTTGCCGAGGTGCTAGGTACAAGTGTGCTTGCAACGGCGTTTGGTCCATGGGTGATACCCTACAGACCGCTGATTCCCTTAATCGCGATTGTGATAACGCTACTTCTAGCTCCAAGCGGCCTTACAGGAGTGAACTGGCGAAAACTACTAGCTTTTTTGTAAAGGGCGACTTTAATTACTCGCTGTCTTTTTCTCCTTAAATTTGTTCGAGGGTTTTCTCGAGGTCAAGATTCTCCTTAATCTTTCAAATCCCAATGTTGGTGTAGGCTTCTCTTTTATGATTCCTTCAGGTCTATACATCTGGATTAGAATTAATGCTATTCCAAGTAGTAAGGAATCAAGCCACACAACATTAAAGGGGATAAAGGGACCTAAATATCCCTTGTAATAATCTATTATTCTTCTGAGCGAGGCGAAGATAAGCGTTCCAACAAGAACTCCTATGTTGTTGCCTGCGCCGCCCAGGATGACTATCACCCAAGGCCAGAAAGTCCATGAGACTCTATGATAGCTTGTGCTTATAACGCCGCCTGCCTTAAACGCGTCCAACGCGCCAGCAATCGAAGCTATAACAGCTGCAATTATTATTGCCTTCATCCTTATCTTAGTGACGTCTTTACCTAATGACCTAGCTACCTCTTCATTATCTCTAACTGCTCTTAACGTTCTGCCCAGCGGGGATCTTATAAGCCTTTCACAATACAGAAAAACAGCTGATGAAATGGCTAGTATGAAGATTGCTACCGCTGCATATCGATACTCTCCGGTCCATCCGAAGGGGTCAGGTACCAAAACACCGATGTTTCCCTTCACTATTGGACGATAATTGTATCCTATGACTTGGATGGCCTCGCCCATTGCGAGTAAAGTGATGGCGAGATAGTCCTCACGAAGCCTTATAGCTGGATAGCATGAAATAAGTCCCAGAATAGCGCCTATAGCGCCTGCTACAGCTAAGGTGAGAAAGAAGATCGTTATGCTCAGTATCGGATCGTTCGCTAAAATCTTGTTTACCTCGGTAACTATGAGAGTATTATCGTTGATGTAGTCTAAGCCGGGCTTGACATTATAGAGCCAAGCGACTATTCTGCCCGGTAAGGCCCCAACTGTGAATGCTCCTCCAGCTACGGCTAAAACCTTACCGAAATTAGGTATCCCAGTATAGCCATACTCAAGATTTAGACTCAACGCTACCATCAGATAGATTGCGAAGAAGATGGCGAAGTCCCTGATGAACGTTAAAAGACCATATGAGATTTCCATCGTGGAGCTCTCCCTTTCCCGTAGTCTCTAGAATACCATTCCAAGAAAAATGCGTACGTTCAGCTTATAAATGTTTCATAAGCCTCCTCTCGGAGAAGAGGCTTTAGATGATTAGACATCAATTAGACATCCTAGATGGACAGAGGCTATTTAATACGCAGATTTCACATTTGGGTTTTCTAGCATTACAGACACGTCTACCATGAAATATTAAAAGGTCAGCAAATCTACCCCACTTATCCTTAGGAACAATCTCCATAAGATCCTTTTCAACCTTTTCTCGAGTCTTGCCTTCCGTCAAGCCAAGCTTCCTTGCAAGCCTGAACACGTGGGTGTCCACGATTATCCCCTCATTTACTCCATAGGCGTTTGAAAGTACAATATTAGCTGTCTTTCTAGCAACTCCGGGAAGCGAGGTAAGCTCCTCCATCGTTCTAGGCACTTTCGAGTTGAACTTTTCAACCAGAATCTGGCAGACCTCCTTCAATCTTTTAGCTTTTTTCTTATAGAAACCAGTTGGCTTGATGTCCTGCTCCAAAGTGGACAGATCTGCCTTCACGTAATCCTCAGCAGTACGATATTTCTTGAAGAGGCTGCGAGTAACTTGATTAACCCTCTCATCGGTACATTGAGCAGCAAGAATCGTCGCGACTAAAAGTTCTAGTGGATTGCTGAACTTCAACGCTATTTTTGCGTCTGGATGTTCCTTTTCTAGGAGATCAATAATCTTGAGAACTTTCTGCTTCAATCTTTCTTTAGATTCGCTCAAAACTCTCCACCCACCTAATTCAGAGCATTCCATTCGCTATCTGAGCTCATACTCGTATCAGATTTTTAATTTACTCTTATTAAGCAATTATCTTCATCTTTAGGAGAAAGATGGCTTGGATCTTCCCGTTCTATGATCCTCTGCCATGCCTAGTAATACCTTGCTTCTTTCTCTAAAATTTCAGTTATCATCCTAACACGGGAGATATCACCATCAGGAGGAACCTGATCAGCCACCCCCATTATGAATTTATGCCCCTCAAGATGATGCCTTAATACTTTCCTCGCCATTTCTAAGAGAGTCTTTTCAGAATACAGCCTACTGAAGTAGACTCCGGGAAGCCCTCCCCACAAAATTATTTTGGAACCTGCAACTTCACGTAGCCGTTCCACCGGGATATCTCCAACAGGCGCCGGCGTTACAGATTGTGCACAGTCTACCCCTGTCTCCTCGAGGAGCGGTAAAACACCTCTAAGCGCGCCGTCTATATGAACATATATAATCTTTTTTGCGGCATGAAGCTGTTTCGCTCTCATCTTATAGTATGGTGCATGATATTTCTTGAATATCCAAGGTGAGATGACGTCGCTTGTTATATTCTCTCCGAAATAGACGCCTAGCGCGGGCGATTCGCATATAGCCTCATATATCGGATCATCAGCTTCAATCATCACTTGAATTGTCTCTTCAAGTTCTTCAGGCTCCTTCATCATCAGCCTTATCGTGTTCGTCACACCAGCCCAAACAACAATTAATCTTTGAAAAGGTGTTCGCGGCGGCAGTGAACTTACAAATCCCAGCCCGTCCCAGTCATCTAGCCGGTCATACTGAAGAGAAAAGTCCGGCTTAAATTCTTGATTCTTATATATGTACTGGAGAACTTTAAGATCCTCTCTGGTTTCAACAGCATACTTTATATATGCTGAACTGACAGATTTAGGAACAAATTTTCTGATGCATTTGATGCTGCCAACCGGCGTCTTGTATATCTCCTCATTTATCGTCGTTCCATCCCTCAAATTTTCAACAGAACAGATGTGTTTAACGCCGTAGTAAGCTAGTGAGCCGGGAAGATTGTAGAGCTCCTCATGGGCGCCGCAGCCTAGATCTCTATAGAGCCTTATGCGTCCTTTTTCACCAAGATACTTTGTTGGAAGATCGCCGTGATAGAGCCTTGCCCTGTACCAATATGTCAAGTCGGCAAACCAGGGCATAACATCAGGCTTCTCACCGGAGAAGACAGCTAATAATCTTTCTAAAAGATTCATGAAGAGATATCATTTCCTAAATTTTTAACTTTTTTCGAAAGCTTAAAGTCTTCTGGACTGCCTCATATTCATTTGCGGGTCAATCCGATATCTTTACGCTAACTTCTATACCGTCACTTCCCACTTTAATGAAACTGCTTTTATACCGACCTGAATTCCTCACATAGTTAAGATAGTCTCGCATCGAGTATGCATAGACGCCTGCATTATCAGCTACAACAGTGCTTCCAAGATGCAGCTTTCCCTCAATACTCTTCAAATGCCTAAGATATTCATTCTTATATCCATCCAGAAATACGAAGTCGAATCTTCCCCGAAGAGTAGGAAGAATCTTTGAGGCATCTCCAACAATTACATGAACCTTTGGTTTAATCCCTGCTTCTTTAATATTTCTTAATGCGGTTTTAGCTTCTTCCCTGTGAATTTCTATCGTGATGATCTCCGCATCGCTTCCGAGCTCTTTCCCCATCATTATTGTCGAGTAACCCACTAGAGTTCCAACCTCTACTATGCGTTTCGGCTTTAACTGAGCGACTAATTCGGCTAAAGCTCTGCCTCTATCGGGCCCTATTATGGGAAGATACTCTATTTTTGCGAGTTCCTCAATACGTCTAAGAACCTTTTCAGCTCTCTCCAACGCATAGGAGTCTCTGGTCATGACGTATATCACAGAGCGTCTTCTGACATATATTCTTTGGATCTCTGGAAGAAAATATGCCTGCGTTTTAATGAAAGAGTTAAAGAAGGAAAAAAGAGGTTTTTTCGGACGAAAAAATAATATTTCACACGTTTAATCTTTAAATCGGTGAAACTGTTTGCCTATAGATCCAGATTTTCGCAAAAATAGAGAAAAGGTAGGAGAAGAGGATGGAGTAGCCATCTGGGGGCCTATAGATCCTCCAAAAAAGCTCGGCATACGTGGAACTTATGTAGCGGTGGATTGGGACATATGCAAGGGACATGGAATATGCATAGAGGTATGTCCAGTTCAGCTTTACGAGTGGCGTGAAACACCCGGTCACCCCACATCTGAGAGGAAGGCTTTTCCAGCGAGAGAAGACGAATGCATACAATGCCTAGCATGTGAGACTCAGTGTCCAGTCCAAGCTATAAAGATCACTCCTCCATAAGAGACCGAAGAATAACTTCACTGTCAGATCCCAGCATTTTTATTTTCTCCTTCTTTTAAAGGAGCTAAAGCCCAAACTTTTATCTTTTCAAATGAGATTCTAGTATAACTCTATAGGAAGAATATTAATGAGGAGCCGCTGAGATTACAAAATTGATTATCTGAGAAGTTGAATTTATTGTGAAAGGGTAGATAAACGGAAAATGTCTAATAGGAAATTTTTCTTGGTGACGGTTTCCTCGGGATTCGAAGCTGAGGCGAGAGAAGAGATAAAACGATTAGTTCCCAACGCAAAGATTCACAGTTTATTCTTTAAAGGGAATCTTCTAGTTGAACTTCATCCCTCCGTTGATTTTTGCACATTACTTAGGAAAGCCGAGACTCAATATATTGGCCGAATTTTTCCCATAGAAAAGATGGTTAAGATTTCTAAAAGTGAAGAGAGTATAGTGCGGATTTGCGAAGAGATTCTTCGTCTAGGTAAGCTGCGGGAAGGAGAAACTTTTGTTGTGCGATGCAAGAGAAGAGGAAGTCACAACTTTACAAGTCAAGATGTCGAGAGGAAGCTGGGAAGCATGCTTGAAGAGAAGATTAATGTCTCCGTAGATCTGAGAAATCCCCAAAAGATTGTGACTGTTCAGATTTTTCAAGATAAAGCCTTCATCGGCATCTCAGATGCTGAACAATTAATCGTGAAAGAGATAAAGATCTTCAAGAAATATAAGAGCGGCGAAAGACCGTTAACCCGAGCTGAACACAAGATCAAAGAGGCTTTAAAGGCCTTTAATTTGGAGACTAAAAAGGATTTTCGAGTGCTTGACCTTGGCGCAGCGCCAGGAGGCTGGACAAAGGTTTTATCGGGTCTTGCAGGCATGGTTGTAGCGGTCGATCCCGCTGATTTGGATCCCTCCGTGAAAACGCTTTCAAACGTTATACACTTGAAATGCAAAGCAGAAGAGATTCCTCGAGATATTGGAAAGTTCGATCTAGTTCTGAACGATATGAATCTAGATCCAGCGGAGTCAGCAAGGATAATGGTTGATCTAGCGGATCTTCTGAAGAGAGATTCCGCCGCCATAATGACGGTTAAGTTTGTTACGCGGAATAGAAAAAAGCATCTCTCTCAAGCACTTGAGATTCTCAAAGCCGGGTACACTGGCTTCAAGATAAAGCGGCTTCCGCACAATAGATATGAAGCAACTGTTTTTATGCGGAAAGCATAACTTCGGAAAGGCATCTCGTGAAGTGTCAAATTGATGATTCAATATTTCCTCTATCGAGAGTCAAAGTAATGAGATGCCAAGAGTTTCCTAATCTTTTTAAGTTTCTACACGTCTTGTTGAAAAGAGGCGATCTCCAATAGCCAGAATTGCCTTATTAGAATGATGGAAGGAGGTTAAATCTTGGAAAGAATGTCCCCCTTTAAGCTTCTCATTTCACGAGAAAAAGCCTTAGAAACCATCCTCAGCACGGTTAAACCTATAGAAAGAACAGAAAAAATTCGAATAGAGGATGCTGGAGGCAGAATCTTAGCCACTGACATAAAGGCGCAGAGCGATGTACCTCCATTCGACAGAGCTGCAATGGATGGCTACGCAGTTAAAGCTGAAGACACATTCAACGCGTCAACGTTTAATCCGGTTAGGCTCAAGATCGCAGGCGTATTACATGCAGGCGAGTCAACCGATACGCCCGTTAAAAGAGGCGAATGCATCCGAATTGCAACTGGCTGCCCGATTCCGCCAGGCGCAGACGCCGTCGTAATGATGGAGTTCACAGAAGAGGAGGGAGACTTCGTCTCCATATTTAGGGCGGTTCATCCAGGAGCAAACATAGCGAAGAGAGGAGAGGACATAAAGAAAGGAGAGGTAATCCTTAAAAAAGGAGACTTTTTGACTCCAGCTAAGATTGGGGTTTTAGCGTCTCTTGGTTATAGAGAGATATCTGTATATCAGAAGCCTCGTGTGGCTGTAATCCCAACGGGTTCAGAGATATGCGAGATAGGTTCACCGCTTAGAGAAGGACAGATCTATGACGTAAACTCATACACGCTTACTTCAGTACTTCTAGAAAACGGCGCTGCAGTAACCAGAGCTCCGATTGTTCCAGACGTCGTCGACGAGATAAGATCCGCAGTTACTCGATATATGGATCATGACCTCATCGTCTTTTCCGGTGGAAGCTCTGTTGGAGAGAAAGATATGCTTGTTAGAGTGGTAGAGGAGCTCGGCGAGCTCCTGTTTCATGGGGTTCAGATTAAACCTGGTAAACCTACGCTTTTCGGTTTAGTGAATGAGACTCCGATTTTTGGGATGCCTGGCTATCCAACTTCCTGCCTGAGCAATGCTTACATCTTTCTTGTGCCAGCGATTCGAAAGATGGCTAGGCTTCCACCAAAGCATCCTAGAACCGTCAAAGTAAAGATGGGTGCACGGATCGTTTCAGCTTCGGGTCGAGAGCAATTCTTAACTGTGAAGATAGAGAAGGATGTTGCTTACCCTGTTTTTAAAGCATCTGGGGACATAACTAGCTTGGCTGATGCGGACGGCTACATTATTTTGCCTGTCAACCTAGATGTTGTGGAGAAGGGAGAAGAAGTTACAGTGACCCTCTTTGAATAGCAACTAGATCGCTCGTTTTCTATAAGTTTTAGCTAAAATGTTACGACCATTTTTCCTTATGGTCTTCCCACCTCATCAAAATCATAATCTTGGGTCGTGAAGACAAGGAGCATCAAATATTGAATCTTCAGGTTTAATGAGTCAGTATCTGAAGAAAAGCCGCAAAATCAATATATGAGCCTTCGAATGAATTTTTTCTTAAGAAGACATTCTCCTTAGTAGGAGAAGTAATAGGCCTATTCCGATACATGCCGCCGCCATTATTAGTATTAATTGGGTGTAATCCTTTCTCCATATTGCTCTTATCTCTCTCGGTCCATCAACGTAGACTTGAACTATTCCTTTACCGATAATTTTGTCTTCCGGTTTGAGTCCCTCAAAGAAATCAAAAACATTTCTGACTAGAAAGCCAGTGGCGGTTCTGTCCAATTTTATGGTTGCGTATGTTCCTTCATCGTACCATCCGGTTCCTGAGATGTTTCCGTAGTCCGTTACGGCTGAGATGAAATGCTTGTTTGGTTTTGGAATTAATGCGTATAAAAGGGGTTCCCTCCACCTATTCTCTTTTGGGTCGTAAGCTCCAAATCCGGCGCAGAACTCCCAGTAGCACCATGGAATACCTCTCTTTTCAGCCTCTCTAGCCACGAAGTACGTCCATCTAACCCTAGAATCCATATCTGCCTTGCTGTATGCCCCGAACTCTCCCAGAAATAAGGGAATATTTCCATGCTTCTCTGACCATTGAACCGCTACATCCAGTAGTTTTGTGATCTGCCTACGCTCCGCTTCTGTTCCAAGCCACTTCTTTCCTACGGGAGGGGATGGACTAACCCACTCGGCGCCTTGATGTGTAAACTCGAATGGAGTATAGAAGTGGAATGTTACAATTATGTTTCTGTCATGTTCCGGTATTACTAGGCTTTCAAGCTCATTGATGCTATTCCAGTTTGTCGGTCCGACTATGATCTTTCTCGTAGGATTTGTTTCTCTTATAATCTTTATTGCCTCTGCTAGAAGATCATTCCATATCTTGCTAGTTAATCTCCCATGCGGCTCATTTAGAAGTTCAAAGTATAGATTTTCTGGGTAATCCTTGTAGCGGTTAGATATCTGTCTCCATAAGGATAGGAAGCGTTCCCTATGCCCCATCGGATCCTCCATTATCTCCTCATAGTGGTGAATGTTTATTATCGTAATGAGCCCCTGCTCCAAGGACTTATTCACAACCCAATCAATCCTACTAAAGAACTCATCATCGATCCTATATGGCGGCTTATCCTCCGCGTGGGCTGACCATCTTATAGGTATCCTAACCGTGTCGAAGCCTGCTTCCCTAATAATCTTGAAATATTCATCCTTGATGATTACTCCCCACTGCCCCTCCTTCGGAGCCTCAAGCGCGTTCCCAATATTTATTCCTCTACGCATCCTAAGCTCCGAGCCTCCTATGCTCTTTCCGGTTGAGAAAGATATGCCATAAGGGAGCGAGATAAACATGATCATTGATAGGACATAGCATAAAAATTCTTTCTTAATCATTGATTTTCCTCATACGCCTGTATGGTCTTTGCTCCTAATAATCCTTCTCGACGAGAATTTAAGGATATTCAAATGATATGTGAGCATCTATTTTTTGGATCTTTCAAGAGGCAGATTATGAATATGGTAGCTCTTATGAAGTTTTGCATAACAGCTTTTAAGGCTTATATAATCTCAGGGAAGACTAGCTTACGAAGGCCGTTGGAAAGATTATGTAGATTCTTCATTTCGATACTTATTTAGAGCCCCTTAGAACCTGACAAAACGCGGGTCAGATATTCTAGGTAAGATCCTTTTTCTTTTGGTTAAAAAAGGTATTTCATGGCAGTTTTCTCGAAATGTTAAATTACAAGTAAACAAGGAGATTATATGGGTTGGTGAGCCAGAGCATGGCGAAGATAAGGGCGAGATACTTCGGCAAGATCCGTGAGTTGCTGGGTGTAAAGGTGGAGGAGTACGATGTTAAGGAAGGAGCAACATTAGCTGATCTTCTTCTTCACTATGTACCTGAAAGACATAAGGAGAAATCTGATGTTTGGAAGGAAACAATCTTTAGAACGGTGAAGGGAGAGATGCTGGTAAACAAGGATGGAACACCGGTTCTCAAGAATTATCTGATATTGATAGATGGAAAGACTTCAAGCCTCAAGCAGAAGCTTAAAGATGGAAACGAGATCGCGGTGCTTCCGCCGTTCGGCGGAGGATGAAAACTCGATAAGAATGCAAGGTTATCAGTTTTTCATTTCATCTATGGTCTTGAAGGAATAGTTTTGTTCATCTGATTCTCCGCTGCTTCATAAAGTCTTTAAGGTATCTGCAGGATCCCGCCTTTCTCCTTCACTAGGCTTCTTAACCTTTCGATGGCTATCTTCATCTTTGTATCGCATTCCTCCTCGTTAGCGGCGAAGACGACGATCTCTATAGGTAAGCCTTTTTCACGATCGAACTCTCCGACTAACGGCTTCATGTAAACCGTAGGCATCTCCTGCATTACCTGACTCGTTAATGGGGAAACCTTTGACTCAAACATTTTCACTAAGATCCGCTTGGCAATGCTTCTGTATCGGGTTCTCCGACTTATCAAGGATGCTACATGCTTGTTGAAACAGGATTGCATCTCTCGCGGCGGGCCGGGTAAGGCAATAATCACGGTCTCCCCACATCTAATTATTGTTACTGGAGCCCATCCCACCGGATTAGGATAGCATGTAGCTCCCTTTATTGTGCGTGCCATCCTAACAAGGTTTGATGGTAGATTCTCAACTCTCGTCCCTCTTCTCTCGGCCATTAACTTAAGGATTCTCTTATCCGTTACGATCTCTCTTTTAGTGACTTTAGAAAGCGACTCAATCGTGAGATCGTCAAATGTTGGCCCTAAGCCTCCCGTGGAGATTATGAAGTCTGGTTTCCTTTTTAATGCTTCTTCAAAAACCATACAGATATCATCTATCTTATCAGGTATGCATGTTATCCTCTGAACGGTTGCCCCCAATCTTGTTAGCTTGTCAGCGATCCAGAATGAATTGGTATCGTAGATTCTCCCATAGCAAAGTTCGCTTCCAACAGCGATTATCTCCACACGGATGCCCAACAAGCATCACTTAACTCGAATTTTTCCAAAGGTTTAAGGACCTCCATTATTATCCTTTTCTATAAGAAGGAAAATAGGTTGGAAATGCCAAAGGCATGTGAGGAGGAGAAGATGTTGAAAGCCAAAGTCTCCTATAATCTCGACAATTTAGGGTCTCTTATAAGCGAGCTCAAAAAGCAGACCGAAGAAGTCGGGGCAATAGCGATTTTTGTTGGAGCAGCTAGAGGAAAACGGGGGGATGAGAAGGTTCTTAGGCTTGAATATGAGGCTCATGAGCCCTTAGCGATTGAATCCATAGAGAAGATAATTGACGATGCAAGGGCGAAACATGGAATAATCGATGCTATTGTTCAGCATCGGATCGGATCAGTTAAGGTTGGAGAAGATATAATGTATGTTCTAGTTGCCTCGAAGCATAGGGCGGAGGCGTTCCAGGCATTACCAGAAATTGTTGAAAGAGTTAAGCATGAGGTTCCGATCTGGAAAAAAGAGGTCACGGAAAAAAGATCCTATTGGGTTGAGAATGTATAAGATTCCCTTGCGTATCATCTATATATTGAGATGTCAATTTAAACGGTTACTTGCCGATTTTTCAGGAAGGTTACTCTTAGTCTTCTTCAACCCCGAACATGTGGCATAGAATCTCGTAGAGTTCATGTCCGCCCTCAATCTTAGCGAAGATGTCCTTTTCCTCCTTTAGAACCTCTCTTGCGATTCTACGGGTTCTCTGCCATTCCATCTCTCTCCAGATCATTTTGTAATTTTTAAATTCGATCCA
>CAZEGS010000018.1:24906-27371 GCA_964512445.1 uncultured Candidatus Bathyarchaeia archaeon
TATGGTTAAAACTCTTCAGCGATCTTTTGTTTAAGCCGAAGATAATATAGAAAGTTTTCTAGGGGCACATCAGGCGGTACTGTATGGTCAACTGTAGGTATATAGCCGCCTCCGAGCTCCATCATTCCAAGAACTTTCCGATAAACCTCTTTTTTGACGCATTTCTTACCAGCGGCAAGCGATCTCTTATCTATACCGCCATAAAGAGCGATCTCCTCCCAAAACTCTTTTCTGATCTTTAAAGGATCCATGCCTGCTGCGGCTTCAAGAGGCCAGTGAGCGTCTATTCCAAGCTTGATGAAAAAGGGAATCAAAGGTTCAGTGTTTCCATCACTATCAAGCTCGATAACTTTCACGTTATGTTTCCGCAGAAACTTTACAATCTCCTCATATCGTGGGAAGAAGAACTCCTTAAAGATTCTCGGTGAAATGTGCGGTCCTCCTTTATGGGCGAAGTCCTCGTTAAATATAAATGCGTCAACCTCAACTTCGGAAAGAGCCTTCTCCGTAGCCTTGATGAAGAAATCAACTAGAAAGTCAAGTATCTCATGTATAAGATCCGGCTTTCTAAAGAAATAGACGGATAGCCTTATGGTCCCCCATCATCTCCCTCAGATTCCAGTATAGACCTCCAAAACCGCAGTTCTCCGTCAGATATAGCGGATAATCTCTCTTCTCCCATTCCTTCTTTAGTTCCTCCCAATTTCTAGGATATCGAAGAGGCTCATAAGGATCTAAGCGGCTCTTTATCTCAAGAAAGTCTTTCCGATCCTTCACAAAGAAATCCAGATAGGTATCCATGGACGGCCTAGTTCCACGCACCGTCCCCTGCTTCAAGGCTCTTCTGATTCTTCCCCACTCATCTCTGAAAATAACGTATCGCTCGTTCTCTTCGATTGTTTTCTCAAAGCTCGGAATCGGTTTTAGATTTAAAGGAATGAATTCTCTTTTATCAAGATTGGCAAATTCAGGTTCTCCTCTGAACCAGTCTCCTTTAAGATCATCCTCTGAAAGCCCTTCACGAAGCCACCTCTCATAAGTCTGTCCCCAAATGCCTAGTTCCCAGTAGGGATATCTATCGACCGGCTTGAACTGTACCGTGCCTAGAAATCTTTCCCGCGCATTCATCAAATCATCTCATTAGTAGGTTTATGCTGTGAGAAAATAATTGTAATCTTTTAAATAGTTCGATTTCTCATTCCCACGGAAATCTATGCTGAATTATATCCGCCATCCCTCTACTCCACTCCTCATGAGCTATCGTAAAATGCGCTTCGATAGGCTTCTCTCCGCGAAGTATCTTCACCATGATGTGGTTCCACCCCTTCTTCAATGTGGCCCTAGCATAATTCGATCCGTCGCCACTATAATTTGGACGTAGAGGAACAATCTTCTCGGTTTCATGAAGAATCTCGCCGTTAAGCCATAGCTTCATCCTGCTATTGTTTGGAACCCCAATTATGGCTCTCCGTTCTTCAGGAGAATATATGAAGTGTCTTAGATAGATTATTCCAGGCTGCCCCTCGAATAGAGGCTCGATCTCAAGAGCATTCTCAGGCCAAGATACCGCTTCCCATCCATCCTCAAGGCTCATTGAGTCTACGTCATTCTCTGGAGGAAACGGTATGTCGAGAGAGAGTGGTTCACCAAAGACCTCCGAGATCAGCCATCGGAATCCCCCTACAAAATTCAAGGGGAGACGAAGCACATCCGGCCTTTGATCTAGAAGGATCTTAACGGTTCCGTGATTTGACGTTTCGATACATCTAATTGATGTGCATAGAGAGAAGACGAATTCAAGGCGTTCTCCTGCTTGTAATTTAAACCGCTGTTCCTTCTCAGGCTTTAACGTCCATCCGAAAGGAGGATCAACAATGACCTTTCCGGAGAGAAACTCAGACCTTAGATTCTTCACGGAGATGACGAATCTATTTGGAACTTCTGGAAGAATTGCCGGGCCGTCTAGGTACGTTATTGACGCCTTAACTGATATTAAATCAAAATCAAGTCTATTAGGCGGAAGACCCCACAATTTCTTAATTTCGCCTATCGAATTCATGATGATGTCTTCTGCTGCTGAAAAATCGTTAAGATCGCAGATTCTAACAGATGCGTCATGGACAGCTAGAACCTTCATTCCTATCTTACATGTTTCATCTGTAAGTTCACATAGATTTGTAGGCGCCTGAAGATTTCTTATTCCCTTGCTAATGACGATTTCATCGCCTAAAGGCTTAATCCATTTTTCAGGAAGCCCGCTTCTGCCGTTTATAATTCCCCAGATCGCTCCGACGGTTGCTCCTGTGCAGTCGGTATCCCAGCCGCAATTCACCGCCTTACATATCGCGTCTCCGAAATCCTCACCGTAAAGCAATCCTATGGTTTGAAATCCTAAATTTATCGGAGAAAACTGAGCGACTGGACTGAACATTTCTTCCTTAACGCGTTCTCGAGCCTCCTTCCAG
>CAZEGS010000019.1:0-27326 GCA_964512445.1 uncultured Candidatus Bathyarchaeia archaeon
CCATCCTTCCTCAAAACAACCTTGAAATCATCAGCCACTCAGAAGCCTCCAGTCATGGTATGAAGTCTTCGAGGCGGATGTAGGGCCTTGGACCCCTGAGCCATCCATGTCCGAGCATCATATGCGTGAGCTCATCGCTGCGATTCATGGCCTTCAAGAGTTCCTCGAGCTGCCAGGCTTTGGGAAACCAGAGATTGCAGCCGGCTGCCCCGTCAATCGGGCTGTGCTCCATGACTACGGCGACAGCATAACCGTTCGGCGATGATCTCACGCTGGGAACCATGTCAGCCTTGAAGCCTTCCCAGGAACCGAGCGCGATCACGTTTTCAGCCTCGGATAGGCGGAGAACTCCATCGCGGCGGGGAATCAAGACGATTGCCTTCAGCCGCATTCAGAGCTCCTCGATGCAGATAAGCCGCCCGGCTGTTTCTCTCGCTGCTGGACCGAAATCGATGAAATGATGTTCCCTGCTGCGAAGCACCCGCAGACGAAACATCCTTGCGAGTACCAAGATAAACGCGTGGCGGAACTTCATGCCTTATCAGCTTCATTGTTCTCGATTTCTTCAATCAGGTCTTCAGGGTCATCTGCGCAGAAGAACTTGTCTTCCGGCAGCTTAAAGAATGGGCATGCCTTCCTGCATTCTTTGGCAGATTCAGCGCTGCATAGGACATAGATCTTCCGGATGAAGCTTGGAAGTCTCTTCATTTTTAATCGACCGTGGGAACCGTGAAGAAAGCCTCGTCCCGGATGATTCCGCGGATCTTTATGAAGCCCTTAATCTCACAGTACTTCAGAGCCGCCTTGAGCTCTGGGTTCTCAGGCTCGTATGATCCTATGTATCCGTAGCGGCCTGCCCTTATGCGGATCTCCACGCTCTTTCCATCCTCGATGACTTGGTAGACTCCCATCCTGTGATGATCCGCGATCTCTATGAAGTCCTGGAAACGTTCGACAATCTCAACCAATGTAATCCGGCTCCTCCCGCTTCTCAACCTTCACAGAATACTTGCCGATCTCAGCCTCAATGATCTTCCTCGGCAGCAATCCCTTCTCCTGCAGGATCCTTCGAAGAGCAGCCCTGAGTTCCTCCCGGATCATCTTGTAATGCTCATCGCATAGGATCATGGGCTCCGGAAGATCGCAGGCGATCATGTACCTGCGGATACCCGTCTTCCCGCAGACCCTGCAGGGTCCCCTCTTCGAAGGCCCACGATAGATCTTTTCAGTCTTCCTTGGCTCTTCAGGGGTCTTCTCAGGCTTCTTCCCCGTCTTCACCGGAATAACCTGCTCAACAACCTCCACAGACATATTCAAGCATCAGCAGCCTCCTTCTGGGTTGGGGATACGTCTTCTCGGGTAGTTGTTGATTGAGAAGGTCCCTCACTCGCCTTCTCAATCAGATGCTCGATCAGTCCGGGAACTGATCGATGCGTCCTCTCCGCGAGGCTTTTAAGCTCCTCATAGACCTCGCGGCGTATGGTGATCGATTTATAGCCTTCTATGGGCACATCAATCACCGTACAGTACTGTACAGAACCTTAAATATATGGATTACGGTACAGTACCGCACATTCATTAAGCTTATTAAATCAATATGGTAAAATACTGAACTGAGGATCAATAATGCCGAGAAAGGGATTCAAATCCATAACTGTTCGAGAAGAAGTCTATAATTATTTCTGGGATCTCTGGCAGCGGAATAAGGAGGAGTACCGGAAGCAGGGAATAACAAGCTTCTCCGGATTCGTCACGAAGCTCCTCTACGAGATGATCGAGAAAGAAAAGAAGAGGCTCGAAGCCGATTAAGCGATCTTTTCGAGGATCTCCCCTGCAGCCTTGAGGGCTCTTTCTTTCAGATCCTGGATCCATGCTGGGTTGAAGTAATTTCTCATGAAGACGCTTGTGGATACCCGGCCGTGAATAAAATCGATTTCAGGTTGCCTCAAGTACCTCGTTAAGACGCTTGCATGAAACTCTCGAATATCACTGAATCTCTGTCTCAAGCCTCGGCGTTTAATCCTGTTCGGAAGAACATACGCTGAGAGAGGCTTGGACCTCGTGATTTTTTCGATAAAGTCCTCCGCTGCGAAGCTGATAAAGGCCTTCTTCGATCTTCGAATGAAGAGATCCTTAAATCGGAAGTGCTCCAGGACCTCTGCCTCAGCTCTATAATACTCCTCAAGCCGGCTCTTCCCGCTCAGCCCGATGATGAGATTCCAGCAGTTAACCGCCTCTTCGTATCGAAGACCCGTCGCGGCTATAAGATCCATGAAGCCCGCGTAATCCGGACATGCAGCCTTCACGCTTCTGATCCATTCGAGAATTTCATCCGCATCGACTACTCTGGTCAGCCTTGCGATGATCAAATCATCTCCATTTCTACCCGTCCACTTCAGTCCATAATTTCGGACGAGCCCCTTGAACTCATCGTAGACCCCAAGGAACTTTGACAGGGCAGATAGGGCCTTCAGGACGTGGACACGCTTGTCATCGCTGAGAAGCCTGAGCTCGCTGAAGTCCTTCTTTAATAAGCAATCAGAGAATTTCCTCGAGTATCTGAGCCTATCTTGAGCCGTTTTCGGCGAAAATTCCTTGAAAAGCCACTCTTTAAAGAGATCCCAATCGATTCCATTGGGGCCCTCGCACGGCGGAGGCCGCGGGTTCAAATCCCGCCCGGTCCACCACCAGGAACCAACGGCTCCAAGGTTTCTCCCTTGTCTTCAATGAAGACCTGTTCTAAGGCTTTAACTGTCTGAATCAGAGCGTTTTCACAGACCTTAGAAATATTAAGTCAAGTTTTCGCGCCTTTTCTAGGAGATCAGTATCTACCGAATCATGACGTTCTTTTTCAAGGCGACTACCAATTATATATTTTGCATAGAAATTCTATGCAGTTAAAAGCTTTAAAGAATTCCTCTTTTCAAAAATTAATTTTGGATTATCCAAAGAATCTTGGGGGGGTATCTGATGAAGAAGTGGATAATTGGTTTCATCATTATTTCTCTGATCTCTGGTTCTGTCATTACTTTTTCTTTAGGAAGAATCTTTGAACTTGAGTCAAACCTTTCTTCGTTAAAAGCGGATTACGATAACCTAACTGCGTTGTTCAATAAAGTAAATGCATCCTATATTGAGACATTAAGGAAATATGAGACTTTTATTTCAGACTACGATGAATTAGCCTCAGAGTTTCAATCGCTAAAAGCGAACTATGATGCTTTAAATTCATCATATAATGAAATTTTGAGAAAGTATGATTCGTTAAAAGCAAATTATGAAGCCTTGAATACGTCGTATAGTGAAATTTTAAGGGAGTATGATTCTCTTGTTGCGAATTATTCTGTTCTAAGCGAAGCCTATGCAGCATTAGAATCATCTTATGAAGAGGAAGTAGCTAATCTTTTGGCTGAAAACGAGCAGCTTAGAGCTAAAATCATTGAACTTGAACAACGTTCAGAATGCAAGGTTTACGTTCTCGAAGACAAGAGTTACTATTATGCTATAAGGAAGGATCTTGAAAGTGCAAATAAGTCTATTATGGTTGCCATGTACTCGATGATTTATGATCCGGATGATTCTTTTGATTGGGCTAATGATCTAATAAGGGATCTTGTTGCTGCTAAGAATAGAGGTATCGATGTAACAGTGATAATTGAATATAGAACTTACTTTGGTTATATTGATGGAAACCTTGAAGCCTATGATTACTTGCTACAGAACGGCATTAACGTCAGGTTGGATGATGAAAGCGATACAGATCACATGAAACTCGTAATCATAGATGGCTACATAGTCTATATCGGTTCGCATAATTGGAGCGAATCATCACTATACTATAATCATGAAACTTCAGCTAAAATAATAAGCGAAGAAATCGCTAAAACCCTTAGAGAATATTTTAGTACAATTTAGCAAAAGAAATGGGACAAAGAGGAATCAGAATCGACATAAATCCGGATTTCGTTAATTTATAGCTAGAGTCCGTCTTGAATGAGGCGAAAGTGATAGCGATGAGGATCGTTATGATTGGAAGGAAGTGGTTTGTTGAAGGTGATGGTGAGGACTGGGTTTTTTGATGTAGGGGTTATCATTTAATGTTAGATAAGCATGTGGTTTGGGATTTTATCGAATTCATTAAAAAGAGAAGAAGAAAGCCGTACACGTAAAATAGATAATGTTTCTGAGGTACTCAAAGATTATAAAATAATTTCATAAATATCTTTGAAGATAGTCTCTTCGGTAATTGGTGGGTTTTAATGATTCCTAGGGCTACCGAGGATACTGTTACTGGGATTCTAGCAAGTAGACTTGAAGATAAAGGGGTTCATGTTGAGATTTTTCCGGTTGTTTCTACTCCGCGTGGAATTCGTAAACCCGACATTGTATGTCGGAATAGTGGAGTCTACTTTGTGGAGGCGAAATTTAGGGAAAGCGACTTGATTAATGCTATTTCTAAGGTTCAGAATGATTATCTGAATTTTTATGATGTTCTTGGCATTAAAGGTGGTTTTGCGATTCTTTATCCTAAGACTCTCGCGCGACCTATGCCCGCTGAAGTTTTAGAAAAGGCTGTTCTTCGGGAGAGATTTAAACTTATAGCGATGTTTCCGCCAAAGGATGTCGAGCGGAACTTTGCTATTTATGAAGGTTCACTTGCTGAGGTTGCTGATGTTCTTTCCAAACATGTTTTAACTCCTAGACGTGTTGAGCCTAGCACAGACTTCATCATCAAGACTCTACGAGAATCAGCTCTCTACATCACTCTCGCACTGAAATATCTTTCAGGTAAGGATCTTGAGAGCCTTTTTGGCGGGAAAGAAGTCTTTGAGAATATACTTCAATATGAAGAGAAAAAGTATCCGGTTGAAGCTCTCCGGCTAGCCTCCGCCTATCTGCTCATCAACCAGATACTCTTCTATCATATCCTTTCGAGAAGGCAACCAGATAGGTTTGAAGAGATAGATGCAGATGAGATTGGGAAGCCTGAGGATTTAAACCGATATTTCAAGAAGGTCTTAGATGTAAACTATAAGACAGTCTTCTCTTATGATGTTGCTTCGAGGATACCGCCGGCTTATGTTGACAAGGTTAAGGCTGTAATCAATGTTGTTAAAGGATTAACCCCTGAAAAAGTTGGTGGAGATCTTCTAGGAACGATATTTCATGATCTTGTTCCTTTTGAGGTTCGAAAGAATGTTGCTGCTTTCTACACGAATGTTTTAGCTGCTGAACTCTTGAGTTGGCTTTCCATAGATAGGCATGATGTTAAAGTTGCTGATTTTGCCGTTGGAAGTGGAGGCTTACTCGTAGCAGCTTATAGACGTAAGAAGTATCTCCTTAAAAGCGAGACTGGAAATTTCACTCAGGAAGATCATAAAAGATTTGTGGAAAAGGAACTTCTTGGAATAGATGTTATGCCATTCGCAGCTAATGTTGCTGCTTGTCATCTCGCACTTCAAGCGCCAGAATTCTTTACAAACAAGGTTAACGTAGCAGTCTGGGATTCAACAGAACTTGAACCGTCAAAAACTATTCCTTCAATTGCGGGATTAAAGTTTGTTTTTAAAGGTCAAGTTGGAATCGACGCCTATCTTAAACCTCAAGAAATGAAGAAGGGAGTAGTAAGCCTCACGGGTCAGATCCCGGAAGAGATCAAACTGGAAACTTATGACGTAGTAATCATGAATCCTCCCTTCACAAGACAAGAGCGGATACCCAAAGAATATAAAAACATTCTTAATGAGAGATTCAAGGAGTATAGCCCTTACCTGCACGGTCAGCTCGGATATTTTGGCTACTTCATATTTCTCGCTGATAGATTCCTAAAAGATAATGGTCGAATAGCTTTCGTCTTACCCGCAACAGTCCTAAGAATACAATCCTGCGAAGGAATAAGAAAACTTCTAAGCGAACAATATCATTTAGAACACATTATAACCACATGGAGCAGATCAGCATTTTCTGAAAGTGCAAGATTCAGAGAAATCCTACTCATTGCAAGAAAGAAAAAACCCTCTAGGAATGCCAAGACACGTATAACTGTTCTTAAAAAACTGCCAGAATCGCCGATAGAAGCAAGAGAACTCGCTGAAAAAGTAAAGAATGTTCAAACAAGCTGGGAAGACGAAAAGGTTGTGGTGAAAAATTATGACTACTCAAAATTAAGAGAGAACCTTAATAATTGGTTCAGATGGATCTCTGTTAGTAACCTTGATCTAATTGAATTACTGGAGGAATTGCTTAAATCAGATAGACTTACACCTCTCTCAGAAATTGCTGAAACTCAAAGAATCGATCTTGAACATTTAAAATTTAAAGACTTTAATGGTTTCATACTCCGTGACGCCTCAAGAGCTATAAAAAAGAACGACATATGGATAGTTAACAAAGTAGAAAATAATGAGCTTATCGCGAAGCATATTAACCTAGGATGGAAAGTTAAAATCCCCCTCAAAACTTTAGGAAGAGGCTTAAGAAGATTATCCTATATTAAAACAATTGATGTCACAGATAAGTCGGACTATCTTATTCTGTCATGGTTTGATGGGATTGAAGATCTCGCAAGAACATTGATGTCGGTTAATGAATTAAAACAGTTTAACAGTAATATAGTCGAGAAGTGGAAAAGCAAATTCGATGATAGAAAGAGCAAGGTAGTTGTTGGAAGACGTTTTGATATTTCTGCTCCAGGAACTTCTTTGATTGCTTTCTATTCGGATGTGCCCATTGTAGGTGTGGATATGTGGAGCATAAAGAAAATTGATGCTGAATATGGAAAAATTTTGACTTTATGGTTAAATTCCTCTTTCAACCTACTTCAAATGCTCATACATAGAACGGAAACACGAGGAGCATGGATGAAAATTCATGACTATATGCTGAAAGAAATGAAAGTACCAAGGAAAGAGTTGACAAAAAGTGAACGTAAAAAACTGCTTGATGCTTTTGGAAAAGTTAAAAATGTAGAATTCCAAAGCATTTTAAAGCAGTTAAGAGAAAAAGACCCCTACAGAGTCTTCATCGATGAAACATGGCTTAAAGTTTTAGGCTATAAAGAAGATCTCAAAGAACTAGATAAACTATATGATGCATTAGCTCATGAGATTGCTACATTAAAAAATATGATGCGTGAAAAAGCGTAGTAAATGAATTTTCTGCAGAAAGTTCTCAGATAAAATAAGATTTTAAACCTGATATCGGCGCCCTTGCTGATGAGATCCCCTTATCAAAAAAATAAAGGAATATAGAAATATCCAAGTTAGCCTCTATTGTCCGGATCTAAGGGAGAACCTTGCGGCGCATGCTTAATGAGCGTCAGTATATAAACTATTTAAAGAAATTTTTCCCCTGCCCCAAAAGAAGAATGCTGCTAAACGACAGATCAATTCATATGAGACATCAAAGAAATATGAAATAAACAGTCAGCTCACGCGTAGACTTCAGTGTTTCCTCAGCTCTTAAAGAATCTCGGCAGATATTCAGCGTGGGCATTCAGCATCTCATCCAGCAGCTTCCCAGCCTCATCCAGAGAGAGCCTCGACGAGACTTGAGGATCCTGCAGAAAAGCTCTATAGGCAACGTCGCGGTCACCGGTTACAGCAGCCTCAACCGTTAACTTCTGAGCTGCAATATGACTCCTCAAAGTCGCAGCTATGGAATCCGGCAACTCGCCGACACGAATCGGCCGGATACCATATCGCCCAACAGCACATGAAACCTCCACAACCGCGTCTTCAGGCAGATTGCTTATAGCCCCATCATTCGGGACATTCACTACAAAGATCTCGTTCCTGTTCTCCAGAATCGCCTCAATGATCTGCACAACCTCTATGCTCTCCCCGCTGGGCAGAACATCTAAGGATATCTCCTCCTTCCCCAACGCCATATTCTTAACAAGCGTCTCCCATTTCTTAGCTCTCTCCCTCTCCCGCTTCATATCATGCACATGAATGCCATACTTCATCCTTAAGCCTTGAAGCCGCCCCCTATACTCCTCCTCTAACTTGCAGAGCGTAGGGAAGAACTCTATCCAGTGAGACCAACAATAAGGAAGTACGCCGTAATTCTCAAGAAAATGTCTCTGAACAGGATTCTCAACCTTCTCTCTGGCCAAGGGAAACGCGTCAGCCCCATCCTTAAATCTCAACTCAAGAATCGCTGAGCAGTGATTTATACCTCCAGCAGGCGCGGGTAGAGCTAAATCCTCAGCATCAACGCCGAGAATTCTGCTTAGATACCTGCCGTTCCTCGGAATAGAACTGCATGAACATAAGCCGAAAGAATTTACTCTCGTATACCTCCTCATCGCCAAAGTATTGGCGGTAACAGGATTCGTATAGTTGAAGACAATAGCGTCCGGCGAGACCTCCTCAAGATCTCTACCTACACTTACCAGGACAGGTATGTGACGAAACGCACGCATAATACCTCCTGGACCCACAGAGTCCCCCACAGGCATATAAACGCCATACTTCGCTGGAAGCTCAATATCAACCTCCCAAGCATCGCTCCCTCCAACGGCAATGGCGGTTATCACGAAATCCGCATCTACAAGCGACTCTCTCTGATCAGTAGTAGTCTCAACTCTAAGATCAGCATTCTCCTTCCTTATAAGCTGCCTAGAAAGGCTCTCCATAACCCTCAAGCGATGCTCATCTATATCCATCAGCGTAATCGTGCTTCCGCTGAGCACCTCAGACTCAATAAAAAGCCTCATCAACTGCGGAGTAAATGTGCTACTTCCACCACCAATTATCGTGATCTTCGTCATTCTCCTCACTTCCAAAATTTGACATCCATGATCTACACCGCCGAGACTAATAAAGCTCACCCAAAAGACGCCGGCATGCTCAGCAGCCCCTAGATTAGAAGAGACCTCCCACCCTCTTCCTTTATATAGCGCATCACTCAAACTAGAGACCGAAAATGAAATCCCCAAGACGGGAAAGATACATGGACACATGGATATTTACTCATGGAGACTCTGATGGAATCTGCTCTGGAGCAATCGCGTTAGCCGCAAATCCCAATGCCCATGTATTCTTCACCCATCCGTACGGGCTTGAAGGAGACCTAGGCGAAGCTAAGAAGACTGACAAAATCATCATATGCGACATCGCCATCTCAGAAAGTCATCTATCTAGACTTTTAAGGCTATTCTCAGAATTTGCAGATAATGGAGACCTAATCTACATCGATCATCACCCATTACCTGAAGGTCTATCGAAAGAGGATCTTCCCGGAAAAGTTATTCACAGCTTAGAGTCCTCAGCTTCAGAGCTGGTATACACCCTCTACCAATCAAAGATAGATCCTCTGCATGCTAGAACAGCGATCATGGGAGCTATAGGAGACTATCTAGATGAAACCCCGACGATCCAGCGGCTTCTAAAAAGATGGGATAAGAGAACATTATACTTTGAAAGCGGCCTACTCATCCAGGGAATTGAAGGACAAAAGAGAAACCACGAATTAAAAAGAAGCATAGTGGCTAATCTAGCAAACAATCTGCCTCCAAGCTTTGACAGAAGACTCGTCGAGCTCGCCATACAGAACACTCATCTAGAAGAGATCGCTATAAGAGAGATTAAAGGCAAAATAAAGACTCTTGGAAAGATAGCCTACATACTCAATTTTCCCTTCTCCTTAGGAAAAACCGCCACTTACGCCAGGGGATTATCCGACGCCCTAATCGGAATCGCCGGAGAAGAAAGAAAGAACATGATTGACATAAGCCTAAGAACGTGCAGCGAAGAGATAGACCTAAACAGAATGCTCAGAGAGATAGCCACGAAGCTCCGAGGCAGTGGAGGCGGACATCCAAAAGCCGCTGGAGCAAGAATTCCAAAAGAGAACTTCAAGAGATTCCTAGAGGAGATGAACAGAAAACTGAACTGAGATGGCATGATCAGCCTGGAGAGGGACGAACACCAAGCTCCAAGGCAACATCAACCATCCTTCCAGACCTTATCACGGTAATCTGAACAGTCTGGCCAGGCCTAGTATTCCTTTCAAGATATGTTGAAAGATCATCTCCATTTCTAATTCGAGTACCATTAATCTTGACTATTACGTCCCCGCCGATTTTAACCTGCAATCCATTAATAAGAGCCGTTTGAGTCCCTCCCCTCAAGCCAGCCTTCGCAGCCGGGCTGTTAGGAAGAACCTCGACGATAAGCCATCCATAAGTAACATTCAGATTCATCGCCTTAGCCAAATCAAAATTCATATCGATCCCCTCTACACCCAGCCATGGATGAGGATACTCCTCCCCTTTGATCAGATAGGGCAATTCCCTAATGATGGTATCTGAGGGAATCGCGAATCCTACACCCTGAGAATCCCGAATGATCGCTGTAGTTATCCCAACAACCTCACCGAACATGTTAAGAAGAGGACCTCCGGAATTTCCAGGATTTATAGGCGCGCTTATCTGGATGACATCAGCTATCAGATAACCTCCCGTTGCAGACTCGCTTATAGATCTACCAAGCTGGCTAACCACGCCTGTCGTGATGGATCCTGCCAGTCCGAAGGGGTTACCTACAGCCACCACAGGCTGACCCACCCTTAATGTTGATGAACTCGCAATCACGGCTGGTTTAAGCTCGAAGGCCGGCGCATCGGTTGATAGAACAGCAAGGTCGCTGTAGGGGTCCCTACCAATTATCTCGGCTGAATATGTGTCGCCATTCAAAAATGAGACTGTTAGGTTAAAAGCCCCTTCAACAACATGATTATTCGTTATTATGACGATTATTCCGCTATAGTTATAAACGAAGCCTGAACCCTGAACCTCGCCACATTCTTCTCCGAAAAGTGTATGCTTAACAACCTTGCCTTTAACGACGACCACCGAATCCTTAATCTTCTCATATATCTCAGTGTAGGAAAGAGCTGAAGATTGAGGCGAGACATTCTGAACTTTTTCCTTCAAAGCAGAGAGGCTACTCTGCATCCTCGATATCTGATCATTCAGGCTGGAGATCTCCTTGCTCTGCTCACGAATAGTATTCTTCAGATCATTGATTGTGAAGCCTACAACGGAGATCGATCCTAAATATATGATCAGGGAAAAAACTAGCAGAGTTCTAAGCATAGAAATATTATCATGTTCCTTCATGGCGTAGCCGCCTCTTACACCAGCATAAACTCTCACAATTTCGGGAGATTTATACTTTTTTTAAGGTTGATTCCAAATACCCTTCTAATTCCAGAACTAATTGATACTGATATGGATGTCTGAAATCTCGAGTGATCCATGCGAAGATTTAAATGAGCTGAAAAATATCGAATATCCATCACGCTTCAGAAAGGCTGAAGATCTCCAGAAAGGGTCTAACATGTCTAATCCGCAGAATATTGAGGGCTAAAAGGGAAAAATGAAGAATAATGATAGAAAAGAAAAAACTGGGAATACGTCGAGATCGAAGGATTACTTCTTCATAACCCTATGCATATTGGGTGCTTTTGCCATTCTCAGCTCTACAATGTCAAAGAACCCCGTCTTGAACCCATTCGCAGAGAAGCTTGGAACCCCGGAGGCCTTAATGGGCTTTGTTGCGGCAGCCTCCACTCTTCCAGGAGTCTTAATCAGTTTTCCAGCAGGTTCACTCTCCGATGTTGTTGGTAGAAGAAGGGTTCTCTTAGCATCAACAATTGTCTTCGCATCCGCGCCCTTCCTATACATTCTCATAAATTCTTGGTGGCAGCTCATCCTCGTCCGCTTCTATCATGGATTCGCAACAGCAATCTTCGTTCCAGTTGCGAGAGCCGCCCTAGCTGAGCGCTACCCCAGCAGAAAGGGAGAGAGAATCTCAACCTTCACGTCAGCAACAATTGTTGGGCGAAGCATCGCTCCCTTTATGGGGGGATTCATACTCTCCATAACCCTTTGGAACTATCATATGCTGTACCTCGCCGTGGGTTTCGCAGGTATAGTAGCTCTCATTACAGGCATGCTGCTCTGTACACAGATCGGCGAGAAGCATCAAAGGAATTATCTGAAGCGTACCGAGGAAAAGCCTAAGACCAGGAAGCTTGAAGGATTCAAAGCCGTTCTACGTAATACTGGAATAATGATCGCTAGCTTAACTGAAGCTGCAGCCAGATACGTCTATGGAGCCTTAGAATTTTTCTTTGTCGGCTACCTGAAAAACATAGCTCGGTTAGACCCATCATTAATAGGCATAATTATGGGAATGCAGCTAGTTCTGATTCCAATAGTTAATCCGTTTATGGGTCGTCTCTCCGACAAGATCGGCAGGAACATCCCGATACTTGGAGGCTTAACGATGACGGCACTATCAATAATCGCGATACCATACAATACTCAATTTCTCCCCCTCACAATAATATCGATAATATTCGGCCTTGGTTTTTCAATGGTGATCTCGTCAGCACCCGCGCTCGTAGGCGACCTTGCAGACGAGAAATCCTATGGAGCAGCTATGGGATTCCTCGCAACCATAATGGATATAGGTCAAATGGCAGGTCCCATCTTCACCGGCTTCATAATGGTCTCATACGGTTACAGAGGCTCCTTCTTCTCTTTAGGAGCAGTCATGCTGGGAATCTCAGTCGTTTTCGGAATCTACAGGCTACTTAAAAGCCGTTAACTCTCCGATCCAAGTCTAAATCTAGAATCACATGGCCTAATAACAACTATCGGCTTATGACTGATACCTTTCAACATCTCCCAGCTCACTCCAGTCAAATCAACGCCGAATCGTTCAGCCATATCCCATACAGTTCGACCTGCACCTGAGCCGCGAGCCCTATGAGCCGCCTCCGCCAAATCAAGAGCATATTCAATATCTATCTTTGCACCCGAGACCGCTAGAGGAGTTGCCCTCCGCTTCAGTCTAAGAGCTCTCCCAACAATATATGCGATTACGCCGAAAAACGAGTGTATACCATCAATCGAGACCGGACGATGCGTAAAATGAAATGATCCTAAGGAATAGGTCTTATCAGTATCGACTATGATGACCGTGACCTCTTTTCTAAGAAGATTTTTCAGGTAAAGACGGATCTCCTCAGCGACTGATTGAGGATCCTTCAAGGGTAGACTAACATAAGCAAATGGAAGATTACTGCCATCTATTCCGCCCTCCGAGCCCCAATGCAGAGCTTGGAGAAAATTCGCATACCAGAGCACTACTTGTTTATGTGCACTTCCCTCCTTCACCGGGTAATTTCTCAGCCTCCAAATATTTTCTTCTTTTAAACGACAAATTCTTCCGAGAAAAAATCCCCAAATGATCCTCATCCAGAAGCAGGCTAGGAACCTAGCTAAGAGCCCTGGTTTCACACGACTTTCATCAACTATAAGCCTTCTCGCAACGGCTAGAGCCTTCTCAGAGACTAAAACGATATCCCCATCGTTTAACTTATCCTTCAGAGCCGACACTATAATATCCAAGTAGTTTGAGCCCGGCATCCAGTATCTCGTCTGAACAGCCTTTACGAAGTATCGGAGAGTCATTCTAACATCTTTACTTATGCCTATCGGGGCTTAAATGTGACGTATCTCTAAACATGCAGTAGGCTCTAAAGGATCAAAACCGAACGATTAAAATGGAAAGATCTTCTCTATGAATTAAGAGAATCATTGGGATTAGGATAATGAGAACCCGCCTTCTAGACAGCGATACGAGAAGAGAGATTCTGGCGATATGTAGACGAGAATTTGAAGGAATATTCGCCGCTGCTGCTAATCCGCCTAATATCTATGGTGATGATGAGGCGGAGAGCCGAGTAGACGTAACAGTCATTCTTGATTCCTCGGAACGCAGACTATCTTATGAACGAGAGATTTGTAAAGGCGGAGCTCTCTCCATCTTAGCCGTTGACCGGCAAACGTTTGAAAAGGACGTTGAGAACGATTGGTTAGGTGGAACGCTCGTTGACAATCTGCTTGTTCCATATGAACCCCTAATTAATAGGGGTTTTCTCTGGAGTCAAGAGGTAAAAGCGAAGAAGAGGATAATCGTTGAAACGATAAATAATCTGATCCTTGAATATCCAGAGATGTCTAGGGAGATTCTCATAAAGCCTGAATTTTTTATGTGGGAAGCAATATCTCGTAAGGCTTCCCTATACCCTCCAATCATTTGCAAGATCCTAAGCGTATTTGAAGAGGAAGCAGGCAGAGAGGCTCAAAGAAAGATTATGCGAGGGTTTAGGGCCGCTCTAAACGAAGCAGAGAAAGAGAAAGTAATCTCATTTTATAACGGATACGTCAGAATCAATGAGGAGTACATAGAGACTGTGAGGGGAAGGAAGCTTCGACTACTCATTTTTCTCAAGAACGTTCGAAACAGCATTCTCAGATACAGCATCGAAGTGGTTCCAAAGATGATGCTTACCCTCTTTGAGGACTACATCACGTATGTTAAAAAATCAGCGATTGAAGGGAGAATTCTCCCAGAACTTGAAGATACAAAGAGACTCATCTACATTCCAACATCTCAAGGCCTCGTCTCCCTCTCAGACAAGCTGACACTCAGCGAGTTTGTAAGGAGAACCCTCTCCAAAGACCGTGACACGAATGTCAAAGTGGAGCGGCTGGGAGGCGTACTAAACTCAGTTTATTTAGTAAGCCTTCCAGACGGGAATAATACGAAAAGAAACGTTGTTAAGCTCTTCAAAAGCTGGTACGGTCTCAAGTGGCTTCCCATAGCGCTCTGGGCTTTAGGGACAAGAGGCTTCGCAGTTTTAGGGAAGACCCGTCTTGAAAGAGAATATGCCATAAACAGGATTCTTTCAACTCATGGGGTAAGAGTGCCTCAAATCATTCACGTAAGCCCATCTGAAAGACTTATTTTTCAAGAGTATGTTGAAGGAGAAAGCCTAGCAGAAGTAATTAGGCAGATATGCTCATCGGAAGAGGATAATGAGGATCTCTACTCGATTATTTGGAAGGTTGGAAAGGAGATCGCTAGGGTTCACAAATTGAACGTTTCACTGGGAGACTGTAAACCAGAAAATTTGAAGTTAACACGTGATGGGAGAATATGCTTCCTTGACCTCGAACAGGCAGAGCGTGGTGGAGATCAGGCTTGGGATATCGCTGAATTCCTTTATTACTCCGGACATTACGCCATAATGTCGCCAATTAGGGTTCCTAGAAGGATAACGGAGAGCTTCATAGATGGATATTTAGAGGAGGGGGGAAATGTCGAGAACATAAGAAAGGTGAGGTCTCCAAAGTACATTAAGGTCTTTAGCTTCTTCACACCGCCCCACATACTCTACATAATCGCGAATACATGCAAAGAAAAGGCTGAAGCCCAGATAAGATAATTAAAAATTAAAGTCTATCTCTAATTTGAATCAGTATTCATGTGGAGTATGAGATGACGACCTTCATATTCTATGGCGGAGTCAACGAGATAGGTGGAAATAAGATTCTTCTTAAGGATCGAGATGTACAGATTCTGCTAGACTTCGGAATGTCATTCTCGCTTAGAGATCAATATTATTCAATCCCATTCCTCTACCCTAAAGATGAAAGAGGCCTTCTAGAATTCGGAATTCTACCTCGCCTAGAAGGGGCTTACAAGTTTGACTCTGAAGAGCCGAGAATCGACGCCGTTTTTCTTTCACATTCACATATGGATCATTCGGCTTACATCTCATTTCTGAAGAGAGAAATTCCAGTCTACTGCGGCGAAACAACGGCAACGATATTAAAAACATACAGCGAGGTACGCCTTCCAAGCTTAGAGTTCGACCTTAAAGGATTAACGTTTAAAACCTTCAGGACTGGAGACCGCTTAAAAGTTGGAAGCATCGAGATTGAACCTATACATGTAGACCATTCAGTTCCCGGATCCTACGGTTTCATAATCTACACATCTTCCGGCACAATAGTCTACACTGGAGACTTCCGAAGACATGGCTCTAGACCAGACTTGACAGAAGACTTTATAGCAAGATCAGAAGAAGCACAACCAGATGTTGTTATCTGCGAAAATACCAATATGACCTCGGTTGACGTCTCTTCTGAGAATGATGTGATGAAAAAGATAGACTCCATAATTAAGCATACATCCGGCTTAGTCATGGCAAATTTTGCATCCGCAGATGTTGATAGACTAAGATCGTTCTATGAGTCTGCTAAAAGAAATAATCGGCGGCTTGTGATCACTTTAAGACAGGCATATCTGCTTCATCAGCTAAGCGGGGATCCGCATCTAAACCTCCCAGAAATCAAGGATCAAAACATCCTCGTATTCCGCAAAGAGAAAAAGAGATATTTCAGCTGGGAAAAGGAGGCAATGAAGCTTGGAAGAGTTATCGATTCGCATGAGATTGCCACGAGGCAAAGGGATATCGTACTTGCATGTACATTCTATGATCTTACCGAGCTTATGGAGATAAAACCTGACGCTGGAAGCTGCTATATCCTCTCGTCTTCTGAACCTTTCAATGAGGAGATGGAGATCGACTTCAACAGGCTTATAAATTGGCTTGAACATTACGGTCTGCCGCAGTTTCATGTTCATGTTTCAGGCCATATAACTCCTCTTGACCTTCGAGAATCTCTTAAAGCGATGAATCCGCGAATGATATTTCCGATTCACGGAATACATCCAGAACTCTTCAGTAAATTTATGAGGGATGCAAAGAGCAAGATTGTAATACCTGAAAGGGATAGAGAATATAGCCTTTCTTAACCTGAAGACCATAATACTTAAACATGAAACAAGATTTTTAGCATGCGTAAAGCCTGTTAGGAATTAGTGAGCAGTCTTGAATGATAGAATTCAAGAAGGGGATGATGTTCTTCTATACTTAGATAAGAGGAGAAGTTACCTGGTAAGGGTTGAAAGAGATAAGGAGCTTCACACCCACAAGGGCCTACTAAACCTTTCTGATCTTCTAGGAAAGGAGTTTGGCACGCGGATACGGAGCAGCAAAGGAGTGGAGTTCGTGGCCTTCAAACCGACGATACGTGATTACATCTTCAAGATCTCGAGAAGAACGCAGATAATTTATCCAAAAGACATAGCGCTCATCATCCTCTTCAGCGGGATAGGGCCGGGAAGCCGGATTGTAGAGGGAGGAACAGGCGCGGGAGCTCTAGCCGCAGCTTTGGCGAATTACGTTAAGCCCTCCGGAAAAGTCTACAGTTACGAGATCAGAGAGGAATTCATGGAGATAGCAGCGAAGAATCTACAAAGAATCGGCGTGATGGATTACGTTGAGCTCAAGAAGGGAGATCTCACGAAGGGGATCGAGGAAAGAAACGTTGACGCTGTGATTTTAGACTTAGCAACTCCATGGCTCGTCGTTCCCCATGCATACGAAGCATTAAGGGGAAGCGGGGTTTTCGTATCATTCAGCCCAACCATAGATCAAGTTGTTAGGACGGTGGAGGCCTTGTCAAAGAATGGATTTGCAGGAATAGAGACTTTTGAGACTCTATTCAGAGGTATGCAGATAGAGAGAGGTAGAACTAGACCTGAAACTCTCATGACTGGCCACACAGGATATATTACTTTAGCTAGAAAAAGCTACGATTTAAATCTATGAATGTTATACCTCGATTAGGAAGAAAAAAGAATGACTGATACCCGTGAGCCAAAAGCTTGGAGATGAAGAATTGATCGAGAGATCGAAGGGCGGGTATACCCAAAGAGCAAATAAGCTTTTTAAAAACGGTTTATTTGGAGCCATACTGCTGATTCTATTCGCCCTTATTGGAAGCCTCGCTCTCCAATGGATACTTGCTTTAGCTCTTCAGACAAGCACCCCTCTACACACGCCTATATCTAGAAGTATGGAGCCGACGCTTAAAGTCGGCGACCTACTCATAATTCATGGAGGATTGAAGGCTGAAGATATATATGCAAATCCGAAGGATGGAGACATAATAGTCTTTAAAAACCCAAGTAACCCGAATGGTCTTCCAATAGTTCATCGGGCTATAGAGAAGGTTCAAAAGGACGGGAAATGGTATTTCATAACGAAGGGAGATAACAATCCATTCGACGATCGCAAAGCCTTCGGCTGGATGGTTCCAGAAGATTATGTTATTGGAAAAGTAATCTATGTAATTCCTAAAGTCGGATATCTTCTTAGAGGATTAGATGAGACGAAGATATATATAGGGGGATACGCCATAACGCTGAGAATGTTTCTTATGGCCGTCGATATTCTGGCGCTACTGTATTTAGAGCTGACAAGCTATAGAGAAAGCTCTCAAAGAAAGGCCGAGGAAAAAAAGACGGCTGATAACCATTAAATATAAATGAGGCCGTCGGTATCCTTTATAAGGAATTCGGCGATTTCCGTCGATTTTGCATTAAGAGGGAGAATTAATGCCGAAAGTTAAAGCTCAAATACGCATAGAAAATGTGGTTGCATCAGCAACCCTTAATCAAAGAATCGATTTAAGAGCCGTAGTTAAGAGTTATCCAGGTGTCGAATATCGCCCAGAACAATTTCCTGGGCTTGTCTTCAGATTAAAGAAGCCTAAAACCGCCACATTAATCTTTAATTCTGGAAAGATGGTTTGCACCGGAGCGAAATCGGAGAGAGAGGCTCGTGGAGCCGTAATGAAGGTTATTGAGGAACTGAAAAGAAGCGGAATAGTGATCGTCGGCAAGCCTGAATTAAAGATTCAGAACATCGTGGCTTCAGCTAATCTAGGCGGCATGATCGATCTAGAACAGGCAGCCTTCACGCTTGGAAAGACTATGTATGAGCCTGAACAATTTCCAGGATTAATATATCGCATGGATGACCCAAAAGTCGTTATTCTCCTCTTTGCAAGCGGAAAACTTGTGTGTACCGGAGCTAAGAAGGAAGAAGATGTATATGCGGCTGTGGAGAAGCTCCATGAAAGATTAGAAAGAGAGGAACTCATCTATTACTGAATAGATTCCTCTTATTTGTGGAATGTTGATGATCTCAAAGACTTATCCGCATCATATGATAAGGGAGATTTTTGAGGAGCCTGAAGCATTAAGAAGAACAATAAAACTCGAGCGGGATAGAATACATAAAATAGCGTCTGAACTTAGCTCCGAAAACTACGAAGTTATCTACATCACGGGCAGCGGAACAAGTTATCATGCGGGACTTGCAAGCCAATATGCACTCTCGAATTTAACAGGGTTAATAGCAGCGGCGATACCGGCATCAGAGTTTCCCCGATGGATTCCTTTTAGGATTTCTAGGAAGACCCTGTTGATGGCGATATCTCAATCAGGCGAGAGCTCAGATGTCCTTCATGCAGTTGAGGCGGCTTCGCAGAGAGGCATTCCCATTCTTGCAGTTACTAACACTTTGGATAGTACACTTGCGAAGAAGGCTGATTACTGCATCTTCCCCAGATCAGGCAGGGAACTTGCTGTTCCAGCAACTAAGACTTACATCGCACAGCTAATGGCCATATTTATGTTCTCAGCGGATCTCGCTCTGATGAATAGGGAAAATAGAGAAATCGAGGAGATCAGAGAAAGCCTTGATAAGGTTCCTGACCTCCTTGAGGAGACATTGAAATCCTCGGAGCCTCAAATCAGAGAGGCAGCGGAGAGATTCAAAAACAAATATGCTATTTTTCTTTTAGGAAGCGGACCTAACTACGCTACTGCTCTTGAAGGCGCACTGAAGCTGAAGGAGACATGCATGATCTTCGCTGAGGGATTTGCAACCAGAGAGTTTCTTCACGGACCTATAAGGCTAGTTGATGAAAGAACACTCATGATCATGATTGCATCGCCAGACGAGATTGAAGATGCTGTTAGATTAAGTAAAAGCCTAAGAAGTTTTGGAGCTTCACTAATCTTCATCTCTGAGGAGAACTCCAGCTCCTCCTTATTATCTAAAAATTCGGATGAGACATTTCTCGTCTCATCCGGAATGCAGAGAATATTCTCTCCAATTGTATATGTTCTCCCTCTTCAAATATTCGCATATTACATGTCTCTAGCTAAAGGATTAAATCCTGATAAACCTGAAAAACTCACAAAGGTGGTGAAGTAGAAGGTGAAGATAAAAGCCGTAATCTTTGATATAGAAGATACATTGTATGATTCTTCTCTACAAATGAGAATGGCGCGTCTGAACGCTATCAGAGCGATGAAGGATGCTGGGCTTCCAATAGATCTAGAAGCGGGATATAAGATGCTTGAAGAGATCGTTGAGGAATATGGGCCGCATCATACAAAACATTTCGATAAGCTTCTGGAGCGTTTAGGGCTTGAATGGAACCCAAGAGTAATCGCAGCAGGCGTAGTTGCTTACCGGGAGACCAGCCAGGTATATTTAAAGCCTTTCCACGACACAATCCCAACGCTTATTAAGCTACGTGATTTAGGCTACAAGCTCGGTGTTATAGCGGAGGGGAGATCTGTTAAGGAGTGGCAGAAGCTAATCCAGTTAGGTGTCGACCACATTTTCCATTCTGTCTTGATATCTGAAGATCTTGGAACCGAAGAGATGAACGTAGATCAATTTTATGAGGGAACCAATAGATTGAACGTTAAACCTGAGGAGGCAATATATGTGAGCAACAAGCCGAATAAGGGAATCTTATACGCTAATAGAGCTGGCTTAATAACCGTCAGAATTCGGAGAGGAGACTCTCTCGCAGAGGAGCCTAAAGTGCCGGAAGCAAGAGCGAAGCATACAATAGATAATCTTCCAGAGATTCTGGATATTTTAGATGCTTTAAACAGATGAGAACTTTCTATAATATACGGCTTATTTACCGTCAAGAATGGAGAGGGTGGGTTGCCGGGGAAAATTCCTCTATAAACTCCGCAGTCTACATGACTTCTTAACACAAAACCATTTATTAAGCAAGTAGTATCAGATTAGATGATGATTAATGCTGCGGTGGGAGTTTTGAAAGTATTAGATGCTATGGATGAGGAGATAGTCACAGTTGACGAGAATGTCTCAGTTGCTGAGGCGGCTGCTAGGATAAGCGAGAAAGGCAAGGGCTGCGCAATTGTTCTCAGGCAATGCAAGCCAGTCGGCATGCTGACTGAAAGGGATATCACATATAAAGTTGTTGCAAAGGGGCTTGACCCAAAAAAAGTAAGTGCTGGTGAAGTAATGTCAACCCCCCTCGTGGAGATCGATCCAGACGCGGATCTTGTTACAGCAGCTAAGGTTATGGATAAACATAAGATTCGGAGACTCGCAGTTGTGAGGAAAGGCATACTTTATGGGGTTATCTCTGCTATTGATATCGCACGAAATCTTGAGGGATACGTAGAGAGCGAGGTACGTAAAATCTTAAGATACGCATTCTTCATGGCGTAGGTTCAAGTGATAAATCTCCGGCTTCGCTTTGATTTATTCCCGACCATCAATAAACAGATCACGATAAACGATGAAAATCATCTACATTCACTTTAAACGTTCCTTTAGTGCTTCTATTTTTTAGCCTATCCGCTTCTTCCAAATATTCTCGCTACTTTTGTCAAGAGCTCAGAGATCGGCAAATGCTGAGGACATTTCTTTTCGCATTCTCTGCACTTGATGCAATTTTCAGCTCCCTTTTCTCTCGAAATAATTTCATTATACTCATTTATGACCTCACGCTGCTTCGCTTCGTCTCCGCGTCTTCTTAAGTATTCATTATAGAGCGCCAAGACTTCAGGTATGCTAACACCTTGGCGGCATGGCATGCAGTATTGGCATCCCGTACATCCTATAAAGCCATATTGAAGATACTTTTCCCGAACCCTCGAGATGATCCTCAAATCGCTTTCTGTAAGTATATTAGGCCCTGAACGATCCGCCGTCGCCAAGTTTTCAATAACTTGCTGCATATTACTCATGCCGCTTAAAGCAACAGAGACTTCAGGGTGATTCCAGACCCAAAGTAAAGCCCATTCAGCCAATGTTCTCTTAATCTCAGCCTCATCCCAAATGGCTTGAACCTCAGGTGGAGGGGGAACCGCAAGCATTCCTCCAGCTATCGGCTCCATAACCACGACTGCTAATCCTTTTGACGCCGCATACTTCAGCCCTCTTGTTCCAGGTGTACGTTTGCTGCTCTCCGTGTCTAAATAGTTGTATTGAATTTGACAGAATGTCCATTTGTCGTATCCATCAATTATCTCCTTGAAGACTTCAAATTCGTCGTGAAAGCTGAAGCCGAAATATCCGATCTTCCCCTCATCCATCAGTTTTTCAGCCCAATCGAGAACGTTTAGATCTAGAGATTTAATCCAGCGTTCTCTATTGAGGCCGTGGAGGAGATAAAAGTCTATATGGTCAGTCCTTTCTTAATTGCTCATTAAAGATTCTGTCTAGATCCTCGGGAGAATTCACTCGGCCAATAGGCATCTTGGTTGCTATTCTCACCTTCTCGCGGTACCCATCCATCAGTGCTTTTCCAACTAGAATCTCACTGTTTCCGCCATGGTAGGGATAGGCGGTATCAATATAATTAACGCCATGATCAACAGCATATCTTATCATTCGAATAGCTTCAGCCTCATCTACCTACTTGGATCTCCACCGATTACCGGCAGCCTCATAGCTCCGAATCCAAGCACAGAAACCATCCGATCTAATCTGCCGAACCTTCGATACTTCATAGAGTTCACTTAATAGGGCAGAGGGTTAATAAACCATACGTAAATTGCATGGCTAAAGGTAGTCCGCCTCTCTTCTTCAATTTTCGTCGTATTAAGTGCTCATTTCAGATGATGCCTTTCCAGTTAAAAATATGAGAATTTTGACGGGTAGACTTATCGATTCGGCTCTTCTGTCCAATTAATAGAACGATCCGTTCTAATGTTTGGATTTATTAGGTTGCAACCGCATCTATTGCTTGGTGAAAGAATTGAGCAGTAAAAAGCAATGGTTGGCACCGTCACTTTTGATTTTCGCCGTACTTATCGCCTCGATAGTCGCCTTTCATTACATGCAGTACAGGGAAACTCCTCCAAATGAGGCGGAGGCAATACCTATACAATTTCCAAGCGGCATCCCCTACACTTTATCCACAAATAAGATTTCACCGATAGAACTTCAGCAGGAAGCTAGGACGATACTTGTATCTGGTTCAGGAACAGCATCAGACCGCGCCGACGAAGCAGCAGTGATCCTTGGAGTTCAGACAGAAGGAAAGACAGCGTCAGAAGCGAGTAAAGAAAATGCAGATATAATGACTTCTGTTATAAACGCCATAAAAGATCTCGGATTAACAGACGAAGACATGAGAACGGTATCCTACAGCGTATATCCAATCTATTCCAAGAGCGACTATACAGAGATTGTCGGTTACAGAGTGATAAACATGATCTCTGTAAAAGTGAGGGATACGAATCTGATAGGTGCAGTCATCGATGCGGCTACGGCAAATGGAGCAAATAGGATTCAAGGAGTCTCTTTCGGGCTTTCATCCGAGAAACAGAATGAGCTCAAGAGAAAGGCATACATAGCGGCAATTAAAGACGCTGAAAGCAAAGCTTCACTTATAGCCGAGACCCTAGGCGTCAAAATAACAGGCGTATACTACGTCACCGAAAGCATGTATCAGCCTTACAAGCCATACTACGATTATAGATTTGAGATAGCGGGAACATCCACAACGCCTACCCCAATAATTGAAGGCAAACTAAGCGTGTCAGTCACGGTGCAAATCGCATACACCTTCGAATAAATCTTTAAACCGCATCCTCCCCACTTTTTATTAAGGAGGCTTAAATCGCAAATTTCTTACACGCTTTTTCGCGAAGAAATATTTTTGCTTACTAGTACAGTAAAGTTATTTTCGCTCTAGCGCTCGGAAAACCTAAAGCCATATTAAAAAAATTATGTGGGGAGATATCGCTTCTCATCAAATAAGTGATCCATGACGATCTTTTTATTTATCTCTGCTCCCAGCCCCGGTCTGTTCGGAACCTCGACAAAGCCATCCTTTGGAATCAGCGGTGGGGTAACAACCTCATGTGTCCATGCAGGATTATTTCTTACCCATTCGAGTATGGCGCAGTTGGGTATAGCTGCTAAAAGATGTATATTAGCATAGTTCGCTAAAGGTCCATTCGGGTTATGAGGTGCCAAAGGTACATAGTAAGCCTCAGCCATCGCCGCGATCTTTTTTAGTTCCGTTATCCCGCCCGCTCGGGCAATATCCGGCTGAATTATGTCCACCGCCTCTTTTTCAAGTAGGGAGCGGAATCCGAATTTCGTGTATAGATGCTCTCCAGTCGCGATCGGTATATCTAAATGCTGGGATACCTTGGCCATCGCATCAACATTTTCCGGAGGAACAGGCTCTTCAAAGAAGTATGGCTCATATCTTTCCAGCTTTTTCCCAACCTTTATCGCTGTGTGAGCGTTAAACTTTCCATGAGCCTCAATTAAGATCTCTACGTTCCATCCAACAGCCTCCCGAACAGCTTTCACCTTCTCAATCGCTAATTTAACACCGGTTAAGCTGGATGAGTAGGTGTAAGGATCCGTCTGGAACGGATCAAACTTAACCGCTGAGAATCCTTCCGAGATTACACTTAACGCGTTCTCAGCAAGCTCCTCAGGAGTAGCCCCATGTGCATGACTGTAGACCCTAACTTTTCTGCGGCATGCTCCTCCAAGTAGCTGCCAGACAGGAGCCCCAAGAATCTTCCCTCTAATATCCCATAATGCTTGATCTATTCCGCTCATCGAGGTTGTGATCACACCTGATAATCCATGAGGAGATGTACCTCTATACATCTTCGCCCAGAGTTTCTCAACATTCATCGGATCCTCTCCTACGAGGATTCTTTTCAACTCGCGTATTCCAGCCTCTATTGTTAAATCTCCCGGCCAATTGCAGGCTTCCCCTATTCCTACAGTTCCTTCACTAGTTGTGATCTCGACAAAGACCCAACATCTCGATCTAGAAGAGAGGCCGCTGTCCACTATATAGGCATTAACATCAGTTATCTTCATTTTTATTCCTCACATCATCTAACCCTTTTGTCATTTTTAATTCTCAGAATATAAATTCTGAGGGCTATGAAAAGATTTCAAATCATCTAAAGAGTATCTCTGTTTCAGGGTTCCATTCTAAACATGCCTTCTCGTTAAGCTCGAATCCTAATCCAGGCTTTTTAGGAAGAGTGATATACCCGTCTTTTATTACAGGACCGTCCCATACAATCAGATTCCAATCTGCATATCTTGGATGATCCTTTGGAGGTCTTCCCCCGTGCCATTCAAGACTGAGAAAGTTCGGTATTGACGCGCAGAGATGGCATGCAGCTATCGTGCCTACAGAGGTTGAAGTATTATGAGGAGCAACGGGGATGTACCATAAATCCGCCAACTCTGCAATTCTTTTTCCCTCAGCCAATCCACCACACTTGTTTATGTCAGGCTCTATAATATCGACTGCCTGCTTTTCCAGAAGCCTCCTGAACTCCCATCTCGAATAGAGATTCTCGCCGGAGCATATAGGGGTAGAAGTTGAAATCTTCACTTCACGCATCGCATCAACATTCTCAGCAGGCACGGGCTCCTCAAGCCATGTCAGATTAAAAGGCTCAAGTGCCTTTGCAATCTTCACCGCAGACGTCACGTTATAGGATCCGTGGAGATCAACCATCAATTCCATATCGTCTCCAACAAAATCTCTTATGATCTTGACTGCTCGCATCATCCACTTCAACTCGTCATTTCTAGCATGATCGTTGAATGGTTCCCATCCTAAAGCCTCACGTTCACGAGGATGCACATCAAGATCAAACTTGACCGCTGTGAAACCTTCCCTTCTAACTTCACGGATTACCTCCAGATGGCTCTCAGGATTATCAAGATCAGGCCGTCCGGTATCGCAGTATACTCGAACTCTATCTCGGAACTTTCCGCCGAGAAGCTCATAAACGGGTACCCCGAGTATTCTAGCCTTCAAGTCATGCAGAGCGAAATCCAAAGCCGCATATGTCCCCATCATTATAGCTGAACGGCCGAAATGCTTCATGTGAATCCATATTTCTCGGAGAATCTTGTTAATCTCCAATGGATCGGAGCCTATAATGATCTCTTTTGCCCAATTGTTAAGTAGTTTCTCTCCGACGCCCCATCTCGAGTCCTCCCCGCTTTCCCCGTAGCCATAAAATCCCTCATCCGTCTTGACTCTTATAAGCAATCTTCCCCAATGCGAGGGGAGAAAATATCTCTTAAGACTAACCACATTCACCTCTGTAATCTTCAAGGAATCTCCCCTCATCTTATTCTTCCATATCAGCCTTTAACATTTGCTAAGCTTTCCAAGTCTAAGTAAAAAAGGCATATATGCATTGAGACTGGTATTTTCTAAAAGATGAGATATGAAACTCGCTAAAATTGAGCGGCCGTCAAAAAGGCTTCTTGAAGATCTTAAGAGGATCTCTTCTGCAACAGCGTGGGGAGTACTCAGCAGTCTCGGAATAAACTCTACCTTCATGAAGGGAATATTCCCCTTAAAGCCTGGAATAAAAATGGTTGGGCCAGCGCAGACTCTTCACTATCTGCCGCTGAGAGAAGATATGCAGTATACACCGGAGGAATTCCGCAAGTCAGCTGCGATGATCTTGGCGGAGGAGACTCAGCCTGGAGACGTCATAGTTGTTGATAGCGGCGACCCTGAAGGCTACGGCGGAATGGGCGATATTATGATAACTGGCTTCACAGTGAGGGGTGCTGCGGGAATGGTGTTTAACGGCTCGATTCGAGACAGCCCATACGTTAGAACATTGAAGATACCTGTCTTCTGCCGTGGAGCTCAGCCCTCAACAACTCCGCGAACCATGCCGGTAGCAGCAAACGTCATGATCAGCTGCGGTGGGGTTCTTGTCTGTCCCGGAGACATCTTGATAGGAGACGATGATGGAGTTGTTGTAATTCCAAAAGAGAGAGCAGAGGAAGTTGCGGAGTTAGGTTTAGAGCGTGAAAAACTTGAGGGATATGCACGGAAGCTGCTTGAAGCAGGAAAATCTCTAAGCGAGGTTTATCCTCCTAAACGAGAGTGGCTTGACAATCCGCCTCTTTAAGATAAACAGAGATCTAAAATCGCTTAGATTTACTTACGTTGCTTAGTAAGTATTATTTACATCGTCTTGTCCTTACTAATCGAGGCGTATATGAAATGGCTTCAGGCATCGATGAGATAAACGAAAAGATACAGAGCATTCGCCGCGGAAGCTTCAAGATGGGCTTGTACATAATAATTCTCGTAATTTCACTATCAGCCATAAACTTTCTTTTCGGAGAAGCCCCCTTCACCGAGATTCCGTCGTTTTTACAGCCCTACAGCGAATCGCTTACTCTCTTCAAACCCTTCCTAATCTATATCAAGGCAGCCTTAGTTTTCATCT
>CAZEGS010000020.1:0-25507 GCA_964512445.1 uncultured Candidatus Bathyarchaeia archaeon
GAATGTAAGCTTCAAACAATACAAAAGAGTCATAGAGCTAGTTAAAAAATATGGCGAATATGACTCCTAAAGCTCCCCTATAAAAATTCAGCAGGTTTCAAGGATACAATTCTGAAAACGAAAAATGGCGGGAAGTCTAATCGCTATTTTTGTTGATAATCCCTCCTTTTTAAGGCATAGCCACGCATAAATCTTACAGCCGCCGAATCGAAATTTTCAAGATTTAATTACGTGATCGATACAAAACATTTTACTATGTGAGAAGAGATGTAGCTATCGGGTTTACATGGAATTCGTTAAAGATGAAATCAGCCGATTCTTTGCAATTTTGAGGAGGAACCTGTTATTTTTGTTTCCTATCTTCTTCGTAGTGATCGCTTCTGTTCTCATCACGTATCTTTCATTATCTAATAACTTGCCGAGATTATCATTTGTGCCGTATGCGCTGGAAAGCAGTATTGAAGTGATCTTCATTAATGTACTTTTTTTCGTTGGTATTACTTTCTCAAGCATGCTCTTTATCCATTACGCTTTTAAGGCCGGGATGATGGACCTCATTGAAAAATTATTTGGGATAGGCGGGGGGTTTCTTACAATTCTCTTTTTCAGCCTTTTGAGCTATACGGTTTTTCAGCCTATTAAAACGCTATTTGAGCTCTTCATAACGTGGCTCGGCCCAGTCTTTTTAATCTTCATAATGATTTTAACAATTTTTGGAACTTTACCTCAAAATCTAAAAGACATTATATTTTTGGTATATAGCTCCATCACTGGAAGTTTCTTGGGTTTAGGAATCCCGATACTCTCGATGATGCATGTTCTAATAGCAGTCTGCATCATCGACCTAATTTTTTATAGACTAGGAATTCTAAGACGGACTGCTAATCTTTCCAGAGGACAAAGCATCTACTTCAAAATAAAAGGTTCAGGAAAAGAATTGCTTGTTGGCTGGGGAGACCTAGTCTATTACTCCATGTTTACCTCCTACTCTCTTGCAAATTTTGGTAGTCTCATAACATTATTATGTGGAATACTCTTTCTGGCAGGATGGTTATTAACAATATTTTTTGCAATGGATAATGCTGCATTTCCAGGTTTACCAATCCCGATCTTGCTTGGAATGATGCCTGTCCTATTTAATTTAAATCCAGCATATTTATCTCTTTTACTGGTTCCTCTCCTCGTAGATAGATTCATCGAGTACTTGCGAAAAAGTAAAGATGCTTATAACTGTATGAAGCCAGAAAAATATTCAGAAGCCTCAACCACAACAAAACTTTAGATCTCTTTTAGGGCTGAAGCATGATTCATCATGTAAATACATCAAAAAATTATAAATTTGATACGGCATCAGCCTAACTCTACATATGCTTCTCCAAGAAAGGTTTTATCTATCGACTTGTTCCAGTCCGGTATTTCTTTGATAACGTCGATGCTCTTTAAAAATGAGGCTGTTTTATTCAAACTTTCTACTATAGTCTGATCTAAGGTTACATTGTAATAATGGAACATCATTGCCTTCTTTGTTACTTCAGGTGAAAGTCCAGTAAATTCGGAGCATATCTCAACGGACTCATTGAAGTGATCATGTATATATTTCGCTCCTTTGATTAATGCTTTGAGAAACTTCACAACGATGTCTGGTCTTTCCTCGGCAAATTTGCTGTTCACAACTATTAATATTGGGTAGCTATTTCCAAGACCCCCAAGCGTAGTTAATTCATAGCCCCAACCCTTCTCTTCTATCAGGGATGGCGTCGGTTCGCTGGCGACTATTGCATCGACGCTTCCCGCAGCAATAGCGCTGGCATATCGATGGGCTTCATATCGACAAGATTGATCTCATCTATGTCTAGATTTTTTTCTGCAAAGAGTAGAAAGCCGCCATATGTGCTTGTTCCAAATTTTATCGCAACTCTTTTTCCCTTCAAGTCGCTTATAGTTTTGATTCCGCTTCCATTTCTTACTATTATTCTATGTCTGTGTTCTCCACCTCCATGACTAGCCACAATTTTAACTTGATAATTTGAGACTGCGATTATTCCAGTGGTGTCTCCCATTGTTCCTATATCTGCAGCACCTGAAACTATTGCTTCGCTGCATGCGGGGCCGCTAGTGAATACTGACGCCTTTAGTATGAGACCTTCTTCCTCGAAGAATCCCTTCTTTACGGCTATTATTGTAGCTGCATCTGCTATTCTGTCCTGATAGGCAAGCCTAACCGTTCTCCTTTCGCTTTCCATTTTTGTGTAACGCCAATAATATATCGAGGACGAGATTAGAATTATAACTGCCACTAAAATTATAGCTAAGGTTTTTTGATTTTTCTCTAAAAGAGGCTTGGCATTCTTTCTTCCTCCATATTCAGAATGCGCTTTATCATACCTAGGGGGTAGAAGTATACTTTCTATATCGAGAAAACAGATATAGATTCCTTTTTTAGTTTTCCCAAATTATACCCTAAAGTTTCTAAACAAAACACAAAAAATCCAGTTACATTTAGGATGGATTTAAGTGATTTTTACATAAGGATCGAATAATCCCAACCTTTATATTTACAGCCTTATGCCCCAACTAGTGTTCCTTAATTTTTCATGTAGCTTGAGAAGAAACTTGATCAGAACGTTGATCAAGTCTAGAGACAAAAATATGAAGGGATATTAGATGCTTATGATTCCTTTTTCTTGTATTCTTCAAAGAGCTCTTCAACGCTTTTCGGCGGATATCCGAAGTTCACTTCGATTAGATCGTACCTTTGAGTGCCAGCTCCGGCTCTTTCAGCGGCGTCAAGCATCGCCCTCCAATCGGGCGCTACATCTGTTGCTCCTAGAGTGGCTTTCCATCGGAGCCTTGCAATCGCATTAAACTTCTCAGCTCCTTTCTCCATAACTCCAGCTACTTCAGCCATGGATCCGGGTGTTCCGGGGGAATTATTCGCCATATCTATGCATGCTCTATCAACAGCAACTGGATCCTTTGAGGAGAAGACCCCTAGGTCAGGAACAATTGGTATGCCCACGAAGGGGTCGCAGTCACATAACGGCACGATATCGATGGCAAGATTGATAAATGCGCATTTCCCTGCTTTGAGGAGCATCCTAAAGCGAGATTTTTTAAGGCTCCCCCCACTGACATGCAGTCGTGACATTTAAAATGGGCGAGGCTCAGCAGAACGTCTGCCTCCGCTATTGCCGAAGCCATATAGATCTTCTTTATGTATTTCCCGTTGAAATCGAAGGCTACCGATTTTAATCCTTTAGGTGCATCTGCAAAAATTACTGGGCAACCCATTGTTTCGTGGGTGAAGCCATTCATAGCTGCCGTTTGTAAACCTTCCTCCAGAGCTCTTCTAGACCATAGAGGCTCATTATTCTCATCATGTAGGACTTTACCTCCAGAAAAAAGAGTGTCACAGACGAAGGGTTTTCCTCCCAACTCTTTAATCTTGTCAACTACTTTCCTAACGTATATAGGCCTAATATAGCATCGGGTATATCGTTCCCCAAAAATGAATCTTTACCGCCACGACGTCTCCAGGAGAGATTACATCTTCAAGAATCTTACCTGCCATCTCTTTCGTCTGATAGACTAAGCTATGGGTATACCATTTAGTCGCTGGAACCCGGGGAATATAATCTATAGGCACGTTTGCGCTTGCAAAATAGACTTGGGATCGATCAGCCATCTTAGCTCCTCCAATCAAATTTAAAATACTACAATGGTCTAGTTTAATTAGCCTTTTCTTTTCGAATTTCGTTTTGTTTAGTAAGTTAATAGTGGGATTCTTTCTGCTAGCCTATGATGCATCGCTAGACTATCCAGCCGTGTTTACGATAAATCTCTCTGATTCTTTCAGATGTTGCAAGCTCTATGAATCTTTTTGCCAATTCTTTTTTCTTTGAGTATCTCGTTACAGCGATATTTGCGCTTCGCAGAATCTGTAAGTCTTTCGGCAGTTCGATTACATCGAAGCTTTCAGGCGCCATGTTTTTATAGGTGTTCCAGCCTATTGCCGCGTCTATTTCGCCTTCGCTTTGCAGCCATCGATGAAGCATTTGGACGCATCCCCTTGCGTATTCAACTATGTTTCTTCGAATCTTATCTGTTAGGCCGGCTTTGCTCGCAATATCGTCCCAGAGTCCTTTCTGACAGACTTTTCCGCATACCAGTATCTTAACTTCTTCTCCACATAGGTCCTCCAAAGATCGGATATTTTTGGGATTTCCTTTCCTTACAAGGATTACTGCTTTTCTGTAGCCGAGAGATTTCCTTGTTTCTTTGAGAATAAGCCCTTCAGCCTCGATGTCATCCATCATATACTCTGCTCCTACCATGAGAATGTCTCCCTGACCTGCTTTAACGCGGGATAACCATGAAGAAGGCGGGCCGATATCGAAATTGATCTTCACATTTAACTCGTCTTCGATCCATCCAGCGGCTTCACGAAGCGGGATTGCTGGAAGGCTACCGGAGAATATCTCAATGACTCTTTCTGAATCATGTGAGTTACGATTTCTTAGCTGTGACAGGTTGGAAGAAGAGACGATCATAATTAATCTCCCTTCCTTTTTAGATGGCCGGGATAGAACATGCACTTTTCTCTATGGCAACGTTCATTAAGCTCTGATATCTTGCATCTCCCAACCATCTCTTTGGGTTTAGGATTAGGCAATTTGTATCCGAGTTCGCCTAAGACTCTAACGGCATACATTAGAGAAAGCAAAGCGCTTTTATTGCAGCAGTGTCCCATCGGTCCGGTGCCTGCGATGCCAACCTTCTTGATCGCCTCACCTGTATGAATAAGGGTCATTGATCTTTCTTTATCATGAAGCGGTGTGGATCCGGTGACTATACTAACCGCTATGCCTACCCCTACGGCGCAGCCGCAAGTGCCTAGAAACCCGCATGCCGCTGCTGGAACCAGATGTCCTCTAAACATGGCTTCTTTCACATCTTCATCAGTAAAGGGATAGCCGTTATTTCTTAATGCTGCAAGTAAAATGCCAGGTAATATTGTATGATGCCAAGGCCCATGCACCGGCATATCTTTCCATTGCTTCCTCAGATCCCCCATCGTATTCTCAAACATGATTATTGGATCCTTCTCTGTTCTCCCTAAAACAGTCTCGAAGATCCATGGTATACGTTTTTCATATGGGCCAGGTATGTAAGGCCTATACGGCCATTCCTTATTCATATATGACCAATCTAAACGTTTTCCCTTCAGTCTTGCAGACTCTTCTCTAAAGACGCTGTATTTAGTACATTTCTTTAATCTCTCAAAGTTTCCCCAGAAATCACTCATTTACTTCGCCCCATTAACTATTCTTTCAGTGTATAGGATGTATAAACGTTGGCTTATCTTCATCGGATAGACTTAACGAAGATCTTGACGGCGATGGAGAAGAAGATGATTGAGAAGAATATGAGGCACAGGAAGTCAAGCAATAACCTTTGCGGATGCACTATTCCGAACGTTGCTTGCATTAAAGCCTCAACAGAATAGGTTAGGGGAAGAAAATAGGCGATGATTTGGGCGGAAGGCATAAAGGCGTAGGTTTCTTCGAGTGGGATGAATACGCCGCTTAGAAAAATCATTAAGAAACGTACCACATTAAGCTGCCACATAGCTTCAGTAACGTCTTTGGCTTGAACTGAAAAGACTGTTCCTAGTGATGAAGACATTATAGCTGTGAGGAGAACTGAAACTAGGAACGATGCTGGCTCCAACTTGATGCCTGGGATTAATCCTGTCCATCGCCATAGGGATCCGATAGACATTAGGATGCCGCCCACCACAAGTGCTACTAAGAATCCGAAGAGGGCTCCTGAGATTGCCTTTCCTAAAAGCAGAGCCCACGGATGCAAAGGTGCAACCAGCAGCCTATCCATTGTTCTGCTCTTTCTTTCTAGGGGAAATACGACAGCCTCAACTGAGGTGGCGCCGAAGAGAGACGCGATCGTCACAACGCCAGTTAAACGATGAGCCTCTGTAATGCATGGTCTACCAATCGAGAAGGATAGATAAAGTATTAATGGAAAGACTATTCCGAAGAATATGGATGGAGACTTGAGATAATAGGTCTTAATATCTTTCTCGATGATCGTCCACACTTTAAGAATCTCTTCACCAGTCTCTTTAAGGTTCATCCTCTCCCTCCCTTCGGTCTGATCTGCTCCATTCTCTCAACAGTCACTATGTCAAGACCTGTATATTTCACGAATACATCCTCTAAAGTCGGCTTCACAGTCTTTACAGCGACTATTTCTAAAGAATTTTTTTGAACAAAATCGATTATTACCGACATGCTTTGAGTAACGTTAGAGGAATATAGGCGGATCACGTTCTCCTTGAGCTGTATAATCTTGTCACAGTAATCTTCTAACTCGCTTGGATAAGAGATGGGCGTACTGAATGTAACCTCGATGATCTCCGACATCTTTATGGAATCTTTTAAATCTTCAACAGCTCCCTGAGCAACTATTTTTCCATGATTTAGTATAGCAACCCTATGACATAGCTTTTCAGCCTCTTCAATATAATGTGTGGTAAGAAAGATTGTTGTTCCTTCCTCGTTTAGTTTCCTGAGGATTTCTCTAATCATTTTCGAGCTTTGAACATCTAAGCCGCTGGTCGGCTCATCCAGAAATAATATTTGCGGATTATGAATGAGAGCCATAGCTATGGCGAGTTTTCTCCGCATACCCTTAGAAAATTGACGGACTGGGCTGAATCGACGTTTTTTCAGACCGAAAATCTCTAGAAGCCGCAGAGCTCTTTCCTCTCTCTCCTTTTTGGGTACCGAATACAGCTTTCCTGTAAACATGAGGTTCTCCCATGCTGTTAGGTCAACGTATATGTTTGATATTTCTGGAACGAGTCCGAATCTTCTTTTTACCTTTACAGGTTCATGGAAGGGGTTATGGCCAGCGACCAAAACCTCTCCAGAAGAAGGCGTGGATAATCCGGTCATAATCCTTATCAGTGTGGTCTTTCCAGCGCCATTCGGGCCTAGCAGTCCGAAAAATTCTCCTTCCTTCACTTCTAAGCTTACGTTTTGGAGAGCGGTAATCCTTCCATACTTCTTTGTTAAATTGCTGACTTTAATAGCCGAGGACAAGGCAACTCGTCAATCCCAAATATTTCTTAAATTTTCTTAAATTCTTAAGGCCATTACAATGATTTTTACTTTTTGGGCTGATAGAATTCTTAACCGCCAGTTGGAGCTACGATTATTCGAATCTCATCTCCACCGGCTACTAGAATCTCATTTAGCCTCGAATAGGCCTTGTCTATGTTGCTTCCGTACTCCATTATGTTGATTTCGGTTTGATCCTTGAAGTCATTTAAGGCCTCTTTTAGTAGTTTGAAGAGCTCTACATTTTCGTGTTGTCGATGCCCACATCCACAGATTCCTGTTGGGAAAACATCGATCACAACTTTTTTGCTCATATTTTCCCCTCACCTCCGTATAGTATTTCTCCTATTCTTCGAACAACATCTAAACCTACAATTTCCGTCTCAATCATAGGTACGAGACCTACACTCATATACGGAAACTCCTTTCTTATCATGTTAAGATTTTTTCCTGCAGTCTTCTTCTTGCCTTGAAAAACCAGTTTGTGCAGTGCTCTTTGGGTAAAAATTTGATTGATGATCAGACCTTTAACAGAAATTCCATAAGGTTCAAGAGAGGCTTGGATTCTTTTAGTCTCGTAGATAGGTAGCATTTCAGGATGTAGAACCAGAAGATATCCTGTGCAGTCAGAGCTTAGTTTCTTTATGGCTCGAAGATTTTCTTCAGCCATCTGCTCTAAAAGTTCTATTTCAGCCATTTTTCCAGTTAGATCGGCAACCTGCTTTTTTGCTAATATGCTTCTTTTAAGGCGATCAAGATGTGTCCATGGATATCCAATCATCTCAAAGTTGTGGCCTCCGGGAGCCGTATCGAAGACTACCACGTCATAATCTCTCGAGTTTAGGTATTGAACAAAAACATTATAGGATGCTGTTCCACACGGCAATATCGGATTCTTTTCCCAATATTCTTTGAGAAATTGTATCTCCCAGTCTTCTCCCTTAAGAGCGCCAATCTTCTTTAATACTTCAACTTGATGCTTCCGAATGCTCCCCTTAGCATCTATATTGATGGCTTCAAGATTATTAACTCCCTTAACCTTTGTTTCGTTGCTTCCGATACCTTGACATAAAATGTCATTCTGGCTCTTCTGCAGATCAGTCGATGCAAGGAGAGTCTTGTAACCGTTATCTGCTAACCATACCGCGGTGGCTGCGGCCATAGAGCTTTTTCCAACGCCGCCTTTACCACCGAAAAAGATGAGGCATGTCTCCCCTTCTTTAGGCATAATTACATCTCTTATCATAGAGCAATTCTCCTTTTCACATCAGAAACATCGGATCTTTTTTCGGGCGGATCTTTATCTGTAAAGGCTACTGGAATTAAAAAAAGACTTTTCCCGAATTATTCCCTAATCCAGCAATGCTAGTGCCAATATACAGAAACCCTAAAAATATCGCCGATTCCTCCACTTCTTCAAAGAAGAAAAATATGGCTTTAATTTAACTTTCAGAATTATTCCATGCGATTTAATCTATCAGAAAAATCTGATTGTGATAAAGAAGATGTCGAAACGATATTTACTTATTCACAATGGTTTTTGGTTGTCAAAAATCCGAGAGGGAAATAGCGAATAAAATGAGGGATAAATATTCAGATTTCTTTTTAAGATTTATTTTGAGAAGTGGCAAGCTACGAAATGGCCTGGTTGAATCTCTCTTAATTCGGGGACTTCTTTTTCGCATATGTCCTTTGCGTAGGGACATCTTGTATGGAATTTGCATCCTGACGGAGGGTTAGTTAGGCTTGGGATCTCTAAGCTTCTCAGCGGAGGTAGCTCGCTGGATTTCGCTACTTTTGGATCAGGCACCGGAGTAACGGATATTAGAACATCCGTATATGGATGTAATGGATTGTCAATAATGTCATCGATTTTTCCGAGCTCCACTATCGAGCCTAGATACATAACTGCTACTCTTCCAGATCTTGTGAAGTATCTTGCCATGTCAATATCGTGAGTTATGAATAGGCATGCCATGTTAAGCTTATCTTTCAGCTCCAAAAGGAGGTTTATGATATTTATTCTTAGAGATGCATCGAGCATTGACACAGCCTCATCTGCGAGAACAAAGCTCGGCTGGACGGAGATAGCTCTAGCGATAGCTATTCTCTGCATCTGTCCACCGCTAAGCCTACTTGGATGTCTTTTAAGGAAGTCCTCTGGAGGAGAAAGTCCAACGGTCTCTAATAACTTGCAAACAGCTTCTCTGGCTTCATCGTGGTTTCTAGCAATTCTATATCTGAGTAAAGGCGGGGCTAAAGAATCATAAACTGTACGCATGGGATTCAATGCATCATATGGATCTTGATGTATTATCTGTGCATTACGTCTAAACTCCATAAATTCCTTTTTACTCATTCTCCAGATGTCTTTGCCTCTAAAGAGAACTTGTCCATATGTAGGCTTTAATAGGCCAAGCATTATTCTTCCCAGTGTGCTTTTTCCACAGCCACTCTCACCGACAAGCGAGAAAGTCTCACCCTCGTGGAGTTGCAGTGAAACATTATCGACGGCCTTGATGAAGGTTGGCTTAGAGAATATGCCGCCTCCCACTCGAAACAGTCTAGTTACATTTTTAAGCTCGATCAGAGGTGTATCGCTCACTCCTTTGTTCCTCCATATAGATGACATGCTACTTGACAGCCGTTACCAAGATCGATGAGTTTAGGTCTAACCTTTTTACATATAGGCATAGCGTAGGAGCATCTAGGATGGAATTTGCATCCTGACGGAGGATTTACAGGGTCTGGAAGAGGGCCGGGTAGAGGCTTTATTTCATCTATGCTCTTCTTTCTGGAGGGTAGGGCTTTAAGTAGAACTTGAGTATATGGATGTTTTGGATTATAGAAGAGCTCCTCGACTGGAGCTATCTCCACTATGCTGGCCAGATACATAACTGCTATTCTCTCAGCTATTTCTGCCAAGGTTGCTAGGTCATGAGTGATGAATAGCATCGTTAGGCCGGTTTGTTCATGAAGATCTCTGAGGAGCTTTAAGATGTACTTTTGAGTTAGGACGTCAAGTGATGAGGTCGGCTCGTCTAATATAAGGAACTCTGGGTTTAGAAGCAGCCCCAACGCGGCGATTGTTCTTTGCTTCATTCCTCCGCTCATCTCGTGCGGGAACAGACGGAGGACGCGCTCTGAGTCTAGACGCATCTTATTGATCAGGTCTGCAGATCTTGAAAGGATTTTCTCCTTATCGCTTTCGCTTTCATGCGCTAGGAATGTGTCGAGGAAGTGCTCCTGAACTCTCATAACGGGGTTTAATGCGCTTTGTGCTCCTTGGAATACTATAGCTATTTTTTTCCATCTGAATTTTCTTAATTCATCTTCGGAGAGCGAGAGTATATCTATTTTATTGTCAAAGATTATCTTGCCGCTTTTAATGTAGCCGTTAGGATCAACTATTTTGAGGAGAGAATGAGCGAGAACCGATTTTCCACAGCCACTCTCTCCCGCGAGCCCCAAAACTTCTCCGCGGTAAATATCCAAGTCTACATTATCAACGGCTCTTAAGACCCCTCGGGGCACTCTAAACTCTACTGTAAGCCCCCTGATCGATATTTGAACTTGAGGTTTATCTTCCTGAGGCAATTCCCAACCCTTACTTCCATGCTCTTTTCCTATTTTTAGGAAAGAATCCTTTTTAATTATTTTTCTTTTTAGCCTCTCTTCTTCTCCGCGTCTCCGTCAAGAATAGCCAGATGAACTGTCGACCCCCAATTTTTCTAATGTCTGTTTACTATTGTCGTGTAGCCAGAGCTCAAGTTGGGGAGGCATAGGCTTCCAGAATTCCAGGCTTGCTTCTTCAAGCCTACTCATCTGATCTCTTGTTAAATTCAGCTCTACCGCCTCAATGTTTTCTTTGAGCTCCTCTACTCGTCTAATCCCAACCAGTACTGAAGCCGTCAACTCCTTTTCTATAAGCCATTTCAAGGCGACTTGAGCCGGCGTAGCATCGATCTCCTGCGCGATCGTCTTAACAACATCAACCACCTTCATCGCACGGCCATATACAGGTTCATTAAAGAGAACATTAGCTTTCTGTATTTCCGTTAACTGAGAATCTTTACTGTACTTTCCAGTTAGGAGGCCTTGGGCAAGCGAGCTATACGCGATGTATTTAAGCCCCTTCTCTACGCAGAATTCCGATATCTCAGGTCTGTCATAACTTCGCCATAACAGATTGTATGGAACCTGATTTGTGACGATGACATTGAATGCCTCATCATTAAAATTTTTCAGGTGATGAAGTCTGAAGTTAGAGACGCCTCCAAACCTTATTAGGTTCTCTCTCTGCAGCTTTTCCATCGAATCTTGAATATCCTCGTAGTCCTTCTTTTCCATGCCGCTTTCACCGCCGGACCAGTGACCCTTTATTTTTGGCCAATGAATCTGGTAAAGATCAATCATGTCGGTGTTCAGTCTCTTCAAGCTTCCTTCAAGACTTTTCCGGATGTTTTGGTAGCTAAAGCCTTGCCGAACCCTGCTATATTTAGTGGCCAGAACAATATCATCTCTCCTCCCTTTAAGGAGATCGCCTAGAATCTCCTCTGACTTTCCATATCCCTCCGCAGTATCTATGAAGTTTATACCGTTGTCTAGGGCGTAATCAACTATTTTCTTATAATTTTCAATCTTCCCTACGCCCCATGCCTTAGTCTGAGCGAACTCCCATGTTCCTAAACCGATAGCGCTTACTTTGATTCCGTCTTTCCCGATCTTGTTATATAGCATTCGAATCAACCAAGAGAAATAGAGTTTAGGATATCATATTTAAGATTTGTTAAGATTCTAGCGTGTCCCGATGGTTCGGGAGCTCTGTTATTTTATCAGATCTTTCCGCTTAACAGATAATCGATTCTTAGCGGAGCTACTCCATGAAAAGCTCTGCGCAACATATTTAACTCCTAAGTATTTCATAGATATTCAAGATTGAGGAGGCCGGTATGTTAGGCGTTGCATTAACTATTAGCATAGAAATTGTAAAGGCTGTTTTGATAGGCATTTTATTGTCGATTTACATAGAGAATTACAAGGATGTAAAGTCCAGTTTCACCTTGGGTCTTCTAATGTTCGCAGCGATCTTGTTGGCAGAGACCATAATGGCTCTTGGCATATATTCTACAACATCTTTATGCCGCGCGATAGAGATCTCGGAGATCGCAAGGCCCATCTTAAGCCTTATCGAGGTAATTGGAATAGCGATTCTAGTATGGATAACACGGAAATAACGTGATGGAGAAGACGTATATGCAGCTACCTTTCTGCGTAGATTTCCGTCTGAACATAAAGGCTATTGTTATGATTGAAGAGGCGGAAAGGGACTTCACATTAAAGAGGCTCGTAGCATTTATAAGATGAAAAAATGTACATCGGAAAAGGCGATTAAGATCCTTTGTGAGGAAACGTTTACTTGAAATATAGAGAGCAGCTTGTTTGGTATCTCCTAGCCGGAACCCGTGGGGGGAGGAATAGAGCTAAGATTTTATTAGCGTTGAGGATGCGCCCATTTAATGCTCATCAGCTCTCAACCTTTTTGAATCTGGATTACAAGACTGTCAGACATCACCTCAAGATTCTTTTAGAGAATGGGTTAGTCATTAGAATTGGAAGTAAAGATTATGGTGCAGCCTACAGTCTTTCAAGATATATGGAGTTGAATTTTAACAAGTTTGAAGAGATATGGAAAAGATTGAGATGAATTATCATTTGATTGTTTAGAGACTTCAAACATTTCATCTTGTCCTTTAGTTTCGCGTAATTCTTCAAAAAATCCAGCTTTTTAATATTCGGAGAAGATCTATCCATTCTTTTGAGGCGGGGTTTCCCGAGATTACTGGAAAGTAGAGTCCGAAGAGAGCGGCGGAGAGTAGTAGATATGAAGAGGCAATAATCTTTCCAAGGTTTCTTGAGGAGATTCTTTTAAGAGTGAAAGTTGCGGCGAGAGATAGAAAAGGCACGTTTGGATAAAAGTAGTATAGGAAGAGAGGTCTGGAAAGCAAGGCGTAAGGAAGCCATTGCGAAAAGAAGATTGTGGAGATGAATAGGGAATCTAGAGTCTTATCTTTGACGGCGAGGAATAGTATGGGAAAAATTGAGATGAAGCCGAGATACCAGATTGCAGGATTGCCCATACATGTAATTGTTGAGCGGACTTCATCATAGACGCTTGAGCAATAGAACCATACAGGCTTGAGTATGAATGGCCAGCTCCACCACTCTGAGGAGTATGGATGGGTTGTTTTAAGTGTCGAATGGAAACTAAGCATCAACAACTGCCTTTGAAATACTTCTTCTAGGCTATGTCCAATAGCCATGTATGGGATGAAAGCTGAAAGGTATAATGGTATTACGAGCAGAGACCAGGTGAGCGTGTAAATTGTTTCCCATAGAAGCGGCTTCACCCTTGCTTCCAAGTTTTCGTTGCTATGAAGTCTCTTCAGGAGTAGGATTGTAAATTGCCCTATGAATCCTAGGGAGGCCGTCCATTTTGTTGAGAGCCCTAAAGCAAAAAACGCTATGGCTAATGGGAGGGCTGATGTGAAAAATTTCGGCCTTCTCATACTCTTTATGTATTTGTAAAAGAAGAGATGCGATGTTGTTAGGAAGAATAGAAGAAAGGTATCGATTATGGCTATCCTCGATAATGTGTAATGCATAAAATCGAATGTGAGTAGGAAGGCAGGTATGAAGCCTCCTAGAAATGTTCCGAAGAGATCTTTCCCTAAAAGATAGATTATTGGGATTAGGAGGGAGCCGAATATGACACTCATGATTCGCCAGCTGAATGGGCTGTATCCGAAGAGGGATATTCCGGCTGCTATAATCAATTTGCCGAGTGGCGGATGGGTCCATTCATATGGGGTTTTTCCCTCCAGATAGTCTTCTGCTGCTCTTACATAGTATATCTCGTCAAAGTAGGTTTCTGTTAGATAGCTCGGCGGCAGGCTTACCTTTTCCTGTTCATCTATCATCTTCCATAGTTCGTTAGATTCGGATCTTTTGCCTATAATTGAATGGATCTTAATTTTTTCATCATTTTCGTCTACTGCAACGATCTCAACTATTTCTCCATCTGCTGTTGGAAAGTAAAGCTTTATGAAACGGGTTTTTTCTCCAACCCATAGGTTAATCCAACGGTAGTAATCGTTAACTTTAATGATGTTCAGTCTTCTCCAACCATCCGGTTTTCCGATGAAGAGGGAAAAATTTAATTCTCCTTTATAGAGAAGATAGAGATACCTAACTTTTGTCGGGTTTTTAAGGTCTATATAGAATGATTCTTCATTTCTTATCTTAAAGCTGGTTACGGGAACATCTGCCGAGCCGAGTTTCCATGATGAGATTGCGGTGAAGAATATCGTGAGTGCCAGTACAGCTAGGATCTCAAATTTTTTTCTCTCAAGATCTTCAGGCATTATAGATCTCCAATAAAGTCATGTATACTTCTTAATCATTTATGGAGACTGAACAGCTCGATATCAAGTATAATCAATGGGAGAATCATAAAAATAGAATATCCTTTGGATGTGATGATCTTTTTGCAGGGATAAAAATATTTTTGATTGAAAATGATTATCCTTTTAAGGAGATTAAGAGTTTACTTCCTCCGAATTCTCGGATTTAATACTTCGTCGAGGCCTCCGGCTAGAGTTATCAACCCTAGTTGTAAGAGGACGATGAAGAAGGCGGGGGCAAGCAGATTTGAGCGTCTCGTTGAGTATATAGCTCCTGATTGCTGAATGGCGTTATTCAGCATGACTCCCCAGTTTGTTGTGTTGTATGGCGCGACGCCTAGGGTGTATAGGGCAACTTCGGAGTAGATGGCTCTGGTAACCTGTAGAATTAGTATGGTGACGATGTATGGGGCTAAGTTAGGCAAGACTTCCTTGAATATTATGTGAAGCCTTGATAGTCCGAGACATTTAGCCGCTTCTATAAACTCTCTTTCTTTAAGTGAGAGAACTTGAGATCGTATTGATCTGGAGAGGCCTGCCCATGCGGCGATGCTTAATACGAGTGCAAGACTAAATGGATCCATGGCCTTTTTAAAAACTGTTGATGCTAGCACGAGTAGGAGTGGGAATCCGGGGATAGTAAGTACGATGTCCGCCATTGTCATCAACGCTGAGTCTACGATGCCGCCTACGTAGCCTGCAGTCATCCCGACCACCAAGCCTATCCCCAGCGTAATGAATGCTGCGAGAACTCCAACCAAGATGACGTCTCTTGATCCCGCCACAATCATTCTAAGGACGTCTCTGCCGAAATAGTCTGTTCCAAGCGGATGCTCTAGCGATGGCGGTTTATATGCGTCGGACAGTTTGAAGCTCATCGGATTTAATGGGAGGATTATGGGTCCAATCGTTGCCATAAAGAAGAACATTAAGGTTATGGAAAAACCAACTTTTCCCCTTACAGTTGAGGTTAACTCTTTTATTATCTCGTATGTGGATCTCAGCTGATCCTTCATTTTTTCAACGAATCTTGATCTTTCCATCTCTTTTTTACTCCATCTTTATTCTTGGATCAAGTTTACTGTAGAGTATGTCTGCAAGGAAGTTTGATATTACCACGGCAAGCGTTATTATTAGGAAGAATCCTTGCATTAAAGTATAGTCTCTTCTATTTATGCTTAAGACGAGGTACCACCCTGTCCCTGGATAGCTAAAGTATGTTTCTATAAGGGTGGAGCCTCCGAAGATGAAGCCGAGGCTTATCGCGAAAGATGTGAACAACGGCAAGATGGCGTTTCTACCCACATATGAAAGCATAATTCTCCGTTTAGGTAAACCGCGGGCTTCCGCTGCTACAACATAATCTTCTCCTAGCACGCTGATCGTGTTTCCTCTCATGCTTAGAGCCCATCCGCCAAAGCTTGTTATTACCATGGACACGATAGGGAGAACTGCATGTTCTAGTACGCTTGAAATGAAGGGCCAGTTGAATCCTGGTTCGAGCTTTATGTCATATGCACCATAGGATGGGAACAAGCCAGCGCCGTAGGCTAGATAGAAGAGAAGAAAGAATGCAAGTATATAGTTTGGCATCGCGTTGAAGAATGTGCAGATTCCACACATGATCGAATCGAATTTGGAACCTCTCTTGTAGGCCATTAATATTCCAAGGCCTATACCTATAAGAAAACTTAGCGTCAAAGATGTTGAAAGCAGAAAAACCGTCCAGACTATAGCCTGAGCTATAATCTCTATTACAGGCACATTCAGATAATAAATTGACCTGCCGAGATCACCTCGGAGCAGGCCGGAAATATAGAGAACATACTGTTCTCCTATAGGTTTTGAAATGTCAAATTGGGAGTAGAGGGCTGCAACCATTTGTTTTGCTTGCCATTCCTCCATTCCCTGAACAATGAATTCCTGTAGAGCCCTCTGGAGAGGATTCACAGGCATCGCCCTAATTAGAAAGAACGTGATTGTTACTACTGCATAAACGGTTAATACCATTTTGATCGTTCTTTTTACAATCCATCTCATCGCTTTGCACCTTATATTCAAACTTTAATGTGGTATAAATTAGTTTTTCCCAAAAAAAGTTTTCCAAAAAAAAGGTTGGGGGTTGGTTATCCTCGTTTCGTCGCAATTACTACTATAGCGGCTATTATGGCGATGACTGCTATTCCGACGACGCCATATACCCATGTAGGCACAACTTCCACTATTTCAGGCTTTGGTGAAGGCGAAGGTGAGGGCGAAGGAGACGGGGACGGCGAAGGAGACGGAGAAGGAGAGGGCATCTTGGCCGGATAGATCCAGCCGTTAAGTAGATAGTATGCTACTGCTCTTTCTAGGGCCATTGAACACCACTTGTAGAAGCCTTGATTCGTTTCGGGGTCAGGCCAGACGGTGTCACGCATATTGAAGGTCCATGTAGATGGCTTTTCTCTGATTCCTATGTGCGGTAGATAGTGATTTTCGATATAGGCTAGAATCGTTATCATCTCTTTCTGTTTCTCTGGGTCAAGCGTAGTAACTATTTTGAGGGATAGATCCGTCGCGTTCACCAGTCCGTATTCGGGTACTTCAAAGAGCTTACCGTATGTTCCAACTCCTTTAGACCATGAGCTTCCAAATGAACGGTCGGCGAATGGCTGGTATGGAACAGGTAGATTTCCGAAGTTTCTCAAGAAGCAGTGCAGAGCCATATCGAAATCGCCCGCAGGCACTCTTGTACAGACAACAGGCTCCGTGGCATAGACGTTTATCTTGACGCCGACCTTCTCCAATTGAGCCTTGATGTTTTCACATGACAAGGCCCAATCAGTCCAAGGCGGCGATATCAGGTCAAATTCAAGCCGCGTACCATTAGGAGTAACCCAGATACCATCAGATCCCCGCGTGAAATTCAAGCTTTCAAATATCTCAATTGTCTTGTTCGGATTGTATTCGTACTTGTTGAAGTACTTTAAGAAGTTCGGATCCACCCACTTCTTAAAGTCGCCGATTGTTAGGCCGCATGGATATTCTGTTGGGAAGGCAAATTTCGGATCAGGAGATACTGCTACACAGAGCTCAGTTCTATTAATCGCGTATGCAATGGCCTGTCTAACTTCTAATAGCGATAATGGATACCTATGCCAATTAAAGACTAATGATTGTCCGTGATACCAGGAATATGTGGGTACATAGATGTTTCCTAGAGCTTTTATCATCTGATAGGCTTCTCTTGTGAGGTCTGGAGAGCAGAGGTCACACTGATATGATATTATTCCTGCGAATTCTGATGGGCCTGAGCCTAGGTGGAGCTGTTTATAATAATCAAACTTAATTTTGTCAATTCCATGCCAGTATTCATCTCTTTTCTTGAAGAGCATCTCAGAAGCTGTTAGTTTCACAAATTCGAATGGGCCTGTTCCAACAGCCTTGGGAGGTCTATATGCCGTTAAGTTTGCTGCTAGAGCATCAATTTTCTCTTTATCTCCCTCGGCGTAGGCTTCCCTAGCTGCATCAGAAAAGTTGCCGTAGACTGAGTATGGAGAAATCAAAGTTCTTAAGATTTGATATTCAGTGAATATCCATGGCTTCTTAAGGTGGAAGATAACTGTATAATTATCCACTATCTCTATATCATCTATATAGTTCCATTGTCCCCAAGCGACCAGTCTACCACAGTACCATGTTGCTTCTATATCCTTTGCTGTGAAGTCTGTTCCATCACTCCACTTTATACCTTTTCGAAGATGTATTGTGAGGTTTAATCCATCATCGGAGAGTTCCCAGCTCTCTGCCAGCCATGGAATCCATGTATCATTTTCTCTGTTGAAGTAGGCGAGAGGCTCTAGAACCAGCGGTAGAGCTGGCAGGGCTGGTCTTGTGACATAGCTGTTGAAGTGGGCTGGAGGCTTCGGGATAGGTTGGATGTAAACAAATACTGCCTTATTATCCTCTACGAGGCTCTGGGTCGGAGTGGCTACGCCGGATAATAACAATGCCATTGCTAGAATGGCGATTACGGATAATTCGCGCTTAAGCTGCATTTTTCTAAATACTCCTTTTGATCCTTTATTATATACTTGGTATTCTTTTTCGATTTTTTTAGTATATATTATTTTTGGAGAAGGTGTGAACAGGCTCGAATCATCACGAGAAAGCTTATAAGTTTTCTATGCTCTAGGATTGGGCATGGAGCCTCATGTAGGAAAAATAGCTTTCAATTTGGCATTATTTCTGCTTGTTCTAATCTCTTTTTCGCTCATGATTGTTAAGAAAGGGACCGCTGAATTTACTGTCGGCATAATAGCATTGGGTGTAAGTCTTGTTTTTTTGGGATTTGTTATTTGGGATGTTAGAAGACAAGTAGCAGCCAGACGTGCATAATTTATGCCGCTTCTCTAATGACCGTGAAGATGATAGTTTTATCTTTGCATATCTCTCCTTCGATCAATCTTTTGTTATCGAAGACGAAATAATAGGTTCCTTGCTTTTCCGGAGTGAATGAAAATTCATATTTTGTAACGTGGATCGCGGAGATGAGTGATAAGTAATTTTTATTTGCTGACATCTTTGCGAAGTTTTCTTTGTCTAGAAGGTAGAAGTTGATGCATACTCGCCCTTCAACTGAAAAGTAGCCTTTAATCGTTTCTCCTTCTTTAAGTTTAATCTCAAAGAAAAATACTGTGTTTCTTTCAACGTTGAATGTTTCGTTCAAAAGGACATGTCTCAAATTACCATTATATGTGGATGGAGATTTCTCAGTTAATATGAGGGTTATCGTGCCTGCTAATCCAACTATTCCGACTATTAAGAGAAGATCTCTCATTTGAATCTTCAAGTTCCTAACCCGCATATGATCTCTTTTCTTTAAATTGTGCAGGTGCTTTTTCAGATAACTCTGTTTGCTGGGCAGCAAGTTCACGCTATGAGTTTCTTTAAAAAGAGAGTGAACGTTTTAAGACTTAAAATTTTCTATAAGGCTCAATTTTGAAGCGGTATGGAAATCAGAAAGATTATTATCGCTCAGATTAGATGCATTAGATTGGAGTGTCTCTATGCATATGAGGATAAATAATGGATTGCTCACGTTTATAATAATCGCATTATTTACGATTGTATTTCTATGTATTAACGAAGGTTTTGGAGACAAATTATCATTAGTCTTTCCCGTTAAAGCCCATCTTTCATCAGCGGAGAAGCAGATAAGTCCAGACATCCTTTATTCGGATATGCTACCGCCAAATTCTACAAAGAGCTACGTTGTTAACGTAGCAGAAAAGAGTGTACTCGTATTGGGTTTGAGAACGATTGGAGGAGAAGCTTCTATAGAGAGGTCTTTCGAGGGGAATGGAGGTAAAATCACTGTTATCTTCACACCCTTTCCCGAGGGAGGTATCGGTTCCCTTTATTATTCTGCCGAGGGTGGAGAGGTAACTATTACGCTTAGAAACTTGGATGAAGAGAGAACAGTAAATTACGAGTTTTATGTAGACATCAGCAGACCGATAAGCCGCACTGATTCTAAAGATATAATTTTAGAGGGTTTTCCGGTGGTTTTTCATGTTGATCTTAAAAAGGACGAGGAACTCTCGATTGATTTTTCATCCTCTGAGATTGAGAAGCCTCCTCAAATAGAGGTCTATGTTTTATATCTTACGCAGAAAGGATATCTATTCAGACAACATGCCAGTAGTAGCGATGGACATCTCAGGGTTAAGGCAGATCTTAAAGATAGATATTATATAGTCATAAGGCCGCAAACGAATGAAAAGAAGATATTTCTGCATACTAAACTTGAATCTCCGTTATGGGATCAATTATGGTTTTGGCCTATAGTTGGCGTAGGTTTATCCGTCATATTCACCGTGTGGATCTGGCTGAATGTTAAGGATCTTAGGGGAAAGTTGCAGAGAGAGGGAAAGTACACGTTGATCAGCGATTACCTATCATTATTAGCGATATCCACCTTCAGCTCGTTACTCGGAGCATACGATTCGAGGGCGCAGACGCTTTTACCACTCTTTTATCTTGCAACGTTATTCTACGCTTTGAGTCTGGGAAGCCATCTATACGCGGCGTATTTACGTCGGAAGGTTCCTGTCGCTATCTGTCCTCACTGCTACAGAAGAGTAAATATTGAAGAGGTTGGTTTCTGCTGCGGAGAGAAGGTAAAGAGAGTTTCTAACCTTTGGTATCTAATGCCCCTTGCTTTCGGCCTATCATTTCTATTTGCCACTTATACTCTTCCAGATTTCTTCGGAGATACCTTCAGCTTTTCACTGAAAGCCGGCTCATTCGGATGTTTCCTCGGAGGAATAATCTCTTGGATCGTTAACAGAAACGCCGCTGAAAAAACATGGATGTATATACCGATCAGCATAGTTATGGCTCTTATCTTTCCATGGCTAATCTCATTCATAGTTGTTTTTTCAGAGATCTTCTTACCAGTCATCCATTATGAGATATACGGCAACATCGGCCTTGTATTTCGTCTCATACGGGTCAATGCAGCAGCTCCAGTATCATCCGGGTTCGCCGCGACTTACATCTTCTTAGCAGCTCTCACCATATATTTGCTTCACAAGCAGATCAAAATGGCTATGGCCTATACTTGAATCAAGCCCCAAAAAATCAGAATCTCTCATTCGTTGCCAGCTAATTAAAAAATAATATTTTAATGTTTGAGAATTCAATATAGGAAAGAGATGTAAGGCCGGGTTACCCTAGCCTGGTAGTGTGGCTTGTTTATTATGCCCTAACATTTATATATGGCCGTCACCCATTTTTTGTCGGTGATGCATCTTGAAGGTTTGGGAGAGATTTCTTAGGGTGGAGGGTTGGAGGAGCGGTTATAGTAGTGTTGAAAGGGTTTTGAGGCATTATTCCAGGAAGGTGAGGAGTGAGAAGACCAGGGAGAACTTCTGCGTCACCCTGATGCAGTTTTGTAGGTTTTGCAGGTTGAGTCCCGACGAGCTTGTGGCTCTGAGCCCGGAGGATGCCTCCAGCCTCTGTCAGGACTTTACGGATCATTTGAGGGATAAGGGCTATAGCATTCGATATGTTAACGTTAGCCAAGCCTATCTGAGGACTTTCTTTAGGCTTAACGGCTTTAAGGGTGATATGGAGCTTAGGGTTGAGCGTTACCATCAGCCGTCCAGGTACCGTAAGAAGGCTGAGTACATTCCAACGGCGGAAGAGATCTACAGGATGGGGTATGCGTCAGGCTCAGCTAAAAATAGAGCCATAATATTTATGCTTTACACGTCTGGGCTTCGCAACTCGACTTTAAGGGCTGTAAGGATTGGAGATGTGAGGGAGGAGCTGGAGAGGGGATTGACAGCAGTAAAGATCCCCGTATACCCAGAAATGAAGGAGGTTGACCCGGCGGCATGCAAGGGAAACATACCCTACTACACGTTTATCAGCCCAGAAACGGTTAAGGCTCTAAGGGAATATCTTGAGGAGAGAAAACGTCGATTCGGAGAATTAAGGGATGAGGAGCCGCTTTTCTGCTCAGACAGCAACCAGGTTCCCCGAGAAAAGCAGAGGTTCACGCCGGTATCCAAGAATGGCCTGGAGCGAATGGTTAAAAGAGCGGCAAAGCAGGCTGGAATAGAAAAATGGAGGAACGTCACAGCTCACAGCTTAAGAAAAGCCTTCGAATTAGCGTTAAGAAATAATAGGCTTGACCCGGAAGATCGGGAGTTCCTTATGGGCCACATCCTACCGGGAACCCAAGACCCCTACTACGATTACACAAAAACCGAGGAGCTAAGAAAGAAATATATGGAGATCAGATTCTTCCCGCAATCCGCAGCCAACATGGAAGAAATCAGAAAGAAACAGATACTCGACATGATGAAGCTCCTATGCTTTCCGGAGGATAGGATAAAGCGTGTTGAGGAAGCCCTAGCCAAATATGAAACTGTGGACGAGGCCATAGAGGAGATCAGAAAGCTAAGCCTAGAAGGCTACAGGATAAAAGAAAACGCGAACGGCGACCCCAAAAAGATTGTTAGCGAAGAGGAGCTTAAACGCTATTTAGCCGAGGGCTGGGACTTCATAAGCGTGCTCCCAAGCGGGAGGATACTTATAGGGAAATCCACATAGCGCAGAAAACTCCCCATTTTTTATTTCCGGATTGAATCTTCCGGCGGGTAGGGACCGCGTGGCGTGCGCTAATCCCCGAAAAATTAAACTATCGACGAAGTTCTATTAGGATTGCCGGCTTTCGGGTTCCATGCTCTCGATTATTTTTATTAGGTCTTGGGCGGTTAACGGAGATCGTGCGCTTACCATGCAGTAGAAATCGTCATCCCAGAAGTATGCGAAGGGAGACGGGTCAAAGGCTTCCTCAACGTCAAGGTATCCGGAATGAGCCTCTGGAATTAGGACAACCCATATGTCTCTTACTTGAATCAGCCGTTTTCGGTTTGGATCTATCGTCTTTTTAATGTCTTCTAGTCTCGGCTGGGGTACTCCATACTTAATTTCGAATGATATGTTGGCAAACAGGAAGTTCTCGATCTTCCTGTCGCTGAAGCATATAATGTCTGTGGGGCCTATGTAAACCTCCGCGTATGCCATGCCTTCTGGAAGCCAATTCGGTAGTTTCGGCACGGCACGATACTTCTTCGCTATCTCCTCTAATCCTCTCTGCAACGAGTATCTCTTGAATGGCGGGATCACTATTCCGGCTCCCTTAAATCTGGGACGAACCTCGATAGTCTCTCCCTCTTTTGCGCCGCCATATTTAAGCCGACTTAAAGTAGCATTAAGACGTATCGAAGGACTGCTCAGATGAATGTAGACCAGAAACCCAGCAATAGCCACTATCATAACCAAGAGAACTATAGCCAGAAATCTTTTGCTAACCATATTAGCCACCTCCATTCGCGCGCTAATATTAGTTTTCAGCATTCAAGGTCTCTATGAACGTTTCGAGTGGAACTCCGTTTATATCCTTGTAGTCAGGCGCTATTGACAAGATTATGCTTGCCTCTTTTCTGCTTTGTATCTCTCTGCCCATAAAACTTGTGGGAAGTCCATAAATTGCCGAGTATACTTTCTCATCTATGACTTCAAATCTGCCGAAGGGTCCGTGATAGACATACTCCTCTTGATATTTCTCGCTGCTACCCTTTATTAGGAACAGTATGACACTCTCGTTCTTCATAAGCGGAGGATCCTCAGGAAGCACGATGGGCGTATCATGATATCCCAGCCCGCCGTCCTGCCTGACGAGAACAGTATTGTTCGTTAATCGACCTTTGATAACCTTCTCTACTCTAATCCACGAATATGTTAATGGCCTTGATGGAACCAGTGGACCTATTACTGTGGATATAGTCTTGGTTGATGTAGGTTTTAGATAGTACTCGACTTGAGTAACTTTTCCGATGATGACCAAATCTGCTGCTCTGTATGCTTCCTTGAGAGACTTGTAGTAGACGGCGTAAGAGACCTGTATTTCACCTATACCGCCAGAAGCTTTTGGCTGCGTGTAAAACATAATATTAGCTGCGAATACTCCTGAAAAAACTCCTAAGAAAACAACCAAGCCTAATAAAACAGATTTTTTCATGTTTCATCACCCATATAAAGCATCTATTCCGTCTTCTTCATCACGCGCGCGCTTCTTTTTTATTTATGTTTAGGGGTATAACCTATATTTTTGATGCACAGATATATTTTTGATCTAGGATGGAGCTGCTGGTTCGCGCGCGCGAATGCCTGAATATAGATTAACGTCTAGTAGGCAGCCTCAGAGTAGACTCTCAGCTCAGGCCGAGGAAGCCGATCGAGTTGAGACAGAGCTTAGAGAGGAGCTTGAAAAATTTAAAAGAAGGGTTGGTATGGGCTTTAAGGTTGAAGTCGAATGGGTTCCAGGCATCATAAAATTTAGGAATGGAAGACGGCTTGAGGAGGAGGTTTCAGGCGACACAATCTTCATTTATGCTGAGGATCCTAAACGAGCTAAAGAGCTGTTAGCGCACGGCTTTATGGAATGGATCCTAAACCAACATACAAAACGATACAGAATGCTCATAAACAAACTAATAGAACTATTCGAGCAGATACAGTATGAGGAGAAGGAGAAGATCGTGGATACGCTGGCAAGACTCATATCTAAATTCTAAAACACTTATATAAGACTTCATCAGAAGAATCACGCAGTTAGTTGGTGATTGCTGAAATAATTAGTTAGGGTATAATTGCCGGGTTACCCTAGCCTGGTAGGGGGCAGGCCTGCTAAGCCTGTGGTCCATCGGGCCGCGTGGGTTCAAATCCCACACCCGGCGCCATAAATATTTTGCAATTTTTTCCTGGTTTATTTTCTCGAGAGAACGTGATTTTTGTGCGATTTCGATATAAATTGGTGACGGTCAGTGATGGTCTTTGAACCTTTATTTTAGACTAGCTTCCATATTGAGATTTTACTCCTTTACTTGAATGACGATGAATAGTTGTCCATTCACCACATTCGACAGATTAGAAAGCAGCCCTCCCAGCGCTCACAGCGTTATTCTTTCAGGGTTAAGGCCGCGCTTGAATAGCTAATTAAGTAAAGAGCTATAGATAGTTTGTTCAATTATTATTTTAGAAAGAGATTTCATAAAGTCTGGGGTTATATCGTCGATTACGTTGAAGATTCTAGAATCTGCGACTGAGTAGATCCTACGGTTTCCATCCTTCCCATCCTTAACGAGCCCGCAATCTTTCAAAACTTTTAGATGACGTGAAACTAGCGGCTGCGCAATTTCCAATTGTGGGACGATCTCGCAGACGCACTTTTCCCCTTCGCGGAGAAGCTGAAGAATCTCTAGCCTTATTGGATCTGCTAGAGCTTTGAAATGCCTTCTTTTCGCTTTCGTTGCTGCTGGTTTAGTATACGAATTTATCCCAAAA
>CAZEGS010000021.1:0-17655 GCA_964512445.1 uncultured Candidatus Bathyarchaeia archaeon
GCTGAAAAAGAAGGTGTTAATTTAAGATATATCTACGTGAATTGTAAGGTAGACGGCACGACACGTTATGTCCTATTCAGGAATCTCGTTAGAAAATTAACTCCAAAAATATCGACGAGAAGCTTAAGTCCAGAAGAAATGATTCAGCAATTCGTCGAATATCTGAAAGCGGAAAATCTATTCGCACTTATAACATTCGATGAAATAGACTATTTTATTCAGACGAACCCTAAGGAACACGTCATATACGATCTAACTCGAACAACGGAGATGAGTCCCGGGGAGACCTCTCCGATAATCGGCGAGATCTTCATAGCGAAGTCTCTAGAGTGGCATAAACGCTTGGATCCCGGAGAAAAATCTACGCTTGGACTTGGAATTATAGAGTTTTCTAGATATACTGCTCCTCAGATTAGAGAGATACTTTCAGACCGTGTGGAGGAGGCGTTTCATCCCGGAGTAATTGATGAAGATACGCTAAACCTTGTCAGCGATATTACCGCAAATCCCCCTATCAACGGCGATATACGCGTAGGATTAGACCTTCTATACTATTCAGGAAATCTGGCAGAGAATCAAGGATTTAATAAGGTTCTACCAGATCATGTTAGAAAAGTTTACAGTGAGATCAATCCCTCCATTACTTCTGAGGATATTATAAGCCTTGACAAGAATGGAAAGCTGATTCTTCTAGCTTTGGTACGTAGCCTAAGATCTAGTGGATCAGCATATGTGGGACTACGTGATATACGCAGAAATTACCAGATTATATGTGAGGAATTTAATCTTGAGCCTACTGAAAGATTCGAAGAATGCTTACAAGACCTAATATATCGGGGAATAATCGAGATGAAATCTCTAACGGAGATAGGAATCTCCGGAGCTTCTCTTATAGATCTCGAGCAGTTTCTAAACAACCTTATGGAAAGATTGAGGGAGGAAGTAACTTGATGGATAAAAGAGAAGATCTCTGGAGAGATCTTGAAGAAGGCTTTGGGGGAGGAAGCAAATTCAGAATTCTACTGCAGCTTGCGCTTCATCCGGAGGAGGCTTATACAAAGTATGCTCTGGTAAAAGCTACTGGTTTGAGAACACCATCCGTTGCAGGGCATCTCAGAATCTTAGTTGAGAAAGGATGGGTTAAGGAGTATCCATTTTCGCCTAGAACATATCAGATAAATAGGGATAATCAGATCATTAAACATTTCATCGAATTTCTGGAGAAAATTCAGCGTCCAGACGGATAAAACTCGAAAATAATTGCCATAATTTATTATTGGATGTCGGAGACCATATACCCCCCTCCCTCAACTTTCACAGATTTCTTAAATACAGATTTTTCGAAACTCTTGACAGAGTAAAGAGGGAACTCTCTTGATGAAGAAGAGAGGAGGACATGGATCACTCAAAGATCATGTAACCTATAGGCCGGTGATTACGGTGGGAGAACGATGTATGAATCCTTGGAATGGAAAATGCTCCAATACGGATATAGCCTTGTACATAATGTTTAAGGGGAGAAGATTGCCGATATGCAGGAAATGCTGGAGAGAAATCTCGTCTAAAGATATAGAATGGAGATATAAATAATGTCTGAAGATCTTGAATCGCTTGATGGCGTTGGCTCCTCGATTGCTTCAAAGCTTAGGGCAGCCGGATACACAACAATAGAGGCGGTCGCCGTAACGCCTCCGCTTGAAATCACACAGAAGACGAATATAGGATTCAACACAATACTCAAAATTCAAAAAGCCGCTAGAGAACTGCTAAGTGCAGAGTTCAAGACCGCGCAGGAATTTTACGAGAAAAGAAAGAGCATGAAGAGATGCACAACCGGCAGCAAAAAGCTTGACGAAGCTTTAGGAGGAGGAGTCGAGACTCAGGCCTTAACGGAATTTATAGGGGAGTATGGATCGGGAAAAACCCAGCTCTGCCTAATGCTCTCAGTGACTGCACAGCTCCCCTTTGAGGATGGAGGGCTGAATGGTAACGTCGCCTTTATCGATACAGAAGGCACATTTATGCCTGAACGAATATATCAGATAGCGTCAGCCAAAGGTTTAGATCCTGAAGTAGTTGCAAATAATATTTTAGTCGCCCGGGCCTATAACAGCAGCCATCAATGCCTATTAATCGACAGACTCTTCACGCTTGTTCCTGAAAATAACATAAGGCTAGTAGTTATTGACAGCATGATCAGCCACTTCAGAGGAGAGTATATCGGCCGTGAAAATCTAGCTGACAGACAGCAAAAATTGAATCTTTACTTACATAAACTCATCCGTCTCTCAGAGGCTTATAATATCGCAGTTGTATTAACAAATCAGGTTCAAGGCAATCCTACAACCTTCTTTGGAGACCCAAATAGGCCTGCTGGTGGAAACATAATGGCTCATGCCTGCACCCACCGAGTATTCCTACGTAAAGGCAGTAAGGGAATCAGAACTGCGAGAGTAATAGACAGTCCCTATCTGCCAGAGATTCCAGTTCGATTCATGATCACAGAGAAAGGAATAGAAGACGTAGAGGAAGACTAGCCAGCTTTAACGATGTTAAAGCCCGAGGCCTTCCTAAGCCTATTCATAACGGCTAAGCCTAGATTTTTTAATGGAACACCCTCAGCAATTATAACGTCAACTTTCTCCTCGTCGAACTCGCGTAATAATCTAAATAGGTTCTTCGCTAAACAAGCAAAGTCCTCGCGGCTTCCTAGCGACTTTATCACATCCGCCCTGTAATGATATCTTGTCTCATCTGTTGCTAGAACACCTACCTTCTTACCGCTCTCATCATAGCGGTCTACCAGCTCTTGGATTTTATTTATCACAGCATCTATATCTCCCTCGACAAGGATGAGCTGAGCCTTAGGAGAGTAGTGTCTATGCTTCATACCGGGTGAGGGAGCCCGCTCTATCTGTAGATTTTTATCAGCAACCGCCGACGGATGAATCGTAATTTCCTTCAATACGCGTTTCAACTCTTCAAACGGTAGCCCTCCAGGTCTCAGAATCTGAGGAGGCTTCGATGTGAGATCTAAAACAGTAGATTCCACACCTATCTTTGTTGGGCCAGCATCTAGAATCATATCTATACGTCCTTCTAAGTCCTGTTTAACATGCATCGCGGTGGTTGGGCTGGGACGCCCTGAAAGGTTAGCGCTTGGCGCCGCAATTGGAACTCTCGACTCTCGAATTAGGGCCAGAGCGACTTTATGATTAGGCATCCTTATAGCTACTGTATCTAGTCCTCCAGTCGTCTCTCTCGGAACAATTCTTGAAGCTTTAAGGATAAGAGTTAGGGGTCCAGGCCAAAAATCCATCAATTTATCTATGCCTTCTGGAATTTCGTCTGACAATCTATAAATTTCCCTCTTATCCGCGATGTGAACGATCAGAGGATTATCAAAGGGGCGATTCTTAGCCTCGAATATTCGCTGAACGGCTTTAGGATTTAAAGCATCAGCGCCGAGACCGTAAACAGTCTCTGTTGGAAAAGCCACTAAACCGCCCCTACGAATTATTTTAGCAGCAGCTTTGATCTTATCCTCTTCCGGATTCTCACTGTTAACCTTTAGTACTATTGTCCGCTTCATGTCTTTTTCCTCAAATGAGATTTCCAACACAAATGCTCAATATGACTTGAGGAATCACCATTCCCCATTTAATTATCTCTCAGTATGAAAACTTTATTCTGACGAAAGCTAAAGGTTCAAGAGTAAAGGTGCTTCTTTATGCATAAGCGAAAAGACTTATCAGATGATTTGGATCTCTCATTTGTCCCAAAGTATCAAAGCTTAGCCGAAATCATGGCTGATAACAATCTAGCAGCCTTAGGAGATGCATTTGTAAACTTTATCTATTCATTAGCCCTCTCAGTAAGGGAAGGCAAGCCTGTTGGGAAAAAACTAAGTAACCTTATTCTTGCTTCAGCCTTAAGAAGGTCCGGGCTTAGAAGCCTCATGCCTTTTAGAATGGACAGACATCAACAGGCGAATGCCGCTGAAGCTCTCATAGTCTACGCATGGCTTAAGGGCGTCTTATCGCTTCTGGAAATCCTTCAAATCATAAGCATATTTGAAAATATTGAGGATGCATTTGTAAACCTTTTGCAGAAGATAGTGCAGAAATCTAGAATTTCGTAACCTAAGGCTTAATAATTCTGATTGAGATTAATCATCTGGATCGCTCCGGTCTCTGGGAGGCAAGCTTATGAGCGAATTATTAAGCCCACTTGTGTATCAGCTCGGAATCGGAGGAATTCTGGGATTTTTCGCTGGATATGCAATAAAGAAGCTGACGAAGCTTGTAGCAGCCGTGATTGGGACGTTGGCCCTTCTATTAATCTATCTGGGATATGAGGGGATAATCGCAATAAACTATGATGTGCTTATTGAAAAAATTCAAGGCTTACTTGGAATAGTTGGTGAGGCCCCTAACATAATTACACCGATAATTTCCAGCCTGCCATTTGCAGGGAGCTTCTTAGCTGGAGCTGCAATAGGATTAAAGCTCGGATAAAAACTCTTTTGCCTATCTGCCAGAAGCCTTCTCCTTCTTCTCCCATTCCTGAAGAGCCTTCTCGATCTCTTGACCCAATTCTTTGCCTCTCTGACGAATCTTTTCAATAGCTCCAACCAATGCTTCCTCCGGCTTCTTCCCCTTCTTCGTTCGGATAAAGAATGTTGTATTCGAGACCAAAGGATGCGGCACATCATACCCGGCGAATTCAACATTCTCATCTTCTAAAAGAACAGACTCCAAAAGGTTGCAGAGGGTATGTCCTTCTCCTTCAATCTCGAGCTTTAGCTCCTGAGAATTTCTCCTCAATACTCTTATTTCCAAGTCAATTCCTCCCTTATAACGCTTCTTTTCCATAGTCAGAGGCAATCTTGCGTTTTTCAATATTCCCACAAACAGTGCATCTAAGGCTTCTTCGCTTTATTAAGATGCCGCCGCATTGCGAACAGAAGGCGTACAGAACACCTAGATTCTCATCCTTCGTTGTAAGATGAAAAGTTTTGTTCTTGTCGCTTATGACCTTAGCGCGGATTAAATCTCCTATTCTGAAGGCATCATACATGTTATCAAGATATCTATGACTAACATCAGAGATATGTATTATTCCGGTGAAATGTCCAGGGAGAAATTTTCTTCCAACCTTTATTATTTGAACAGTCGCGGAAGAATTCTGAACGCCCGTAACCCATCCGATAATTATACTGCCAATTCTTGGAACATTGATGTTACGCGCTACTGGATAGACAGAGACCTTCTTATTGACGAAGTCTATCAGCACGTAACCTACACTTGAAGAATATATGTAACCATCTCTCACATACGTGCCGGAGTCAGGCATGAATTCTTCGATAACCCCTAACTTTTGCCCGGGAACAACGAATTGACCACTGCTTTTAACTCTACTCATTAGCAACCCATCTAACGCTTTTTTAGATCTATCCTTAAGAAACGTCATTTAGCTTCCATATTAGTCTTGCTGTTAGCTTCAAGATTCATCTGCTGTTACATGACTGATCTAAATGAGTAATTCTGTAGAGATCAGCCTCGACTTGATATTTTCTCTTTCTGTGAAACTGATAGGTTCTTCCAATAGTCAGATTAATCTCCTTTATCCAGCTGATCTTACCATCCATTCTTCTTATCTTATCCTCAAGAAACAGCCGAACAGAATCGCTTCGTTTATGCAGCGAGTATACGATATCCGAGATCTCAAGGGCCTTTCTTAAAAATTTAACGTCCACGCCTCTTCTCCATGTCCCGAAAGGAGGATTCATAATGGTCGTATCAAATCTATTAATGACGCATTCTATATCTCCTATAGCGAAGTCTATGTTAACATTCACTTTCTCAGCATTAAACACCGCCGTCTTTATCGCCGTCTTGTCTATATCGATCCCAAAGACCTGACGTGCTCCAAGCAACGCGGCTGCGATGCCTAATATCCCAGATCCGCATCCTAAATCAGCAACTCTTTTTCCTTTTATATCACCATGCATGAAGGCAATATATGCAATTTCTGCTGCGCTTTCAGCATCGATCGTGTAGCCTTCCCACATCAACTTGGGTTGGGGATTCGGCATCAGCTGTGAAAGCAGCATCGCCAAATGTTTCTTCTTCATCAATTCACATCAGCCTGAAAAGGCCTTTCTAAAATCGTAAACTAGATGATTCCCTCCTTCAGAAGATTCTCCCACGTTATTTTTCCAAGAGCCACATAAGCCTCCTTTAAAGTCAAAACGGGATGAGGAGCAATTGAAGAGTCGTCAAGGAAGATCCTTGGACATGCAGTGTTGACGTAGGCTTCAATTTTGGGGAAGTTCCCAAGCGATGTTGACGTTATCTCCCGTAAGGCTAAAAGATACGGCCTTTTTCCTTTTCTCTTCAGCTCCTCCATTATTTCGAGGGCGGCCTTCAGCCTTTTCTGACCCGGCTTTAAACCTATGATGACCCCGAAGATCTCTGATTTTCTAGCTTCTTCAATCATAGCCCATCTTCTTCTCAAAATCTTTCTCATATCGCTCTCTAATGAGAACGCTTTTTCTTGGAAAGGATCCGCGGCAATAACGGGTTTCATCGTAGCAAGAGCTAATCCTAGTGGATGAAAGCGTCCCCCGCCAAAGAAGAGAAATGCATCAACATCAGAAGCTATAGTCTTAGCGTTAATGTAGTTGCAGCCTAAAACTTGACCGGGAGAAAGCATGCTGCATGTATTTCCAACATGTACAATTTTACCTGCGGAGGAGAGCAGCCTTCCAATCTCATCCAGATCATCTATATGCTGAACGGTAGTGGCCAGCCCGATTCTCTTCCAAGGCTTTAGCATCTTGATCGCTTTCTTAATGACTTCTTCAATTGGAATCCGAACATGCGCCTTGAAATAGATGATGGGAACATCTACATGCTCAAGCATCTCGGTATGACCGTAATGAACTATCAAGTCTACATCTAACTCCTTAGCTTCGGATATGGCTATGTCGCAGGCGCCGTAGCAGGGATCTCCTGAGATTATGGCGGTTGCTCCGGCGCTTTCAACAGCGGAGGCTAATCTTAGACCGTATGGTTTTAAGCCGTCTGGCAATTGTATGAGAACTCTCTTTGCGTTACGTCTCTTAACTTCCTCTTCGAGTCGTTTAACTTCCAGTTCATATAGTTCTTTCTCCATGTGGCACGCCCAGAAATCTTTCAGTTCACTTCTCAATAGACTATGCTCATGTTTTAAGGATTTAGGATTCTCTGAGAGATTTAATGAATGGCCCTATTGACAAAACAGCTAAAAAATGGAGGATTTCAAAAAAATAGGAGAGGCGGCTATTTTAGAGGGAGGTTAATGATTAGTCGAGAGGAATGTCCAGATCTGGATCTTCACGCATTCCTTTTCCTGTAAGTTTTTCGAGCATTATTCGCTGTTCAATGCTTGCGACGAGCTTTCTGGTCGCCACGACCACGTCTGGATTTACAGATATACTGTCGATCCCGCTTCGAACAAGGAACTCCGTGAACTCTGGATAGACGCTTGGGGCCTGTCCACATATACTGACTGTCTTTCCGTCACGGTGGGCAAGCTTGATGAGCAATCTTATAGCACGTTTAACGGCTAGGTCACGTTCATCAAAGAGATGGGCAACCGTCTCATTGTCTCTGTCGCATCCTAGAATAGTCATGGTTAAGTCGTTACTTCCAATGCTGTATCCATCAACATACTTGTTGAACTTGTCTGCTATAAGGCAGTTGCTAGGTATCTCCGCCATTAGCCAGACCTTAAAGTCCGGTCCTCTATGCAGCCCCTCCTCTTCGAAGATCTTGTTTATCTTTTCCATCTCTTCAACGCGTCGACAGAACGGAATCATGACGTGGAGATTCTTTAGGCCGAATTCGTCACGTACTTTCCTAACTGCTCTCACTTCGAGTCTGAACGCTTCCACATATTTGGGATCGTAGTATCTAGAGGCGCCTCTCCAACCCATAAGGGCTGAGGGTTCCACCGGCTCGTATTTTTCTCCGCCCTTGAGCTCTCTATACTCTGAAGATTTGAAGTCGCTGAAACGCATAACGACTGGCCTAGGATAGAATGCCGCACAGATCTTTCGGAAGGCTTCGGCAAGGCTATTTATAACCTTTTCTGGACGCCCTATCTCAATGAGATAAAGTGGATGTTCTCCGATTTCGCTGCTCCAGACGAATTCTTGCCTAAGGAGGCCTACACCATCTGCAGGTAGAGCAGCTACTTTCTCAGCTATCTCCGGCTCACCTAGATTAACGTAGATCTTAGTGCCCGTAACGATATGAGGCTCAGCGACTGCAACGGCCTTTCCAGTTATATATTCAGGCTTCTCAACAGCCTCTTCAAGAGCCCCCTCATAGACAACTCCGAGCTTTGCATCGACGGTGACTACTTGTCCGGTCTCCAATACTTCCGTAGCTGGAGTTCCCCGCGAGGCTGTTCCCACTATACAGGGGATGCCTAATTCCCGCGAGACTATCGCAGCGTGACATGTCATACCTCCAGAGTCCGTGACGATTGCAGCTGCTTTACGCATCGCTGGAACCCAGTCAGGCGCAGTCATCTCCGTGACAAGTATCTCTCCCTTCTCAAACTCTTTTATCTGCTCGACAGAAGGGATCACGTGAACCCTGCCTACGGCTATTCCTGGGGAGGCTGGAAGACCTTGAACAAGAATCTTTCTCTCAGTTGTCGTCTTTATTTCAGCCTCAGGCTTCGCTTCTTCCTTCTTGACTGCCCACACAGTTTCAGGTCTGGCTTGAAGAATGAAGAGCTTATTTGTTCTCTCATCTAAAGCCCACTCGATATCCATAGGCTTCTTGTAGTGATTCTCTATGGTTATAGCGTATTTCGCTAGCTCCTTAATCTGCTCATCAGTCAACACTTGCTTATCCTGGAGATCCGGCGGAACAGGCTTTTCTTCGGTTCCGCCAGATGGAAGCCTCACAAGCTGAATGGTTTTCTTCGGCACGTTCTTCTTCACAATTGCGAGGTCAGACTTCCTTACGATATACTCGTCCGGAGTTATCTTGCCTTGAACAACGTACTCTCCTAATCCATAACCTGCTTCTATCAGGACCACACTTCTATCTCCATTTGTTACGTCTAGGGTAAACATAACTCCGCTCGCCTTGCTGTAGACCATTAGCTGAACAGCGGCGCTTAGAGCTACAGAAAGATGATCAAAGCCTTTCTGTATTCTGTAGAATATGGCTCTATCAGTGAAGAGGCTAGCGAAGCACTCTTTTACCTTCTCAACAACCTCCTCTGCGCCACGTACGTTAAGGTAAGTCTCTTGCTGACCGGCAAAGCTCGCATCTGGAAGATCCTCCGCCGTAGCTGAGCTTCGAACAGCAACAAAGGGATCCTTTTCTCCAACCTTTTCAGCTAGAGAATTATAGGCCTCCACGAGTGCTTTTTCAAGATCGCTCGGCATCTCCGCGGTTGAGATCATCTCTCTTATTCTTGACCCCACTGTTTGGAGGGTCTGAGTATCATTTGGATCCTTCATCTCCTCAAGGATCTTAGCTATCTTCTCATCCAGCTTATTCGCTTTCAGATAGTATCTGTATGCCTCCGCCGTCGTCGCGAATCCGTAAGGAACGGGAACTCCTGTTCTTCTAGTCATCTCGCCTAGACTCGCACTTTTGCCTCCGACTAGCGGCACATCTTCCATTCCTATCTCATCAAACCAAAGAATGAATCTTTTCTCAGCTGGCAACTGCTTTCACCTCTAAACTTTGTCTCTCTAATTCTTCGATTACTATCCTACAGGGAGTAGGTAACTTGGCTCCAGCTCTTTTAAGAGCCTCCTTAGCTGCCTCAACACCATTCTTATTAACATATACTTCGGCTACAGGCTGATTCGGTTCAACACGCGCCGCTCTTCCAACAGGCTTGCCGAAGGCCTTTCTCATGCCGTCCTGAAGCCTATCGGCATGGGCGCCAAAAATCATCTTATTCTCACGAAGCACAACATGTGGCAGAAGCAGCATTCGCAAGAAGAAATTCTTCCCCAATTTTTCTTGGAGATACCTATTAGCTGCGATTCTAGCAGCTTCTAAAGCGTTATGCCTGATCTGAACTCTTCTACGTGCAACTAGAGAAAGCTTATGGGTATATTCATCTGAGAGCTCTCCCATCGTAAATTTCACTATCTTTGGCTGGGGAGCCCCATGAATATACTCCATTCGCACGTATGGTACTCCTTTCACTCTACGATAGTTACGCGCCTTCATCTCTTCTACCTCTCTTTATCCAGAGAAACGAGATATTTAAATCTTCATTTTTAGCGGATCAATCTATTCTCTCAGCGGCTTTCTTTTGAACCATATTTCAGCTAGCTCATCATAGTTTTCAAAGACTTCCTTCAGAATTGGAATGTAAAGCTGTATCTCCTCGTCAGTCATATATTGAAACTGATACTCGCCGACGTAGGGAGACGGCTTACCTATTCTCGTTATGAACTCTATATGGATGAGAGGGTCTCCCCTTCTTATGGTTATGGGATTTCTCTCGTTGCTGAGATTAACCAGCTCTAATGCGAGTCTACCGACAAATCCGCTGTGAACCTTCGCTGCATTCAAGAAGGACAAGCCTGCGCGGCCATACTTGCTTTTAGCAGTTAAGTGGGCGACGTATCCCGGGGGAGTAAAGACGACTTCCTTCGAGATCACATTTCTATGTTCGAGATAATGCAGGGTTACTTCATCCTTCACTGTTAGGACGTAGCCGTCTCCATCTAAAAGGCTCATATCGAAAGGATAAATGCACTTATACTTCTCAATAAGCTCTTTCAGCTTATCCTTCCCTAATATACACATTTCTGCCACCGATCTTCAATTCAGACTTCAAAACATAAATTACCGAGTTGCTTAAAAAAATAGCTGATAACCGATAAATACGTCATATAATTTCTATTCTAAAATTTGAATCACCTAAGAAGTGGAGAGCTCTTCAGCCCAATAATATTGTCCCTCTATGAAAACCATGGCCTTCGGATCCTTTTGTAGGAGAGATTGAAATGTGACACGTTTCGCATTTTTACTCCGTAGTTGCGGGGATATGCGTTCACAGGCTTCTTCTAATGTTAAATATGCAAAGAATCTTCCTTCAAGATCTTGAAGAACATACAATGTAGTGCTGGGCTTCAATGACTCACGAACGTATCTTTCTCTCGATTTTAGAGGTGTAAGGATCTGATCCTTAGCTTTTCTCTCCTCTAAAAATGAGATTAAGGCTCGCCGCATCTCATCTGCTATGTCCTTCTCTTCATTAATTACATTCTTCTCCTGCATCGGATCGCTTTTTAGATCGTAAAGTTCAGACATCTCAGGGCTTGGGCTGCATATCAGCGACCATCTCTCATCTGTTACAGTTATCGGAGAGAATACTTGAGAGGGACCTGCCCAGCCGTCAAAGATGTGAGCTGAGACCTGTCCTATTCTATAACTCTCAGGGAACCTAGCTGAAAATGCATATTTATGAAGAGTTTCAACTTCTCCCCTCATGAGTGGAAGAATCGATTTTCCCTCAACTGTTTTGGGAATAGGAATATTGAAGAAATCTAGGATGGTGGGCATTATGTCTACCGGTTGAGTTATCCCCTTAATTCGTTTTCCAGATGCTAACCCCTCTGGATGACGTATTATAAGGGGGATTCTGGTGGTAACCTCGTAGAGTCCTCCAAGTATACCTACAGGTTTCCCCTCTAATCCATGTTCTCCAAAAAGATGTCCATGATCAGTAGTGAAGATTATCATTGTAGAGTCGATTAGGCCGAAGCGTTCAACAGCATCAAGCAGCCTACCTACCCATGTGTCAATCATTGTAACTTCGCCGGCGTATAAGGCTCTAACTCGCTGCAGCTCTTCCCTAGACATATAGTCGCAGTGCCCGTATACGGGATAGATTATATTTTCCACCTCATCATCAAGGTCAGCATACATCCTTAAGTAATGCAGAGGTGGATCGAAAGGTTCATGTGGATCCCACGTGTCAATCAAAAGAAAAAACTTATCGAGGGTATAATTTCTCTCAAGCCATTCCATCGCTTTCTCGAATGTTCTTGGAGCAATATAATCCTTCTCGTAGCGCCACCAAGCACGATTACGCAGATATTGTCTAGTTCTTTGAAGGTGTTTGAGCTTATGAGGGGCGGCTGGAAGGGAAATAGGTATATTTGGATCAGTACATGCTCTGTCAACGTGATGGCCACGAATATGCCAGAGCCCAGAGAATCCTCTGTCAAAATCAAATTTTTCAAGCATAGGAGTATCGAAAACAAGCGCGGTAGTAACACCATGCCTTGAAAGAACTTCGGGGAGAGTCGTGTCTTTTGGATCTAGAGGCTCCCATCCTTTAAATGGAAAGTTATACTTTCCCGTCCAGATGTCCAGACGGTGAGGAACAGTTGGATAAGATGCGATATAATTTCGGTCAAAAACTGCTGATTCTTCAGCGAGACGATCTATATTCGGTGTACGAATATTTTGGGAACCATAACATTCCAAGAAATCTGCCCTTAAGCTATCGCTTATGACCAGTATAACTCCGACCATAGAAGAGACACCTAAAAATATTCTAAACGCATAATTAAAAGAGATTTCTGATGGGAATCGCAGATTTTCCCTATCTACCCTTTCCTCTCTACTTTCTCATCAATCTTCCCTGCAGATTTTGGAGATCCCTTAGATTTAAGGATCTTCGCCAGAAATGATTTGAGAGCATCTATGTTTTCTTTATGCGCGGTAGATCTTCTAGGATCGATTGGAATTTTAAGTTTCAACGCTTCCTTTATACTTAGGTTTACCGCTCTGAGTTCTCCTCTACTAAAGCCTTTACCTACCCTTATCCTTCTTTTTCTCTTGACTAATGCGTGGATCTCCATAGTAAACGCCTCTTTTGTTTTCTTAAAAGATAGATGAGAAAGATTTAAAGATTAATAAAATGCCGATTGAAACTTCTCTCATCTTTTAGTTTCCTGTGAGAATCCTTGTCCTCAATATAAAAACTTATTAAAGAAAAAAATTAATGCCCCCATCAACCCTTTTATCATATCAAGATAACTGGAGAGTTGAACGATCTCGTGAACCTCGTTTCAATCATCACATCTCGCATCGACACCTTTATTTCTGATCCATTGAGGCTTATGGCCGAGGCGGCTTTTCATTTAGATGAATATAAACTTGTCCTCATTAAACCGAATATCTGCGGGCTGTATCATCCATCCATAAAGGTGCTTTTAACGATCATTCGCTGCTTTGAAAAACGCTCTGAAGAGATCGTGATCGGTGAAACAAGAAGCATGATACATGACCCTGAGGCTCAGTTTAACAGGCTTGGCGTAAAGAATCTTCTTAAAGAATTTGAAGATAATTTGAGGCTGATGGACCTCTCCGAAGATAGAATTGTCAAGATTAAAGTTCCTAAACCGCATGTTCTAAACGAGATTGAGCTTCCTGAAACATGCACAAAATGTGATGTGCTTATCAATTTATCAAAGGTAGGGACACACTCAACGACGAGAATAACGAATGCTCTGAAGAATCTTTTTGGTTTACTACCCGAGAAGAGGAAGTATAGCGTTTATCATCCGTTAGGAATAGATAAGGTGATAGCGGATATAGCGCAGGTTATCCAGCCGGACTTGAACATTACGGATGCCGGCAGCCACGTAGTGATAGGTAGGGATGCTTTAGCCGTCGATGTGGTGGCATGCAGATATTTAGGGATAGATCCCTTGGAAGTTAGGCATTTAAGGCTTGTCTCTGAGGATAGAGGAGAAAGATTAGAAAAATTCATGAAGAGGGTAAAAACAGTCAATTTATGATCCATAATAAACAGGATATTTATTTTTGCATTGACAACTTCAGTTTCCACAAATTCTCAGCAAGACTTTTTATATAATCAGCCTTTTCGAGCTTTCTTTTCCAGAATTCAGGTATTCCATCGTCTCCATGAAGAGCCCCAGCGATGGCGCCGGACATAGAAGCAATGGTATCAGTATCTCCTCCTAATTTAACAGCGTATAAAACGGTCTCCGCATATTTATCGTAATTTTTTGCGAAACAGAATATCGCGGTTGGAACAGAATTGAAAGCCTCCACAGAGTTTCCTAAGATTTTAATCACATCTTTCTCTTCACCAGATGAGAGAAGCCTCTTCGCATTCTGTAGTTTTTCTCTGTAAATATTACTTCTTGTATATTGAATCATTTTCTCGATGAAAACCTCAGGGTCAAATCGTTTCTTTTCCGTTTGTACAGCTAAAGCTACAGCATAAGCCTGGATCGCTGCCCCTTCCTTTCCAAGATGATGCGCATGGGTTAGCTCAGCTGACCTATAAGCAACCTCTCTTAATCTTTCCGGATCGTCATAGAACAGAAGACCTATAGGCGCAACTCTCATAGCCGCTCCATTACCGAACGATCCGGATCCTCCATAAAGAAGCCTTGCAGCCTTATTCCAAGGAATACCAGACCTTATCATACGGAAGATTCTCGGCGGTCCGGGGCCATAACCTCTCCAGGGTTCTGCCTCCCAATTTCTCATAAAGGTTAAGATCATATCTTCGCCATCAAATCCTCTCTTAGATATTAACGATTGAGCAACCCCTATCATCATATGCGTATCATCCGTCCATCTTCCATCAAACCTTACTTTTTCAGGTTGAATCTGACTGCTCCATGATCCTTCAAAGGAACGGCCTAGAGCATCTCCAATTCCAGCTCCAAGCATACAGCCCATAAATTTCGCCTCTGACAATGCCTTTCGCCTTCCACCTCTCCCCTTTTTAACTTCACGATGCTCTAGTAGGCTTCATAAATGCCTTTTAGCGAACATCTGAAACTAAAACACTTATTGGATAAAAATACTTTATACTGAGTAGGGGAGAAAGATGAGCAGCAACGAAGAACGAATTTATGTAATACAAGAACATCACGCTACGCATCTTCATTGGGACTTACGATTGGAAATGGATGGTGTGTTAAAGAGTTGGGCTGTGCCCAAGGAACCTCCAACCGAGAGAGGTGTGAGAAGACTAGCCGTCTTAGTGGAGGATCATCCTTTAGAATATGCAAATTTTGAAGGAGTCATTCCAGAGGGACAGTACGGCGCAGGTACTGTTAAGATATGGGATAAGGGAACGTACAGGCTGATCGATCGAAAACCTGATAAGATCGTTTTCGAGATTAATGGAAAACGATTAAAAGGGAGATATTGCCTATTACGATTTAAAGGAGAAAAGAACTGGCTGTTTTTTAAAACAAAGTAGTGTGTGATCATGACTCGGAGAAAGTATACCCTGCTTGATGTAATCTCAGACGTTTTTGGGGAGAGCAGCAAATCTTCTGATCTTCCAATAGGAGTGGAGCATGTGGAAAAGGTTGACTCTGATACGATAAGAGTTCAGTTTATCGATGAGGTAGATTGCGATCTTCTTTGTAAAGAGGCGATCAGAGAGGGATACAGCGTTGCGAGAGGCGAATTTACTCCAAGAATAGTATATAAAGGTACAATAATAGCTAGAGTGGGAGGTAGATCCGACCCTGCGAGGCAGCGTAGCGTCTTTATTTATTTGATTCCTCCAGATAAAAGAGAGATGAGTACTTATCGAGAAGTTGTGGCTGTTCGTCATGGAGTTTTGGATGCTAGAACGGGACTTGTGAATTCTGAAAAGTTTCTCCAGTTTAATCTTAAGGTTATTAGGCTGCTGGAAAGATATAGAAAAATGAGGTATGAAAGCCTATCGAAGAGGCTTGAGTTTCATTAGCCCATCTTTTTGGAACGGGACTTTGAATTTTTTGGGTGATTAGATTAGGTAGAGTTGAAGAATTTGTTATGGCAGCATTTATTACTTTTCAGTAATATTTATATATTACCAAAAGGTAATTAATGTAGGCGAGGCACATGGGGCTGAAACTCCAATTAGTCAAGGACGGACATGTAATCTTTGAAGTCCCTATCTCAATAGACGAATGGCCAAGAGACCTACTTGAAAGCGAGCTAGAATCGATGGAAGAGGATTTCCAGAGATTCTCAAGAATCTTCGACGCATTATCCAATGAGACACGAATACGAATGATGAGGCAATTTCTAATAAGAGAGGAGGCTCCGGTGAGATTCGCGGATTTAATGCAAGACCTCGAATTAAACCCTAAGATAGTCTGGGAGAATCTAGGAAAACTCAGTAAATGCGGCTTCCTTGAGAAGACTGGAAGAGGCAAGTATAGATGCTCAGAGTTTGGGAGAAGAGCTTTCCTGCTGATGAGCCTCGCCTTGAGAGAATTGCTGGAGATCATGGATGAAATTGAAGAGATTTAGGAGGTGAAGAGATTTGGCGGATGATTATTGGAGCAGATGGTTAAGGAGGAGATGGCCGTTCTTCGGAGAAAGCATGTTCAGCCATATAGATCAGATGTTTAAAGAAATGGAGGATAGCATTAGAAAGGAGTTTGAAGAGATCTCAAAGAACGCGCCTAAAAGTTTGATTCGCGAAGGAGTCTTGCCCGATGGGACGAAGATCCGGCAGTGGGGCCCATTCATATACGGATACAATGTTACAATAGGGCCTGATGGAAAGGTTCAGGTCAGAGAGTTCGGCAATATAAAACCTAAGGAAAGGCTGGGAAGGCCGGAGATCAGAGAGGAACGAGAACCGCTGATAGATATTATGGAGACTGATGGAGAGATCAAGGTCGTAGCAGAGCTTCCAGGAGTAGAAAAGAAGGATATAAAGCTTTACGGAACCGAAGATACATTGACCATATCGGTGGATACTCCTGAGCGGAAATACTATAAGAAGGTTGAACTTCCATCAAGAGTAGATACAAAAAAGACGAAAGCTACATACAAGAATGGCGTATTAGAGATCACGTTGAAGAAGAAGAGGGAGCCTGAAGGCGAACCGATACTTCTATGATCTCTCATAGGATCTTTGAGGGAGCCAGATGAATTCGGAAGATTTCAGTAAACAGCTGGAGAAATGCAGAAACTATGGAGATCTATTCGAAATAGTGAAGAGAGTTGTTAAAGAGAAACTCGGTAAGAGAAGAGCCGGCTTGATGCTTTATTTAGGTGATCTTCCCCTCCATATCGGAGCATTTCACGGAGTCGGCTCAAATGGAATAGTGATTAACAAGAGACTGCTTAACGCCATCTCATTCGATTCACGCATCGAGATAAATTCATACCTATTTACACTCTTGCTTCACGAATATTTACACTCGTTAGGATACATTAATGAACGGCAAGTTAGACGTCTTGTCTATAAGATATGTAAAGAAACGTTTGGAGAGGATCACCCAGCCACAAAATTCGCCTTTTCAATTCCCAGATCTAAATTACTCTTTTCAAAACCTATCCCTGAAGAGAAAGAGACAAAACTTGAGATTGTAAAGGATTTTGAGAGATCACATCTCTCATATATCAGTTAAGGAGAGAATTTAGGTCTCCACAGATCATGTTAGATCTCCACAAGAGCATCTAATCTCATACAGCATGTCAAGCATCTCATCAAAGCCTTTCCCCGTCTTGGCAGAGACAAATGGAATTCTCTGGGCTGGCAAGATTTTCTGAAGTAATTCAGAGATTAATGAGTAAACGTCTAGAAGTACACCTTCGACTTTGATCATCT
>CAZEGS010000021.1:17755-25214 GCA_964512445.1 uncultured Candidatus Bathyarchaeia archaeon
AATTCAGAGATTAATGAGTAAACGTCTAGAAGTACACCTTCGACTTTGATCATCTTCTTTGACTTCAAGGGATCTGAAAAGAAGGATTGCGTCAAATTCATCTCTTCTGAAGAGAGAAGGTCAGCCTTATTTACAACATTTATAGCGTTTATTCCAAGCCTATATCTCGTTGCAAGAGAATACAAATACATTGCAGGCAGATCTTTCACGCCTACACCAGCATCTATAATAAATATTCCCACCGGATCTTTCAGCTGACCGACTATTTTCGGCCCACACTTATGAAAGGAGAAGATCTCCAGTTGTCCAGGGGTATCTATCAGAATAAAGTCATCATCATACTCTGGAATCTTAATATTCTCTAGATTCTCCATGTCTCTTATCATAGCTCCATTTGGCCCCAGATTCTCCGTCTTCATGATTTCCTCAACAGTCACTTTTTCTCTAACATCAAAATCGCACCTATAAGAAACCGATAAACATCCCGGATCCAGATTAACATATTTGACTGAATAGCCTTCCTTCTCCAAGTAAACACCGAACTTCTCAGTTAGTAGGCTCTTGCCGCTTCCAGCAGGGCCGAGAATCAAGACCTCCATACAGATAACCTCGCTTCCTTTCTCTTTAAAGGGATTCTAAAATCTGTTTTTATAGGGATTACTCTAGTTTATCGCTCTCACCCTTTATCTCTTCAGCTTTGAAGCGCGTCTTCCATCTCCTTGTGGAAAAATGATCTTTAGACAGCCCTTGAGCTGTATATAGTTAAGTTGACAATAGACTATAGGTTCACAAAGCAATTAACTTTTAAGATTTAATCGTTGCTTTATAAACGATTAAGGCACGTGAATGGCTTGCTCTATATGGGTAAATGCGCAAGGAAAGGTTTATGGATACTCTGCATATACCAACATAAAGGAGATCAACATAAAACTCTCAAACTTGTAAATGCAAGATCAAAATATTCAAATCTGTAAGAGATCCACTGGCTATTTAGAATTCGTCTTCCACCATCTCATAGAATTAAATGTGTAAGTTAGCCTTGGCTGAGAAGGAGGATTGCTTGAGCTAGATCTCCACCCGTCTGTTCCAAAGCTGCTTTCGCGCGGTCTAAGCTTACTCCCGCTTGCTGAGCTACCAGTTGTATGTCCTCCTCTGGAATAACCACTTTCTTTTTTCTTTCTCTCTCAGATATTTCTCCCCCTGTGATCTGAAAGATCTTCTGTCCCTGAACTTCCAAAACGGCTACTTCCGGATCTTGAACGATTATCTCTTTATCCTTTGTTCTGAGAATTACTTCCTCAACTTCTAATGGACTCATACTCAAGCCCAAACGCCGCATCATTCTTCGAGCTTCTCTCGGACTTATTCTCCTCAGGGAAGACACCTCCCGAACTTATTTTGTATCTTTCTCCTTTTTAGTCTTCTCTGCCCTTCCTCTCCGAACTTTCACGGCTACTCCTTTCATAAATTCAAGCATCTCATCTCCGGAAAGCACAGCCCTTCCAGCAGCAATTACCTCGTTACGTGAATTGAGCACTATAACTTCTTCCATAGGACGTATCTCTTTATTAGCTTCAACCACATGCTTCGCGAAAACATCGCTTCCCTTCTCAACAAATGAGGCTGCCGCGTCTTGAACTTTCACCCAAGGCAGTTTAACATAGTTTACGGCAGCTAATCTCTTTGCGCCTTCAATTGTCAAGTTAAGAAGACCATAGGTGGGATTTAATATCGCCACAGTTTTTCCCTCAAACAGAATTTGCCTAACTCTCCCCGTCTTCTTAGAGAATGTAAAGCTTACTTTATGGGGAACTGGAAGTAGTGCTTCGCCAGCGCCTTTTCCAAATTGATAATCAGCAATCTTTCTGATTGACTGCGGAAGATTCGTGCTTTTTCTGAGCATGACCCATTCCCTCGTTCCTGACAGGTTATAATATTATGATGATTTGGGCATACCAGCTTAATAGCTAAATAGCGTCATGTTTAAGTTGATTGTCGGACAATATATAAATACGCATATAGTATCGTCGGTGTCGTTGCATTGCAATGTGATGTTTGCGGCCGAAATATCGTCGGCAAGCCTCATCATGTAATAATTGAAGGAGCGAAGTTGACAACCTGCGCTGAATGCGCAAAGCTAGGCTCAATGGAATGGAAGCCTGAAATTAGAAGTCCAAAGCCCATCTTAAAGATCGAATCGTCTCGTAGACTTAAATTGACAAGAAGGAGAGGCAGAGATATACGTGAGGATTTAACCATTATTGAAAATTTCGGATCAATAATTAGGGAAGCCAGACAAAGACTAAATTTGAGTCAAGAGGATCTCGGAAGAAAAATTAGTGAAAAGGTTTCCGTGATTAGAAAGGTAGAGAGTGAAAAGATTATGCCTAGCGAGCGGCTTGCCCGAAAACTTGAGAGAGCTCTAGGTGTTAAATTGATTGTTCCTCTTGTTGAGCCTGAGCCTTTAACATACTCTTCTCAGAAGAATAGAGGTGTCACGTTGGGTGAGATCGCGTACTTGAAGGACTTAAGGAGGAGGCATTCACAGGACGAAGGCAATAATAGTTAGTAGACGAGAACGCTTTGAGAAGTCTCGTTTAGAGGAGCTAAGAAGTTTAGCAGAGGCTGCTGGATACGAGGTTGTAGGATCGCTTGAACAAGTTATGCGGTCTCGTTCAAGTTATTCTCGTTATTATATAGGTAAAGGGAAGGCGGAGGAGCTTGCAAGAATAGCCTCCGAGCTTGGAGCTGAAAGGATAATCTTCGGCGAGGAACTGAAGGTTACTCAGATCTATAATCTAGCTAAGATAACAGGTCTGGAAGTGATCGATCGATTCCAACTCATTCTAGAGATCTTTCATAAAAGAGCCTCGACAAGAGAGGCGAAGCTCCAGATAGAGCTTGCGAGATTACGTTATGAGTTAGCCCATGCAAGAGAGAAGGTTAGGCTTGCAAGAATAGGTGAGCAGCCAGGCTTTCTGGGGCTAGGCAAATATGAAGTTGACGTGTATCGCGAAGCTGTTAGAAGACAAGTATTCATGATTCAGGAGAAGCTAAAGCATATTAGAAAGACAAGAGAGCTTCATCGGCGACGGAGGAAGGAGTTAGGGTTCCTCTCAATCTCGCTTGCCGGCTACACAAATTCTGGTAAAAGCACATTATTTCACGCCCTAACAGGTGAGAATGTCCCTATAGATCAGGGAGTCTTTACAACGCTTTCCACCACTACACGAATGATTGATCTTTTCGGAGAGCCAGTATTACTGACGGATACTGTGGGGTTTATCGATAGGCTTCCAGTAACTCTTATAGAAGCTTTTCGTTCTACGCTGGAAGAGACAATCTTCGCGGATCTAATTCTCTTAATGGTGGATGTAAGTGAGCCTTTAGATGATGCGGAGAGAAAACTGAAATGTTGCTTGGATACGCTAAGGGAGATAGGTGCAGTGGGGATGCCAGTCTTGATCGTCTTAAATAAGATTGATCTGCTTTCGGAAAAGGAATTGAATGAGAAGATCAGAGTTTTAAGTAGATACTCATCGAATCTTATCCCCATCTCTGCTCTTCACAAAATAAACCTTAACACATTGAAGATTAAAATCGCTGAACATCTCATAAGACGAATAAAATCCTCAGTTACAATTCCTCTAAGTGAGGGCTCCCTCTCATTTCTTTCATGGATTTACGAACATGCAAACGTAGTTAAAGTAGCTTATATGAACACGCATCTTAAAGTCTCGCTTCTATCTAAACCTGCAATTGCAGAAAAGATAAGGCATAACGTGGAGAGCCTAGGCGGGACCTTCAAATATGAAGGAACGGAGAGTCTTAATCCTCAGATTAGGTCACAGGCCTCAGCGAGATAAGAGGGTGACAACTCATCTCTTTCTCGCAGCGAGAGCGTTGGGGGCTGCGGGAGCCTTCTACTCCGGAGAAGAAGATGAAAAAATTCAGCGTAGCATAGAGAAAGTTAACGAGTCTTGGGGTGGAGATTTCAAGGTAACATACATTACAGATTGGGAGAAGAAGATGAAGGAATGGAAGAAGAACGGCGGAGAAATAGTGCATCTCACAATGTATGGGCTTCCCATTCAGCAGGTAATCGAGCAAATTAGGAATTCACAAAGCGATCTTCTTGTAGTTGTGGGAGGCCCTAAAGTTCCAAGAAGAATTTATGAGCTAGCGAACTGGAATGTCTCAGTCACCTCTCAGCCCCATTCAGAGATTAGCGCTCTAGCCCTATTTCTTCATGAATTATTTGAGGGGAAAGAGCTCTCTAGGTCATTTAAAGACGCTAAGATCATTATTGTCCCGCAAACAAGGGGAAAGAAGGTTTTAAAGATAGATTCTTAGCGAAAAGCCGATTTACGAATGAAAATTTAAGTTACACGAGCCACAATATATGATTATACTACTCTGATCAAAGCGTGACGGTGATTTAATGGCTCTTCCGAATCACGATGTTCTCGTGAAGATTGCTAAGGTTCTCGGCGGGGAAGACGCCGTAAAGATCGTTGAGATTCTTGAGAAGGTAGATGAGATTACAGATGAAGAGATAGTTGCGAAGACCGACATAAAACTAAATACTGTTCGAAAGATCCTATACAAGCTCTACGATCACTCCCTAGTAGGATTAAGAAGAACAAGAGATGAAAAAACGGGATGGTTCATTTTCCATTGGAGGCTTCAGCCAGACCAGATTGAAGGATTTTTAATAAACCAAAAAAAGAGAATTCTGGAAAAACTCGAGGAAAGACTGAACTATGAGAAATCTCATGACTTTTATTATTGTGGCACGCCTGGGCATAGACGCATCCCATTTGAAGAAGCGACGGAGTATATCTTTCGATGTCCAGAATGCGATAAACCTTTGATGCACTTTGATAATAGCAAAATAATCGAGTTTCTCTCAAAGAAGATTGAGCAGTTGAAGGCTGAGTTAGGGTGAGTAAAGAGATTCCCTCCGTGGAGGAAGCTTTAAGGATTCTAAAGACAAGCGGCTGCCCACCCAACGTTATAAAGCACTGTAAGGCTGTTTCCGACCTAGCTGTTAAGATTGCTATGAAATGTAAAAGAAACGGCGTAGATCTCGATGTTAAACTTGTTCAGGTAGGTGCTCTCCTACATGATTTAGGAAGATCAAAGACTCACAGCGTTCATCACCCAATCTTAGGATCTAAAATTGCAAGATCATTAAATCTTCCTGAAGAGATAGTGAGGATAATAGAGAGGCATATTGGAGGAGGCTTAACGGCTGAAGAAGCATCAGAGCTCGGATGGCCTCGTAAGAATTATCTTCCAGAAACCATCGAGGAAAAAATTGTAGCTTACGCCGACAAGCTGATTGACGGCGAGAAAATAGTTCCTATTCAAGAAACAATAAAAAAGTTTCAGAAAAGACTCGGCGTTCATCATCCATCTATTAAACGGATAATGAGACTTCACAAAGAAATAACGAGACTCTGCGGAGAGCCTATAGATTAAATGATTAAAAACAAGTTATGATTCTTTTTTTAGCATTTATCTCAAAAAAGGGGAGATTATATTTTTGGATTTAACTTTCTCTTTATACTCTATGATAACGGATATTTTTAACTCAATTCATATTCTTCGCCAGGCTCTAATACAACAACCTTTATGTCTGAGGAGCCCTCAACCTTCTTCTTAAACTCCTCTGGACTGACGTCCCATCGATGCATTGGAATAACGGCCTTAGGCTTTATTGCCAAGGCAGCATCAGCTGCCTCTGAATTGTCCATCGTATATGTTCCTCCGCTGGGCAACAGAGCTAGAGAGATATCTTTGAGAGCCTTCATCTCAGGGATGAAGTCTGTATCACCAGCATGGTATATTTTATGATCACCGATGGTTATGACGTATCCAACTCCGAAACCTTTCGGATGGAATGGATTTCCGGGAGATCTAAACCGCTTATAGTTGTATGCATGAACAGCTTCTACGGTTATATCATTTAGAGTAAATTTTTCGCCTGGCTTGACTACCTTTACATTACCCTTTATTTTTGAAGCACAATCTGGAGGGCAAATTATCAAGGTGTCCTCTTTAATAATCTTATTAATCTTAGAAGCGTCGCAATGGTCATAGTGCGAATGCGTGACTAGTACCAAATCGGCCTTTTCCCAATATTCGCCCTCATACGGATCAATGTAAATGTATTTGCCGTTAGCTCTTATTTGGAAACTTGCATGGCCCAACCATTTCACTTTTATACCCAACGAAGACACCTCCGCAATTACTTTATCTGCATCTAAACTTATCTGTTTTCCTCTGTTACATTATCGTTATTATTGGCATTTTGCTTAGATGTAAAATTCATGCTCTTCTATTTACGGCGATAAATGATTTCTTCAAAAGATAAACTCGGCTTAGTATAATAAACGTTTTAAGACTAGAAGGCTTTTTCATTTTAAGGGTGAACTATTAAAATGACATGCAAGGACAATTTTGAGACGTACTCAACAAGCATATGCCCTGTATGCTTAAGAAGAGTACCTATGAGAATTTACGAAGAAGACGGTGTGATTTATCTTGAAAAGAACTGTCCAGAGCATGGAAAGTTTGATGATGTTTATTGGGGCGATGCTGAGCTCTATAAATGGTTTTATAGAAAATGGAACTCGGCGCGGTATATGGGTTCCGGTTTGGAGAAGCCCTTAACCCAAGTTGAGCGTGGATGTCCATACGACTGTGGTTTATGTCCTCAACATAAAACACACACGGTTTTAGGCATAATAGACGTCACTAATAGATGCAATATGGCCTGCCCCATCTGTTTCGCCTATGCTGGAGCGGCAAGCTACGTTTATGAGCCTACATATGAGCAGATTGTTGAGATGATTAAGCTTTTTAGATCTAACAGTCCGTGGCCATGCAACGCCCTTCAGTTCAGCGGCGGGGAGCCTACGCTGAGAAATGATCTGCCCAATCTAATCCGTGAAGCTCGAAGAGCCGGCATAGACCATGTTGAGGTGAATACTAACGGGTTAAGATTAGCTGAGGATATTGAATATTTCCGTAAGCTTTACGAAGCTGGCATGAACACGCTTTACTTGCAGTTTGATGGGTTGAGGGAAGAGATCTATAAGAAGCTTCGGGGCAGAACTGGCCTTGTAGCGGTTAAGGAGAAAGTCTTAGAAAATGCGAGAGAGATAGGTTTAAGATCCATAGTCTTGGTAGTAACTCTCGCTAAGGACGTGAATGATGGTGATTTGGGGGATATAATCGAATATGCTGTGAAGAACCACGATATCATCAGATGCGTCAATATTCAGCCGATCTCTATGGCTGGGAGAGCACGTAAAGAGGATATGAGAAAGCTCCGAATAACTATTCCTGACGCAATCAAATTGATAGAAGAGCAGACAAATAAGAAGATTTTAGTGAATGATTGGAGGCCTGTAAACTGGCCTGTGCCGATATCTAAGGGGATGGAGATATT
>CAZEGS010000022.1:0-2393 GCA_964512445.1 uncultured Candidatus Bathyarchaeia archaeon
GTTGATCTTTTAAATGTAATAGAGATCTGTAAGAAGAGTTTTAGCTCTCCAACCTTCTCAATTTTGAAGAGGCCGGAAGAAAAAGAAGTTGTGGAGAGAATTCATGAAAATCCAAGATTTGTTGAAGATGTTGTTAGAAGATGTGTTCAGCTATTGAAGGAAGAGTATCCTGGAAGATACTGCAGAGTAAAATGTATAAGCTATGAATCTATTCATGAACATAATGTCTGTTCGGAATGGAGAGGATTTTTATAAATAAGCGGAATTACACTATTTTTTCTTATAACCGAATCAGAACTTCTACTTTATCCGCAATTAAGCTCATAAGTCTTCTTTCCCGCTGAGAGAGACCTGTTCCAAGATCCTCCTGAAGTTTTCTTCCATAGTATCCATTAATTATTGCAGTCTCTGCCTTTTCGATAGCAGACCATAACAGATCGATTCTTCCCCTATGAAGATATAGAGAAACATCGTTAATGAAGAGAACTCGAGTTGGTGATTTGATAAATTTTTCAAGAAGACTTTGAAGAAGGATTTTATTATGTTCAGCGAGTTCTAAAAGCTCCTTCGGGCTTCTCGCTGAAAGCCTAGGCGTTTTTATATCCCCACAGCTCAAGTAACGAACTTCAGATTCGCCGGGCTTTAAGAGTTTTCCCCCAACAGTTAAACCATTAAGGGAGGTTCTTTCAGGAGCCATATCGATTACTGTTATCTGAGGCCCATAGCCAGCCTCGAATGCTTCAAGGAGAAGGCTCCTTGTAAACTCAGTTTTTCCACTTCCCACCTCGCCGATTATGAGAACCTTCTTTCTGAGAAGCTCATTGAACAATACGTTCAATCACTCCTGTTCTTCGCAACGCTTTCAAAACAATGAATCCCAGAATAGAACCCGGTATGCTGCTTGATGCAAAAGCTATCCAGAAGAAGGATAATGAAAATGGATGTCCTTGCCATGGAGCGAATAGAAGAGCGCTTATAGTAGCTCCAATAAAAACTGTGCCGAGAGGCTCCGTTAAAGCAGCATAATCATTCTTTATATAGATGTGAAGTAAACCTACGATGAAGGCGCCGGGGATTCCTCCGGGAAATGCATAGATCGTTCCTAATCCGAGGGCGTTTCTTATTACACCTGTTGTGAGAGCAATCAGAGATGCGTACCATGGTCCCAAAATAACTCCCGCAATCGCATTTATCATGTGTTGAGCTGGAAAACATTTAGTTGTGCCGACTGGAATATACAGAGGACTTAGAACGACCGCTGTAGCCGTTAGAACTGCTGAGAGAGCGGTTCTTCTATAGGCTGATGAAATCATAGACATGTTTCTTTTTTCAGGATGAGTCTTCATTCAACCAAAATCTTCCATTACGTTTATGAACCTTTTCATTTCCTTAGTCTTCTCTTTTATTCTGAGTCTTTTAAGAGATGATCTTGAAGATTTCAATTAGGGTATGGCGGCAAGGGCGGCGAGCATAGCTTTTATGTATCCGATTGAATAGGCAAGTCCATGATGAGCATTTGGGCCGTCACCCTCAATCTTAGGTATATGATCCGGATTCAAGCATCCATTGAATCCTACCTTCTTCAGCTCCAAGATTATTTTAAACATATTCATGTCTCCATCATCTAGAAGAACCTCTTCGAATCCTCCAGATGTAGCTAGACTTCCCCTAACATTTCGGAAATGAACTTCAAGGATACGTCCCTTTCTTCCATAATTGTTTATCTCGTCCAAGACAAGTGAGAGTCCCCCAGCCTCGGCTCTTGTGCCACAGCAATAGATGTAGCCCACATTTCGGCTTGGAAACTCGTCTATTACACGATGGAATCCCAAGCTCCCCAACGGGGTATCTGGAAGAGGGGTATCTGAAGGGTGAATCCCGAGTTTTATGTCATAATCCTCAGCTATTGGAACGAGATGCTCGTAGACTCGACGGAAATGCTTCCACCAATCCTCGAGATACTCCAAAGACGCTATGGTAGGCTTTTCGCGTGTTAATCCTAAACTTTCACCACGAGATATATATCCGCCTCTGTGCCTTGAAGCATAGCGCGTCACTAGCTGATTGAATGTGCTGCCAGCGAATCTCTGCCTTGCGATTGGTATCCCCGCCTCACCAAAAATCTTCAGAGCTTTACAAGTATTCTTAAGCTCCTTTTCTCCACCTGGTTTATCTTTCATGAATCTCTCAGTTATGTCGGGCAGAGTAACACGATTAATCTCCAGACCGAATTTTCGAATCTTCCTTTTAATCCTTAGGACGGCATCCGGATCAGGGTAGCCTTTCTCCCTTACTCCAGGGAAGCAATCCGCGCGGTTAAAGTCTATACAATCTGCACCTAGCTGTGTTACCTTCCTTAAGTATGAATCGGATAGATCTCCGCTCCACACCGC
>CAZEGS010000022.1:2493-24538 GCA_964512445.1 uncultured Candidatus Bathyarchaeia archaeon
CTAGCTGTGTTACCTTCCTTAAGTATGAATCGGATAGATCTCCGCTCCACACCGCAATTCTCATCATCTTAGACGCCTCAATCTCCAGTTTTTCTCACTAATTGTTGAATTTAGATTTAAATTAATTCCTCTATTCATTTTAATCCTAATGATAAGGCTTCTAAACAAGAGGGAAATCTAACAAAGGAATGGCGAGTTAGCCTCTTTTACTTATTGTCTTACTCTCGGCTTTCTCCATGTAAGCTTTGCAGTTATGACCTTCTCTGTTGTGAAAATCTTTGCGGCTATATATAGAATGATTACGGTAAATAGGGAGATACAAAATATGCTTCTAATCATGGTAGCATAATCCCCTACAAAAGCAGCCTTAGAGGCTAATATTGAATGCGTATATGGCATCAAGTAGAGAATCGCTTGAAAATAGAGGGGTAAAGCATCGATATCTGCAAACATTAAGATTAGAGAAGGTAGAATTACTATTAGACTGAATGGTCCAATAAGGGATTGAGCCTCCCTCACATTCTCAGAGAAAACCGCGATGCAGATTGCGAGTGCCAATGCGGAGATTATCGTCACAAACATTATTGCTCCGAGAAGGAGATATGCAAGTGGGGAGAGAGAAAGCCCAAGCTCAGATAAATCAACGGGACTAGCAGATGTAAAACTAAAGATGGAAGCTGTGTAAAAGTTGACGCCAACCATCGCTGCAATGGCTCCCGCCGCGGCAACGACTGTTGAACCTGCAAGTTTACCCGTAAGTATACTTAATCTTCCCACAGGTAATGTTAGGAGGGTCTCCAGAGTTTTCTCTTCCTTCTCTATCGAGATTGATGTTGCCGCGATCTGCATCGCTGAAATCAGCAAAAGCATTATGACCATTGGAAAACCGAAGGATTGCGACATGAAAATTCCTTGTAGAAATTCAGGTGAGACGTGAAGCAGTCTTCCTTTAAAGATAACGAAGCTCTTCACAGCAATCGGGTCGAGGATATTCTCTGGATTTCTATCGGGAAACGCCTGCTTAATAGCCCGGTAAACAAGCATCTTTTCATATATGTTTATGGGGCCGTTAGCAGCCGAAGCTTTAGCTCCTTCCGATAGACTGATGCTTCTAAATATTGCGTAGATCTCTAATCTACCTTTAAGCCCTAAAGTCAAATTCTTAGTAAACCCTGAAGGAATCACAATCAAAGTTGAGATGCTTGTCTTTTCTAGGTTCTGAATGGCTTCGTCAATTGATGATGCTTGAATCTCTAAAAGGCTTACATTCAAAGCTTTAAGAGATGAGATAAGCTGGTCTGCCATTGCTTCATGATCTAGATCCATGACTGCAAGAGTTGCCCTTCTTATCGATTCTTCAATTGTCGAAGTTGATATGTTTATTGCGGCACCCATTATCGGAAATGCGATAAGCGGCATCAATATCATGCTTAAAAGAATCTTTGGGTCTCTAAGCATCTCTTTGATCTCTTTCTTTACTAGATTGGTTAATGCACTAGGCATTTCTTGTAGCCTCCATGAATGCTTCTTCCAGATTCTCTACAGCATATCTCGACTTTATCTCGTTGGGGCTTCCCTCAACCAAGATTTTTCCATGGTCTATAAGAGCGACGCGTGTACAGAGAAACTCAACTTCTAACATGTTATGGCTTGAAAGGAGAACGGTTATTCCATGTTTCTCAACGTAATCTTGTATCACTCTCCTAATATGGTGGGCATGTACGATGTCGAGGCCGCTGGTCGGCTCGTCCAAAATGGCCAGCTTAGGTTTCATCATAAGAGCTCTAGCTATAAGAAGTCTTCTCGTCATTCCCTTACTGTAAGTCTTAATTTTGTCCCTCAATCTTTCGCCTAAACCTGAAATTTTAGCTGCTTCTATAATGGATTCTCGGGCTTTTTCTCGATCTTCATAGTAGAATGCTGCCATGAATTCGAGATATTCCAGTCCTGAAAGATTCTTGTATGCTCCAGCCTCCTCTGGAAGATAACTTATAATCCTTCTAACTTCATCGGGGTTCTTTTCGACGTCTAAGCCAAAAACCTTGGCTGAACCATCTGAAGGTTTAATGAGGGTGGCCAATATCCTAAGAGCTGTTGTCTTGCCTGCTCCATTAGGACCGATTAGCCCGTAGATTTCTCCAGACCTAACTGTAAAAGTAAGTCCGTTCAGGGCTTTAATCTCGCCGAATTGCTTATGTAGATTAATGACCTCGATGGCTTTATCGGGCACGACAACTCCTCTCAGATTCTCAGTAGGGTAAAGATCGAAAGAGTGCTATTTTAATATAATGTCATTGTTCCTTTTAGTTCTAAAAGACTCCAAAGTTTTATATCCTATAATAGGTAAATAACGCGTTTGTTCAGAAGATTTAAAGTGGAGATGTTTTGAAAATGGACATATATGACCTTGACACGCCATCCCTGATTGTAGACCTCGACCTTATGGAACGTAACATCAAAGAGATGGCTGATTGGTGTCGGGCTCATAATATAAACTTGAGGCCTCACATGAAGCCGATTAAGGTGCCTGCTATAGCTCATATGCTTCTAGAAGCAGGGGCAAAAGGTATATGCTGCCAGAAACTAGGCGAAGCTGAAGTTATGGCACAGGCTGGAATCAAAGACATTCTCATTCCATATCCAATAGTTGGAAAACAGAAGCTTGAAAGGCTTACAAGACTTGCAAAGCAGTGCAAACTAACAGTGGCTGTTGACTCCGAATACGTAGCTAAGGAAATATCAAAACAGGCGGTAAAGGATGGATGTACGATACGAGTTATAGTCGAACTATTCATGGGGCGAACTGGAGTTCCAACCCCTAAGGGAGTCCTAAAACTCGCGAAGAAGATCCTTAAAATGCCTGGTCTATCATTTGAGGGAATAATGAGTTATCCAACAGATGAAAAGACAGGGGAGACCGTGAAGTTGCTGAAAGATAACGGTATACCCGTAAATATGGTAAGCGGCCGGCCAGACATCTATCCTTTAGGGAGCAAGGAGCCGCTCTATCATCAGATTGGGCTTACTGAGATACGGACAGGAATTTATGTGCTTGGAGCGGGAAAATACTATAGATTTCGAAGAGATAAGGATGATCCGAGGAAAGTCTATTATGCTGATCGAAGCGCCCTCCGCGTCCTCTGCACCGTTGTAAGCCGCCCAATTCCAAATATGGCGATCATAGATGGCGGAATAAAGACTTTCTCATCTTATGCAGGTCCGCCATATGGGTACTTCGTAGATTATCCTAAGGCGCTCATGGAAAGAATGTCTGTTGAACATGGCCATGTAGATATCAGCGAATGTGCGGAGAAGCCGAGGATAGGTGAGAAAGTGACGGTTGTTCCGAATCATCCAGGCATATGCATAAATCTTCACGATACGCTTATAGGGGTTAGAAAGGGCCGAGTGGAGACCATATGGCCAATATTAGCTCGAGGAAAAGTGCAATAGCCTAAAAGGCCTTAAATAAAGGATAAAGAAGCTTCTGGAGAGAATCCTTCTATTTTTTGTTCGGGTCCTCATCAAGACCCCTAGCTCGTCTCTCCTCAAGAGTCCTCTTTATGGCGAGCTCTACCTGTTTTACAGATGTCCCCAAGTAATTTTCAGGCTTCAAAGCTTCTTTTATCTCCTCCTCGCTTAGGAGAGAAGTAACAGACTCGTTACGCAGCAAGGCTTCCTTGAAGGATATTTTCTCCGATAAGCTTTGAAATGCTAGTTTTCGAATAAGCTCATGTGCCTCTTGGCGGCTCATCCCCTTTTTGGTTAGCGCCATCATGACAGCTTCAGACATAGCTCGTCCTTGAGTTAACTCTATATTTCTTCTCATTCTTTCCTCGTCAACTTCGAGATTTGATAGAATCCCTATCATTAAATGAAGCATATAATCGACTAGGATGCAAGCTTCAGGTATAAGAAATCTTTCAGAAGAGGATTGGGTGAGATCTCTTTCATGCCATGTAGGAATGTTCTCTAAGGCGGGAATCACAAGCCCCCTCACGATCTTCGCTAATCCGCATATGCGCTCACAGAGCTCAGGGTTTCGCTTATGCGGCATTGTCGAGCTGCCAACCTGCTTTTCACGTTTGAAAGGCTCAAAGACCTCACCAATCTCTGTTCTTTGAAGCTCTCTTATCTCGGTCGCAAACTTGTCAAGCGTAGACGCTATAATCGCTAAGAGGCAGATGAGCTCGGCATGTCTATCTCTCTGAATGATTTGTGTGGAAACTTCAGCGGCTTTCAATCCTAGTTTTTTCATCACTAGCTGTTGGATCTTTAGAGCGTGTGTTCCCAGTCCCGCTTGTGTTCCTACAGCTCCACTCATCTTTCCAACTATTATACGTTCTTTACATTCTCTGAGCCTCTGTATATGTCTTGAGATCTCCCTCATCCAGACTGAAAGCTTCAGGCCGAAGGTTATTGGAAGCGCATGCTGTCCATGAGTTCTACCCATCATTATTGTGTTTTTGTAACGGTCTGCCTGTTTGAGAAGAACAAGTTCTAAATCATCTAGCTTTCGGTTTATTATTTCTAATGCCTCTTTGAGCTGGAGAGCTTTAGCAGTGTCAACTACGTCATAGCTTGTTATTCCGAGATGAATGTATGCTCCACTTGACCCACAGACCTCCGCGAAGGCGCGTACAAGAGACATTATGTCATGTTTGATCTCTCGCTCAATCTCCTTTATTCTGCTGATCTTAACATATTTTGTTGATGCCATCTTCATGATTTTTTCAGCGTCTTCTTTTGGAATATTGCCGACTTGAGCATGAGCCCAAGCAAGTGCAGCTTCAGCATCTAGAAGCTTTTGAAAATAGTTTTCCTCCTCAAAGATTCTACGCATCTCAGGAGTTCCATAACGGCCTGTATCTATTGGGAGAATAGGCAATCTTTATCTCCTCTACTTAAATTTTAGAGTGCCTATGGACTATTTTTATTCTTCATATTTAACCATTATATGCTGCTGAAAATTCGGCTGTGATAAACGGAGAGGTAAAGTGGAAAAATGGAGAAAACAGGAATTGTATATTCCCAACGATTCTCGCTTCACAGAACTGGAGAAGGCCACCCAGAGTCGCCTAGAAGGCTAAGATCTATCTTGCATGGAATCAAAAGTTCTCATTTGCTTGATGATGAAAGATTTATTCTCATTGAGCCTCAATCTGCAAGTTTAGAGGCTTTACAGCTCGTGCATTCTCCAGAATTTATCAGTAGGATAAGAGAGTTCTGTAAGAGAGGAGGTGGACTTTTTGAAGAAGAGACTGGTACAGTTTTGTCACCTGAAAGTTTTGTAGTTGCCCGTCTCGCGGCTGGAGGAGCCTTGAAGGCCGTAGAGATGGTGATGGATAGAAAAGTTAAGAATGCCTTTGTTATCTCAAGGCCGCCTGGTCATCATGCCAGTCGCACTCATACTTTCGGCTTCTGTATATTCAATAATGTCGCTTTAGCCGCTAAGTATCTGGTGGAGAAATTCTCGTTAAGGCGCATTCTAATATTGGATATAGATTCTCATAGTGGTGATGGAACGCAGAGAATCTTCTACGATACAGATAAAATCTTGTATATTAGCCTTCACGAGGATCCTTCAGAGTTTCCAGGACTGGGATTCCTCAATGAGGTTGGCGAGGGCGATGGCTTAGGATATACGGTGAATATTCCACTTCCATTCGGAACAACGGATTCAGCCTATTGGAAAGCGATGAAATCCATAGTGATTCCGGTGATGAGGCAGTATAAGCCTGAATTCGTTTTGATCTCTGCTGGATTTGATGGGTACTTCAGAGATTCTATAGGCGAGCTTTCTCTTTCAGCATACATCTACCTCAGAGTCTTCCAAGCAATGTTAGACTTTGCGCATTTATTTAGCAGAGACAGAATGGTAGCCATATTAGAGGGTGGTTATCGCTCCAGCTTTTTGAGGAGGATCGTTCCAGCAGTTATTGCTCGAATGGCAGGTATAGACGTTGAAATTAGAGATGACCGTCCGTTCTTCAATGTGGAAGCTCAAAAGAAAGCAGAAAAAGTTATCAGGGAAGTTAAAGAGACGCACTCTAGATTTTGGGAATTGTGAATCTTTAATAGATTTGCTGCGAGATTACTCTATAACTTCAATAGCGTTCTCTGGACATTGAGATTCGCATGAGTGGCATGCGAGACATTCATCTACATTGACAGGGGATGATTTTCCATCTACTAATTCGAAGACTCCAGCTGGACAGACATCCACGCATGTTCCACAACCGGTGCATTTGTCAGTGTCAACTTTTACCTCAACCAAATTCATCACCTTTAGATTTCAATGAAATGAAAAATAGCAGAATAAAAGCTTTATGGAAGACTAAAAGAAAAGATAGGGCAGATTCTTGGTTAATGATTTTTATCCTTTGCGATTTGCATGCTTAGCTCTTCAAGTCTCTCAGAGATTCTTTCAAGTTTTTTGATGATTAAGAATAGTTCTTTTTCGTGGTTAGTAAGAGTCAACACTAGCAGATCAATATAGCTTAATGGATTCTCGTTTCTGAGTTTCTTCTTAGACTGCGATGTTCTCACCCAAGACTGATTACCTTTGGAGATTATCTAAGAATAGTGTAACCATGAGCCGTTGATGCTAAGTGACTCTGTAGAATCTCAATAGACACATCGCATCGATAAGAGCTATGATCTATTGGCATATTTGAGTTATTAGAGACGAGACGATCTTTCGTAGTAAGGGATCATTTGAAAAAATAGTTTTATCCTTCCCGGACTTTAGAAAGTAGCTATCAGGCTGAAGATGAGATATTAAAAGTTGATTCTCATCCACGCATAATATAATTATGGGAAGATGAAAATCTGTCTCTTCAATTTTGCATAGATATCGAAGTTCACGGATTAGATGTCTATTATTACTCATATTGGTGGTTGTGATCTTAATGTCTACTGAGCGATCCGCAAGCTCGTCAAATAATTTATTGAATGCCTTGTACAAAAGGATAAGTCCATTTTCATTGGTCACTATGTGAACGGACCTTTTAGCTTTAGATAGCATCTCGTGAATCTTTCTTAGAGTCTCCTCTCTTCCACTTATTGACCAAAGTGAACCTCGACGCATACTCTCCTTTTCCTTCACTCTTCTAAAAGCTTCTTCCAATGTTGAGATGAGCGAACTTAAACTTTGAACCATATCCTTATATGATTGAAGGTAAGGCCCTAAAGCAGCTCTAGGCGGGGTGGGAGAGAATCTTTTAGGTTCTCCTGGAATTTCAATAACAAGACCCATATCCATCAGTTTTCTAAGGACACTATATACTTTGGTTCGAGGGACCCCGCTCAGAACACTTAGAGTTCTCGCTTTTGCCTGTCCAGCTTCAATTAAAGAGACATATACCTTTGCTTCATACTCTGAGAGCCCTAAATATTCGCAGAGCTTCTGCCAGGTAGCATTAATAACAAGGCTGCCTTTCACTCGAGTTCCCTTTCACCAAGCGTGTTTAAAATACTCTCTGTTCAATCTTCGATTTCTTTGAATAATAAGCCTGATGTGACCGTTTACAAGATCTAATCAGCGACACTTGGGTTTTTGAAGATTTAACACTTAATGCGTAAATGAAAGGAACCAATAATCTGGAAGGTCTCATATTTTTAAGGACGCTTTTTGTTCCCCTTATAAGAATTCTTCTATTGTTTTATTCTGAATAAAAATCAGAAAACAAAAATTGTTGAGGCTTATATACCTTCTTCAAGTCTTACAAGTATCTCTGATATCGTGCTTTCAGCTCTTTTCTTTATACGGCTATACTCGTCGAGCAGTCTCTGTCGGACAGCGGCTGAGATTTCTCCACGTCTAAATCTCGCCTCTACGCGTTCAATATCCGCGTTTATAGTCTCAATCTCAGCTTCGGCTGTTTCAAGTTCATTCAGCATCTCTTCGTATCGTCTGGATGACGTTATAAGCTGTTCTTTAAGATCGACTAATCTTTTATTTATAGAGGCTAATTTCTGCTCTAATGATCTTCTTCTGATTCTCAATCTTCTTCTCGATATTCTGCCGCTTCTGAATTGTCTCTGCAAAGATTCGATCTCTGCGGAGAGCCTTCTTTTCTCTTCGTAAGCTTCAATGAATTCTCCGACAGCGCTTGGAGGAATAGGAGCAACGGCAGGTTTTGGATGCAAAGATCTCCTTAAAAAGAAGAATGCTGCACCGATCGCTACGAACAATCCCGCCCAAATCAGGGGTCTAAAGACGCCCCATAGAATGAAATACTGATACTTTAAGATTATTGAGGGATTCTGAAATTCGACTACATCATTCTCGGTCGTGATGATCCTAACAGCTAATCCATGCTTCTCAATCTTATAGTTAGGCTTCGAGAAGCTTCTTACTTCGGCGCCCTCAGGTAGAGTGATGACCAATGAAAACTTCTTTATAATCCAACTTGCGGGTTTAGTTAGAGTTAACTCTAAAGTATAGTCTTGCCAACCATTCTTGCTGAGGTATATCTCGGATGGAAGATTATATGTAATTAAGAACTCATTTCTTTCACCAGGCTTCAATGGTTCTCGCAATGTTAGATCAATTTGGATGTGATCTTCCTGAACGGATTCAGTTATCGAAGTCTTAGGATAATTTCCATAAGCATCTTGAATAGAAATGCCACTCGCATTAGACGGCAAGTAAAAAGTCATTCGATAAATTTCTTCAGATTTGTTGTTAAAAACTGCATAGTAGTCATTGCTTGAGACTCCTCCCCAAGCATCAACAATAATTTCTCTTCTCCATTCATCTACTACGAAAGTCTCATTTATCTCTAAAGTCTGATTTTCCGCAGCGGATATTGGCGGCAGAGTATAGTTTTGCGAATTTAAATTATATTTGATTCCGCTGACAACGTTGATATTTAAACTAGCACAAATCAGTAATGTTGCTGCTAATATGTATATGATCCTCCTATCAAACCATGTATCCAACATGCATCATCCCAAGGCCGCTGAACTTTCTGAACGCTTTGAAAAGTATGTAAATTTCCATCTTTTAAGCATGTCTCTTATTAATGGCTTATCCCAGCCATTAGCGTGCCTTCTTTTGAATTTTTTATTTAAATATCTTTATCTGCGTGATAGGGGTTGGAGGGATAAAAACTGTGATAGAGAAAAGTATCGTTTATTTTGATAATCCAGGCCCAGAGAATACATCTAAGGTACTAGATCTTGTCAAGAAACGCGCTGAGGATGAGCGAATAGATACTATTGTTTTAGCATCTACAAGAGGGGATACCGCAAGGAAGGCTATGGAGATTCTTAAGGATAAGACTTTGATTATCGTAGGTATAAGTCGAGACAGGTTCTCTGTTGATGTGATGAACACTGCTCAGAAAAAAGGATTTCCAGTGATTTTCAGTAACGAAACGGACTACGTTTATCCGGAGGAAATGAAGACTGCTTTCAGACGATTTGGGCATGGTATGAAGGTTTCAGTTGAAGATGTAGTCATAGCTTGCCGAAGGAAAGTTTTGGAGGAAGGGGTTGACGTAATCTCTCTCGCCGGATCTTCAAGAGGCGCGGACACCGCTATAGTTATCAGGTCGGCTCAAGATTTCTCCACGGTGGAAATTAGAGAAGTAATATGTATGCCTAGATAGGAAGCGTCTAAAATCCAGCCTGCTTAAGATAATATCCATCCTCTTTTTTGGATCCAAAGCTTCTAATTCCCTTTTCTTTAAGTTGTCTTCTAAGATGGGAAGCGTATTCTCCGCTGATCTCCTTTCTCCGTTCAAGATAATCGATTATCTCGTTTGCCTGCTCGTCATTATCGCATCTTCTCAGAAAGTCTATGACGTCCGGATTGTATCCTCGAAACATCTTTGAAGCGGCTTTTTCTCCAGTCTCAATATCCGATCTTACAGCTGTGATTGTAACTTTCTGATCTTCCTCGTTAATCATCTCTTTAGCCAAGTTAGGAAACATTATTTTAAATTGTTCCTTGTCTATCTCCACGGATGTTCATTCTCCAAGAACTCTCTACTTCATTTATTCTGTTATCCTTATTGCCTTAAAAGGTTACTGGATAATGCCTGATTGATTCTGCAAGTGTTATTCAACCTGAATAGGAGCACAAGGAAAAATTGTCACGTTAATCTTCTCTCCGCATTGACGCTTAATCTCTTCAGATGCTTCCTCCCAGCTCCTGAATAGTTCCGTATCTTCCTCGGGAAATATTTGGGATATATCCTTTCTATTCAGATTGGGAGATACTATCAGCAGTCTCTTCTTTGAGGATTCTGCACGTGTGTAGTCTCTTTTTAGCCAAGATTTTTCAGGAGGAATCCAGAGTCTACCTCCTATCTGATAAAGAGCATGGTAGCCTCTTCCTTCAGAGCATGCGGCTAAAAGCACAATTACTCCATTCCTTTTTGGGACTTCCCTCATCATCCATAATGCCTTGACTATCTGAAACATTTCAGTATCCAAAGGATAAGCATTCGTAATAACAACATCTATGTTCTTAGGAATCTCTGTCTTGTAAACTTCACGGGCAAGCTTAACGCCTTCACGGTGAGCTTTAATCATGTCGCCTACGAAGACCCCGGCTATCTCTCGTCTCGAGTTTATCACAGTATTCACTATCACATCTAGGCCTGCCTTTCTGGCTGCCTCTTCTATGTCGGCTCTATTTTCATTCTTCTCTATAACGCCATGACCTGCTCCGGGGATATTCTTGTGATTAGCCTCGATCGTGTCCATTCCTGCTACTCCTGGCAGTATGATTTTGCCGCCTCCACCAAATCCAGCTCCGCCGTGAGGATATATGCCTCCTACACCTATCTTCAAATCACTTTCAGCAACGATTCTATTAACGTATATAGGAGTGCCCTAGAAGTTCGTCCTAAATAGACAAGATTCTCGTATGGATTATGACTGAAGATTTCAAATCTACTAACGGTTTCCTCCCCCAGTTTTTTAATCAAATCTTCCCTTGTCTGTGGTCTATGTGCAGCTGTCGCCATCACGATTTTGATATCATCCTCATCTAAGCCTCCGGCTTCAAGATCCTCAATTATATACGGGATTAATCTGCTCGCAGGTGTCGGTCTAGAAATATCGTCAATTATTAGGACAGCGTCTTTTCTGTTTTTGGCTAGATCTGATATTCTCTTAGTTCCTATCGGATTCCTGAAGGCATACATGATCTCTTCTTTCCCTAAAGGCTCGGCATCTCTCGGTTTAGCTACTATGACTTTCCACTCATCTGGAAAATCCAATGAAACATCATAATCTCCGTACCATGAAGCATAGGGAATCTTTACTTTCAAGACCTTTCACTTTCTCCATGAAGAACATTCTTCTAATCTGCAACATCTTCATTATGAAAAACAGGAAGGAAACCCATCTTCAAACATCCTTAAATAGTCTTTTTAAGTGTTAAAAAGATTTTGTAACGAAAGTTTCTCAATGAATTGGTTAAGAATCTGTCTGGCCTTACGTGGTGAGGGTGTTAATGGATCTAATGCCATTGCTTGTGCAACCAGATCCTTTTCTTTTTCAAGAATTCCATCTACTAAAAGTTGGAATTTTTCTAGATGTAGATTCAGCAAGCTCGTGATAGGTTTGGGTAGCTGAAACTTTTTGACCGGTATAAGGCTATGCCCGTTTACTTGAACTGGCACCTCAACAAAGCATCCTAATGGTACACCTTGAAGACTTCCATCATTAGGTACATTTGCAGCTAAAAGATTCATCTTCTTTCTATTTTTCATAGCTGAAATTATGTCCATTGCGTATTCTTTGGAAGGGAAGATTTTAATCTCTTCCTGCCCCTCTGCCATGCGGAGAAGCCTCTCCATTCTCTCTTTCTCTTTCACGATAACCTCCCTCCTTAGGGTCTTCTTTTCATAATCTATGTAGCCGCTGATCTTCTTCAGGATTGATCCGTATTTTGGATCATTGATCCAGTCATAAAGGTAGTGGAAGAACTCTGAAGTGTGTCTATCGCTGAGAGTTGGGGGAACGCCAAAGACGCTGTAAAGATCTCTTCCGACGAGATATGGATGTTCAGCTATGGTCTCCTCATTTTCCTCTAGGAAGAGAGTCTTCAGAAAATCAGAGTAAATACTTTTGTTGTCATTATATTTTAGATCTGTAGTCCATGTAAAGTGATTGATTCCTGCAGCCTCTACCTCTATTTTCTCAGAATTAGAAATCTTAAGAATCTTTGATGCGAGTATGCGCATTTGATGAACGCCGTGGCAAAGCCCAACGGTCTCTAACTGAGCAGATTTCTTTAAAGCTTCACATATCGGCGTCATTGGATTTGTGAAGTTGATTACGAGAGCCTTAGGAGAGAGATCTCTAATCTTTTGAGCTATCTCAACAACCGCCGGTATCTCAACTAGTCCCTTTAGAATACCGCTTGGGCCTACAGTATCTCCAACCACTTCGACCGTTCCAAGCCGCAAAGGAATCTCTATAATTTCTTTTAGAGCTTCTAAGCCTCCACTTCTAATTGTTAAGATGACAAAATCGGCATTTTCCAATGCTTCATCAAGATTACTTGTCACAGTAGCTTGAAGATCGATTCTTCTATCCTTAACTATTCTGTCAAGTATCTTCTTTATGATGTTGAGTCTCTCTTTATCGATGTCCATCAAAATGATCTCGCTATCCCAAAGGTCGTTAACCCTGAAAAAATCTCCAAGCAGACCTAGAGTGAAATGGCTGCCCGCTCCGATTATAACTATCCTAGGGTTATTCATGCAGACAAGATTGTAGAGGGAGCCTTATTATCTTTACGTGGAAACATTCATTGTTTCAGAAGAGAAAAGTTCTATTTAGACTGAAAAATATAAAACAAGAGGGATGGGAGGCTTAAGGTCTGCCATGCCAACCACTGCTGTTGCCGCCTTTACCGAAACCAGCACTGCTCCCAGATTTATTACGCGTCTGGTTTTGTCCATAAGATTGATTTTGACCAGCGCTCTGCTCGCCTCCGGCTTCCTGACTTCTCCATCGATGCTGATATACATGTTTCACTAGAGCGCTATTCATTCTCCAAAAGGCTTGACTGATCTTATGAAGCTCAAATAGGACGTTTCTGAGCTCTTTCGCTTTGCTGCGCACGGTCATAGTCATATTTAGCAATGCTTCTTTAAACTCTGTCTCGTTATGATATCCGAGATCCTCAAGGATGGCTGAGACGTTAATTCCAATCTTCTTAGCAATCGCGATTTTAATCATTATTCTCTGGTATGCTTTCATCATGCCTTTGATGTACGTATTTACCCTCGCCCATACTCTATTGGCAGCTTCTTTCTTGAGAAGCTGATATGCTTGACCGATCAGTTTGTTTGCTTCAGCGAGATTATGCGCGACCGCTGTAACGTTGCCCTCAGCAAGCATCTTCTTAGCAGCCTCAATATCCAAGAGTTGCTCCGTCTCTTCCAGAAGCTCTGTGATGTTTTCGTTGTCTTCAGGAGCCAGCGTCCTTATCCGTTCGATCCTTTCAAGAGCTCGCTGCATCGCAACTATTAAGCCTTGAGCAATCATTTGGTTCCTTACCGGAGCCACGTAATCTTCTATGATCTTGTGGAGCGCCACGAACACTTCCCTAAAGATCTTCATAGCTTCTATTATCTTGTCGATTGCATCTTCATAGTTGTTTGACTCTATCTCTTCGGAAGCCTCTTTTAGGAGTTCCTTCGCATCCTCGAAGAGTGTAACGTTGCCTTCAAGATCGTCAAGTAGACCTGCCTCTGTAAGATTCCCTATGAGACTTTCATTAGAATAAATCCTTTCTATGTATATCTCGATGCGGTTTGCAGTTCTATTCGCGCTTATAAGGAGTTTCTGCGCTCGCATTGTAAAAAAGTACTTCTTAGGCTCAGGCTCTGTTGCATCTTCATTCTCTTCATTATCTTCGTCGGCAAACACAAGCATCGGAGCCGCTGAGAGAAGAATTATGCTCAGTAGGAAAAGCGCTGCAACATGACGTTTCATCAACATTTCTTTAATCACCGCTAGAATAAATGTAAATTCAAATAGTTAAGGGACACTGCGGAAAGATTGTTTCAAAATCTGAAACATCTGTTTCAGTAATTAATGTTAAGGTGTATCTAATAAATCGGTTGTGACGATGCGGCTGCATTTTTCATTTGCTTTTATCAGAAATCTATATAGGATATGCCTTGTCTTTACCCTTAGTATGTAACCCGATTCGGTGAAGGGGTGAAAAATTAGAATGCCGACTGTGCTTATAGTCTATGATTCGAGAACAGGAAATACAGAAAAGGCTGCTAAGCTTGTAGCTGAGGGAGTGAAAGAGGTTGAAGGAGTAGACTGTATCCTCAAGAGGGTAGACGACGTTTCTCTTGACGATCTTCTAAATTCGGATGGAATAATCATTGGTTCACCAACATATTATGGATTAATGAGCGCGAAGATTAAGAGGCTTCTCGATGAGAGCGTTAAAATACACGGTAAGCTTGAAGGGAAGGTAGGTGCAGCATTTACATCATCCGGCGGAACAGCCTCTGGAGCTGAAACGACGATTCTTTCAATTCTAGAGGCGTTTCTGATTCACGGCATGATTGTACAGGGGGACCCTCATAGTCAGCATTATGGGTTGGCTGTTGTCGGTGCGCCTGACGCTAAAGAGGAGGATCTATGCAGAAAATTTGGAGCTAGAATCGCAAGGATCGTATCTAAAATCTCGAAATGATCTTCTTTTTCTCTAAAATCTCTTTGTCATTCCTACACAACTATGCGCTAAATGTTATAACATTTTTTAATTGATATAACTGTTGTGGGAAGCATTGAAGGCTGTTGTTTTAGCCGCAGGTGAGGGGCGAAGGTTACGGCCTCTTACAGAGACCAGACCGAAACATATGATTCAGATAGGTGGAAGACCGCTTCTAGAGCATCATCTTAACTCCTTGAGGGATGCAGGCATAAACGAAATTCTGCTCGTCGTCAATTATATGACGGATCAGATCAGAGAATATTTCGGAGATGGATCTAGGTTCGGATTAAAGATAGAGTATGCTTATCAAAAAGAGATTAGGGGTACGGCAGATGCGTTTGCATTGGCTGAAGATTATGCAGATGGAGACTTTTTAGCAACTTATGGTGATCTGTTGATAAGCTCAAATATAGTTAGGTCCGCCTTGGATTTTCATTTAAGAAATAAGCCGGCGGCTACTTTAACAACGGTTGAGGTTAAGCATCCCGAACGATATGCTGTAATTAAACTGGTTGAAAGGAGAGTTGTGAATATCATTGAGAAGCCTTCTCCTGAATCGGTAGAAAGCAACCAGATTAACGCGGGCGTTTATGTTTTTTCTCCTGAAATATTCGAGGCTATAAAACAGACAGGGAAATCTCCTAGAGGAGAACAGGAGATAACAGACTCTATCAGGATTCTCATAGATAGAGGAGAGAAGGTTCTTGCCACGAAAGTCTCAAGCAAGGAATGGCTTGATGTTGGAAGACCCTGGGATTTCTTAGACGCAAACATGAGGGTCTTAAAGAATCTTAAGCGAAAAATCTTAGGGGAAGCTGAAGTTGGGGCTCATATCGATGGATCGGTCTTTGTAGATGAGAATGCGAGAATCCGTTCCGGCGCTTACATCGAGGGTCCTGTATATATTGGACGAGGCAGCGATATTGGTCCAAATTGCTACATTAGGCCATACACCAGCATTGGGAGAAATGTTAGAGTTGGAAATGCAGTTGAAGTCAAGAATAGTATTTTGATGGACTCTGTACATATTGGACATTTATCCTATGTTGGCGATAGCATAATAGGTGAAGGATGCAATTTAGGAGCTGGAACGATCACGGCTAACTTGCGTTTTGATGGAAAGTCTGTTAAAATGAGAGTTAAAGGTGAGACTGTTGATACTGAAAGGCGAAAGATGGGCGTCATTATGGGCGACTACGTGAAGACCGGTATCGGCGTGCTTCTTATGCCCGGCGTTAAGGTTGGCCATAACAGCTGGATTTGGCCGAACGTCGTCGTACACAAGGACGTCCCATCAAATATGATTGTGACTCTTCAACAGCAGATTAGACATGCTGTTTTTCCAGGTAATGATGAGGAAAGATAATAAGGCTCTTATGCAAAATAAGTCTTGGCTGATATGAATGTCGATGGCTCAAAGAAGATTTAACAGTGAAGTTGCCGCGCTTATAGATACAACCGTTACCATTGTTACTACGGATAATAAGACATTTACTGGCACTTTGATTGGTGTGAATCCTGAAAATCTTAACTTGGTTCTCTCTGACGCTGAGGACTCCGAATCACATGCATATCCAAAAATAGTGATCAGCGGAAACAATGTTGCCCGTATCATGTCGACGCAGAAGGCTTTTGACTTGAGGGGATTAGCGGAAAGACTTGAGCGGGTCTTTCCAAGGATGGTTAAGCTCTACGAAAAAGAGGGATTCATCTGGGTCATGGATAGAGTTAAGGTCACCGAGAAAGGAGTGGTTGAGGGGTCAGGTCCAGCAGCTGAGAGAGTCCAAAGGGTTTATTCACAATTTTTGCGGGAAACACGAGGGGAGTAATTCTGGAAAAGGCGATGACTCACAAATAAAATCATCTCCCCTTTAATTTTTTGAAAAATAAAAATTGCATTGCTGTAATGAACTTTAGGTTTTTCTGGATGCATAAATGATGATAAAAATGAAGGATTTTTCCTTACTTGAAGCCTTGCAGATATTTCGCTTCAGCCTTAAACATTTCATCCACCATTCTTCTGGTCTCATCTATCGTTAAGACTGCGCTTGTAAGCGGATCCAGAAGGATTGCTTGAAAAGCCAAAGTTTTATCCTTTTCTACAGCGGCTAAAACACCTAGCTCTTGAACATTAATGTTCATTCTGTTCAGTGCAGCGCATTGAGGCGGCAGATCGCCAACGTAGCAGGGATGAATTCCATTCTTGTCTACGAGGCATGGGACTTCAACGCAGCAGCCCTGAGGTAGATTTGTGATTAAACCATTATTTTTCACATTTCCGTTTATGCGGCTAGGCTCACCTGTTTCAATCGAATGTATTATTGTTGAGCAGTATTCTGCGCTTCTACGAAGCGGTATTTTTTCATCGCTCTGTATCAGCCGCTTCATCATCTCGTCTCGTTCTTTTCGCCTCTGCTCCATAATCCCCATTCTTTCAACCGCATCGACAAGCTTGAATTTTTCAAAAAGTTCAGGCCGCTTCCTGAAGTAGGGAACATATTCTGACATATGTTGACTGGACTCGGTATTAAAGTACCCGAATGCTTTGAATATCTCGACGCGGACGATATCAGCTCCCGCCCAATGTGCATCAGATCTGGAATAAACCTCTGGATCCTTGAACTTTTCCCTAAGAATCGGATAAGCGTCTTTTCCTTTCCATTTTAGCTCTAAGAACCACGCCATATGATTTATACCGGCGACCCAATAGGACAATTCCTCTAAAGGAGCACCGAGATACTTTGCGAGTTCACGGGCAGTTCCTTGAACGCTGTGACATAAGCCGACATTCTTAACTTTAGTGTAGTCATTCATCGCCCAGCAAAGCATGGCCATTGGATTCGTATAATTAATCAGCAAAGCATCCGGGGAGAGATCTTCAATATCATGGCAGATATCTAAAAGGACGGGTATATGCTTTAGGGCGTAGAATACCCCTCCAGGACCTATGGTGTCACCTATTCCCTGTCTAACACCATATTTTGCAGGAATCTCAACATCCAGCCTAGTTGCCTCTAAACCTCCAACCCTGATGGAAACTATGACATAATCGGCTCCTTCTAAAACTGTTCTCCTATCGGTTGTGGCTTCTATCTTCGTCTCGAGATGATGCTGATCCACCAGCTTCTTCGCGAAGGCTGTTGTCATGTCCAAAGCTTCTTTGTCAATGTCAACCAAGGAGATTGTGCAGTCCCTTAACTCTGGGTAAGATAGAATATCGGTGATGAGGTTCTTAGCAAAGACGTGGCTTCCAGCACCGATTATTACAATCTTCATCGATACTCACCTACACTATTCACCCATATTGCGCTTAATTAGCTTATGCCCTCATCAGACTCTTATTGTAGAGATTCCTTGAGAAAAATGCATTAATCAGGACTAAACGAACCAGTTAGGCCTTGGCCGAGATAGTTTTTTCATTCTCTCTTTAGCTAAGACTCCAAAGTCGAAGGGGGTGAGAAAATCAGCGAGATCCTCAGAATCCTTTAACTCTTCCAAGTCCACATCTAGCCCCAGTATCCCAGAAATCGCCCTTAGTACTTCTCGAGCGCCATCTACATCCAATCGGTCGCCTGAGGTCTCAGCTAGCAAACAGAATCCCTGCATTCCACGAAGAGCTGCTAGGCCTATTAGGAGGCCAGCTACGCCATAGATTTGTCCGTTAAGAACCTCCGCGCCCAGAGATTTCGCCGTCTTTGCAGTGTTTAAATCGGATGCTGCATAGTAAAGATTTGGTTTCTCCACTCTCTTCCCCGGTCTATATCCACCTAAAGTTATGACGTATTTGCATCCGAGTTTCTCCGAAACGTCGAGGATCGAACTGCAGAGCTCATACTGACCTCGACGTGTGAGAGCTTGGGTATTACCAAAGAGGAGGATTAGATCTCGCTCTCTAGGTCTATTTCCCAGATAATAGTAGAGGTGACAAAAAGGCGGCTTAACAATTCCTTCTTTCTCCACCACGGAGATGTCTGGAAATGCAGTTGATATAACCTCCCCAAATTTTTTAGCTTCCAGTTTTTTAATTAAGAATGCAACTGCCATATTTGCTATAAGACCAATTCCTGGAAGCCCCTCGACAAGCACAGGGTCTCTGAGATCAGGTTCCTCGATGATCTTTACCTCGCAGACCAAGCTAAGCGCACCTTATCTTCTGTCAAGATATATCATTGGTGACTCAAAAATCTCTTTTGGTTTAGTTAGATTTATGCCTTTGAGGTATGACTCATAATGCTTCTTCGACTTGTCGCTCATCTTTTGCCATCTCAGTGGACATTCTTTTTGGCGCGTCATTATTATATGCATGATTACCGAATCTTAGTTTGAGATGGCGATGTTTAAGAATCTGAATCTTGGCGCACTGGGCTTTAAGACCTCCTTTTTTGAGTCTGTAGAACTGGCATGTCTCGGAGGTTTCGAGGGAATAGATCTCAATGTCCAAGAGATTATGAGTCTTCTAAAAGATAAAACAGCGACGGAGATTAACAGCCTTATGAGAGAGAAAGGTTTAAAGTGGGGAGGATGGGCGCTACCCTTAAGATTTAGCGGAGACGAGGAGAGTTTTCAGAAGGAATTGAAAAATCTACCAAGCTTCGCTGAGAAAGCACAGGAGCTTGGATGTTTCAGAGCTTATAGCTGGATAGTTCCATTTTCAGATGAGCTGCCTTTTGAGGAGAACTTTAATCTTCATGTGAATAGGATTAAGGCCGTCGCTGAGATCTTAGAAGAACATGATTGTGTTTTGGGACTCGAATTCGTAGCGCCGAAAACGTTACGTCTTCATCATAAATACGAGTTTATTCATGACATGGATGGAATTCTTGATCTATGTAAGGCTGTAGGAAAAAGTAACATAGGAATATTGCTGGACTCGTGGCACTGGTATACGTCTCATGGAAGTGTTGATCAAATCTTAAGGCTGAAAGGTTCAAGCGTCATCTATGTTCATATCAATGATGCGCCTCCAGGTATACCCGTAGATGAGCAGATTGACAATGTTAGACGTCTACCAGGAGAAACAGGAGTGATTGACATCCTAGGTTTTCTGAATGCATTGAAAGAGATAGGATATGATGGGCCTGTTACACCTGAACCGTTCGATAAAAGCTTGAGGAATCTGCCGATTCGCGATGCAGTTCTTAAAGTAAGTGAAGCGGTTAATAAGGTTTGGCGGGCAGCGGGGCTTTAAAGATTTCGTTTTATGAATTATTTTTACTGCTCTTTTGTCTTTTCAAAGTTATTAGTATTGGCATAACTGTAATAAAATGGAAAGACGTATACATGTTTTGAGTGCTTAGCTGATTAGCATATAGAGGTATTTTGGTTGGTTTCAAGAGAGGACGAGGTAAAAAACCGTTTTAGATACTTAGACATTCTCATATCTGCAATTGTTGATCATGAAAAGAACCTTAACGATTTAATTCTAAAACTAGAAAAGACCGTGGAAAAATTATCTGAAATTGTAGAGAAGATTCGGAAGGCTGAGAAACTAAAGGAGGAAACCTAAACAATTTGTTTTATAAAGTTGATGCTGACATTCTGTTCTATAAACAAGGGAAAAATCGGAAAAGATCGAATTCTACTTAGTTCATAACAATTAAGTTAGGGTAGACTTCTCAACGCTTCCTGAACTCGTTGACGGTTAATCGTTTTTCTGGAAGCGAAGTATTTCACCTTCTAGATGTTATTTCTTCTTCCCTAAAGAAGAGACCCAATGTCTGATCGATCGTCTCAGCGACCTTATGAATGTTTTCGAATACACGAGCTATGTCTCTCTGTATTTCCTCCACAGTATTTCTTAAGCTTCTTCCTCTGAGCTTGTAAAGTCCTTCTTGATGAATAACAAGTCCGCTCTTTATCATCTTATTTAGGTGGTGAACTATTGTTCCTCGCGTGAGATTTAGTCTCTGAGCTAGCTCGTCGCTCGTTAGGCCTTTGTTTTCTCTTGCAGCCTCAACTATTTCCTTAAAGATTCTGTAGGCTGTTTTCTGTTTATCTCTTGGCTCAAGGAAACCGAAGCTTCTGCATATCCATTCGAGATCGCTTTCATAATCTACCTTAGGCAACACTCTTATGTCGAAGATTCTGTATTCAGCTAAGGTTCCTTCAAACAGAGCCATTAGAGATCATCTCGGTTAAATTTGGTCTACTTGTTCACAATTTATTTTTCTAGTAAAACTTATATATTTTTGGTTTATTTATGAAAAGAAAAGGAGTCAATGAATTCGGAAAAGAGGTAGATGGGATATGGCGTATCTAGCACAAACACAATCAGGTCAACCTGTACTCATTCTTAAGGAAGGAACCTCCAGAAGTAGAGGAAGAGAAGCTCAAAGAAACAATATCATGGCGGCTAGAGTCATTGCTGAAGCGGTAAGATCAACGTTAGGGCCCCGCGGTATGGATAAGATGCTTGTTGACAGCCTCGGAGATATTACGATAACAAACGATGGAGCCGCAATTCTGGATGAAATAGAAGTTGAGCATCCAGCTGCGAAGATGATGGTTGAGGTTGCCAAGACCCAGGACGATATGGTTGGAGACGGAACAACAACCTCGGTCGTCTTAGCAGGCGAGCTTCTCAAGAAAGCAGAGGAGCTGCTAGATCAGAATATTCACCCAACGATAATTGTGAGTGGATATAGAAAAGCCGCTAAAAAGGCGATGGAGGTTCTAGACAAGATCGGCATCACTGTTGATCTCGATGACAAAGAGACGCTCAAAAAGGTTGCAATCACATCTATGGGCAGCAAGGCGGTCGGAACTGCGAGGGAGCATCTAGCTGAAATAGCGATTGAGGCTGTGAAGCAGATAGCGGAGAAGCGTGGAGACCGCTGGGTTGCCGATGTCGACAATGTGCAGATAATCAAGAAAGAGGGCAAGAGCCTCCATGACACAGAGCTCGTTAGAGGAGTCATACTTGACAAGGAGGTTGTTCATTCTGGCATGCCTAAGCGGGTTGAGAACGCCAAGATCGCCCTACTAAACTGCCCACTAGAAGTTGAAAAGACGGAGTTCAGCGCGGAGATAAGGATCCGCGATCCATCACAGATGAAAGCATTCTTGGATCAAGAGACGAATATGCTCAAAGAGATGGTGGAGAAGATAAAGAAGGCAGGTGCGAATGTCGTTATCTGTCAGAAGGGCATTGATGATATGGCTCAGCACTTCCTAGCGAAGGAAGGTATCCTAGCAGTTCGAAGAGCTAAAGAATCTGATATGGAGAAGCTCTCCAGAGCCACCGGAGGCAGAATCGTAACCAATCTAGAAGACCTCAAGCCTGAAGATCTAGGCTATGCTGAGCTTGTTGAGGAGCGTAAGATCGGCGATGACAAG
>CAZEGS010000023.1:0-23640 GCA_964512445.1 uncultured Candidatus Bathyarchaeia archaeon
CGGAGGAGCAGATGGGGCTGGTTGCCGTTAAAAACCATCATAACGGCGCTTTGAACCCAAAAGCACATCTGCAAAAAGAAGTTACATTGGATAAAGTTTTGAGTTCAAGAATGATCGCCTTTCCTCTCAAGTTATACGATTGCTCATTAATCTCTGATGGCGCTAGCTGCGCGATTCTAACAAGACCTGAAATAGCGAAAAAATATACAGACTCTCCAGTCTACATAATCGGCTCGGGGCATGGAAGCGATACATTAGGCCTCTTCGAGAGAGAGGACCTAACTAGTTTAAGAGCCGCGAGAAAAGCTGCGAAAGAAGCATACGATATGGCTGGAGTTGAACCTAAAAACATAGACGTCGCAGAGGTTCACGATTGCTTCACAATAGCGGAAATAATAGCGTATGAAGATCTAGGCTTCTGCAAGAGAGGTGAGGGAGGAAAATTCATTGAAGAAGGTGTTCCCAACATCGATGGGGAGATGCCGGTCAATACTAGCGGAGGACTAAAATCGAAAGGGCATCCTGTAGGAGCAACGGGAGTAGCACAGATCTATGAGATCTTCCTTCAGCTCACAGGACAAGCAGAGAAAAGACAAGTTGAGGGATGCGAGATCGGGTTAACTCACAACGTCGGTGGAAGCGGAGCATCATGCTTCGTTCACATTCTAAAAGGAGGCTGATATTATGGAGGAGGATGAAAAAACCGAGCTTTCACCATTCACAATTGAACAATTCTACAAGTTTCTATCAGAGAAGAAGATAATGGCGGCTCAATGTAAAGGGTGCGGGGCGAAGTTTCTACCTCCTAGACCGATATGCTCAAACTGCTACTCGAAAGATCTCAAGTGGATTCGGCTTAAACCCTACGGAAAGCTCATAACATATACGATTATTCATGTTGCTCCTAAACGATTCCAGCAACTTGCACCTTACGCCTACGGAATCATTGAATTAGAGGATGGTCTTCGATTACCAGGAATGATAAAAGACGTAAAGCATGACGAGATTAAGATCGGTATGGAACTAAAAGTTTTCTTTGAACCCGTCGTAAGTGAGGATTGGCCTAACTGGCCTGCTTACTACTTTAAGCCTTCAGAATCATGAAAACTTAATTCTTCAGTCCTACATCTCCTTCTTTTTCTGAAGATTTTCTGGAGTTTCATCTTTAAAGAAGAAGCAAAATATCATTAATGAGATTATATAAAGTAGTCCGCCAGCTACGAAGATCAAGTCCCAGCTTATTGAGGCTAGAGCCCCAGCTATGCTCGGGGCAAGAATGGTTAGAGGAATCTGAACTGAATTGAAGGTGTTTATTTCTCTTCCACGCGTTTCCTCCATAGTTGAGTTCTGCACAATCACGCTTAAGGCAGTCATTCTTATCCCTCCGCCTATAAGGTCATGGATGAGGAAGATTGGAAGAAAAATAAGTATCGGGAAGGTGACCAGCCCCACAGTTAGAAAAGAGAAGGCATACGCAAATGTAGAGATTATATAGGTCCTTCTTAATCCCAGTCTTTTTATGATGTTCCCGGCTAGCGGCGTAGTTAAAAAACAAAGCCTATGAATGGCTGTGATGGCGGAGATCTGAGCAGCGTCAAGTCCATACTTCTCCGAAAAATATAGAGGGAGAAGAAAGCCGTGGGCGATTCCGAAGCCGAAGGCTCCTATAGCTGACGATAAAGCTAGAATCTTCAATCTTCTGTTAATCTTGAAGCTATACGCCTCTCTCAGAGAAGGCCGCCTTTTCTCTTTTCTGCCGTCCTTGTCACGATATAAAAGCATCAACAAAAGTTTTGCAGCTTCTATTCCTGAAAGAAGAAAGAAGAGATTTAAATAGCCCAAATATGCGAATAGGGCGGCGAAGCAAGCGGTTCCCGCAGCTTGAAAAATAAAGTTAGCTGCGGTAAACCATGAGAAAAACTTAGCATAGTTTTCCTTATCATTCTCAAATAGCATGATATTGTGTACTGAAAGCCTTAAGTTATCTTGGAGGTCATTCAAGAATTTGTTAAGCAATATCTGAAATTTTCCGATGGAAAAGGGAAACAGCATCTTAGCCGCCGTTCCCAAGATACAGGAAGAGAGATAAACGTTCCTTCTTCCATAAACATCAGCATATTCCCCAAGCATTATCCTCAGAAATGCTATTGCTATCGTCGAGATGGTGAAGATTAAACCCATCTCTACAAGCGAGATTCCCCTATATCTCAGATAAAACGGAAATAAAAGATCAAATATTCCAAGAATAAAAGCTGAAAGCAGCCCAGCGACGAAGACTATCTTCACATTCCTATTCAACCAAAATTTTCCTCCGGATAGCAGAGAATGGAGATTCTCTAAAAATCGTGTGTTCAATTAATAAATGTGACGGAAAAATTGAGAGAAGTCGCTCTGCCGCCACTTAATAAATTTGATCTAAATCCTTTTCTCGAAGATTATCCTAACCTTAAATTGACGGCAGGAGTAAAGCTAATTGGCTGAGATAAAATTTTACAGCGAGAAAACCAGAAAGTTCTATAGACTAGTAAAGACGGAGTCCTGGCCATACCTGGAGATTTCCGGTATACGTATGAATAGAGCTGATTCTGTAGATCCAAAAACAGACGCTATGCTGAAGATAAAATCTCTTGGAAACATTTATGGAATAATTTTAGACTCCTGTACTGGACTAGGTTATACCGCCATTTTAGCAGCTAGAAATAGAAGGGTTAAAAAAGTCATAACGATAGAGAAGGACGAGAATGTGATAGCGATCGCTAGGCAGAATCCATATTCTAGGGAGCTCTTCGAGAATGAAAAGATTGAGCGTATAATCGGCGATGTCTACTATGAAATACGGAAATTTAAAGACGAACATTTCAACTTTATAATTCACGACCCACCCAGAATATCGATCGCGCCAGAGCTCTATTCACTAGAATTTTATACGCAGCTATTTAGAGTTCTTAAAGTGAATGGAAGAGTTCTGCATTATGTTGGTAGACCAGGGATAAGACAGGGAAAAAGATACCTTAAAGGAATAATAAGAAGGCTCAGATTGGCCGGATTTTCAAGGATAAAGAAAGATGAAGCTTCTCTAAGTCTCATAATTGAGAAGGCAAAGACGTGAATTTGCAATCCTCCTATAAAACCATCAATTTGTTGCTATAACCCTCTGCCGCTCCGTAAAAATGAAAGGTGCAAAAGAATACAATATATGATGTTATCTTGAAATATCGGTAGGGCCGAATATGAGATATGAAGTTGAAGTGGTCTTTCGTAAAAACTTCCTTTTAGTTAAGGCTAATAAAATAATAGTGGGCTTAACCTCTAAGCCTGAAAGGGGTAAAGCAAATTTAGAGCTTATTAAGAAGATTGCTAAACACTTTAAAGTCTCTTCATCCCAGATAAGAATCCTGTCTGGATTAAAATCTAGAAAAAAGATTATTGAGATATTGGAGCACTGAATTGGTGATCTAAGAATTGTTCGATTTAAAAATGCAAAAGACTGTTTAGGTCTCCCGGCTCAAGAGAAGTCTTACAGCTCCTATAGCCGTGCAATATTCACTATTTTTAGGAGTTTGAGGATTCACTCCGAAAAGATTCATAGTGTCTCTAATTATTTTTGATGCTAAATTGCTTTTCAGTAAACCGCCTGTAACTATCACGTGGTTCTCCAATTTATAGGCCTTTGCAGCCATAGCTCCGATGACGCCTATAACTTGACAAACCATATTGAAAAGGCCGGCAGCCACGTCTTCCCTTGACGTCTTCATATTTATCTTTCCGAAGTTTGAAGCCGTCGCCTCAGCTGGAACTATACCTATAGGTCCGCCTACAATATCCCCTACTGTCAGATCGACTTTGCACGTATCGCCACTCATAGCTAATCTTTCAAGTTCCTCAAAGTTATGTATCCCGATCATCCTCTCTGCGAGGCCGAGCAGAGTTCCTCCTCCAACACCTGTTCCGCCTACATGGATAATTTCTTTCCCGCACATGTAGGCTGCAACAATCGCTGTTCCGGTTCCTGTGTTGACTATAAGTCCCTCAGATTTTCCCGCTAGGGTGAGTCCCCCCATACCTATCGCTTGGATCTCATCAACCTTGATAACTGGTATGCCTAAGAGTCTCTCTCCGATTCTTCGCGATCCACCTCCCGATATAGCCACGTTTCTAATCTGGCCTTCCTGAGCGTATTCAAGTAAGGCTTTGAGAACTTTCAGAGCCGAAGCATGTGGATCCTCCGTTAAGATAGAATGAGACTTTATTATTGACTTCCCTTTCATCAGAACTCCCTTTGTCATAGCTGCGCCTATATCCAATCCTATTATCAAGATGATCTTCTCCAGATCTAGCTTAGGTCGAAAATTAAAAATTATTTTGATGATGAGAATCTTTCAACTTTTTTCATGAGATACATGAATATGAATCCTGATGCAAAAACTACTATAGAACCTATCAATAGGATTTCTGGAGGTAGGACTCCTGCAAAGATCATCTTGCCTCCTGGAGTTAGAGATACAAGACAGTAGATTGCTGCAAGGATAAGAGAAGTGCCGATTGAGGACTTTATTAAGCCAGATGAATTGCTCCACTTCAGACTTGAAGATCCTTCTAATCCCATTCTCTTTAGGGACGGTTCAACATAGCTAACTATTATTGGAACTAGAGGAATTACAAAGATCACCATTGTTACAACCCAGAAAAGTGTCAGGCCTGAGACGACGGCAATCTTCATGTTTACCGGCCATGAAGCCCAGCTTGGAACAACGAACCAGAAATATGCTAGAACGCCTAGAGCAGCCACTAAGTTGCCGACGATCAAGGCTATGAAGCTGCTTACGATGAAAGAAGCAAGCGATCTTCGCTTTGATATAAGCCAGCCTAGGACATAGAACCCTGCAAAGTTTCCTGGAACTCCAGCTATGAGACTCAAAAGCGGAGTTGTCAAACCGAAGAATGAAAGTGCAAAGTCTCCTATGAAGCATCCGATAGCCGCGCCTACTCCGCCTACAATAGGACCGAAAACTACTGTGAAGAAAGCTGGAATAACGACTCCGGGGCGGAAATGACCAACCCCCCAAGGAGTGGGAATAGGTGATGTGATAGCGATCGCTACAGCGTATAGTGCTGCATTCACTGAGATAAGCGTAAGTCTCTTAGCAGCAGACAATTGAATTTGAGATTTCTCATGATTTAACTGCACAGCCGTCTCATTAGCACCTCTCATCTTCACGTGCCGACCAGTAGGATCCATAGGCCCTTATGCTTTTCAGGTATCTATAATAATTTTCTATTGATTGTTTATACTTGTCTATACTCTTTAGAAGCAACCCATAAATAATAAGGCGGAAGAAATCTTCGCAGTTAACTTTGAGATGAGAGAATCTGCCGTTGAAGAGAAAATTTAGAGTTGTTGGTGTCGGTGGAACATTCGATGAGCTCCATAAAGGGCATCGTGTGCTTCTTGAAAAAGCGTTTGAGGTTGGAGATCTAGTCTGGATAGGTCTGTCAACTGACGAGTTTGCCAGAAAGCTACAAAAGAACCATGAGATCTCTCCTTATGAGAGCAGATTGAATGAACTTAAATCTTTCTTAGTAAAGAAAGGTCTATTGTCTAGAGCTAAGATAACACCTCTTGAGGATCCCTATGGGCCTGCAGTTACTAGTAGAGAGATCGAGGCCATTGTGGTGAGCAGTGAGACTGAGGTCGGCGCACGTAAAATTAACCTTCTCAGGATGAAGAGAGGTCTTCCACCGCTTGAAGTGATTGTTATAGATATGGTTCCAGCCGAGAATCACGTGCCCATCTCGACGACTAGGATTAGACGTGGAGAGATTGACCGGGAAGGTTATCTGCTCAAAAGAAGAGGTTAAAAGTCAAGTTTAAAGGCTACCACTTCATTTTTTATTTGGGAGAACCCTCGGATGTAGTGAGGGATTTGAGAAGATCCGGATTCGCCGAGCTTCCCCTTCATGGCGGAAGGGCGCCAGCATGGCTTGTAAAGAGAATGATAAAGCTAGCCAATTGCATAGTAGCCGTTATTCTAGAAGAGTATGGTCATGAAGTTTTTCTGAGAAGGCTGGCTGATCCCTACTGGTTTCAGGCTTTAGGCTGCGTGTTAGGATATGATTGGCACTCATCTGGAGTGACCACCGTCCTCACAGGGGTTCTCAAGGCTGCTATCGAGCCCTCCGAGTTTGGCGTAGCTGTTTGTGGAGGTAAAGGCAGGGCTTCGAGGAATGCTCCATCAGAGATTAGCGTGACGGGAGAGATATTAGGGCTCTCCACAAGCAAGATTGATAAGCTGAGATATGCAAGTCGGATGAGCGCGAAGATCGACAATTCTGCTATTCAAGACGGCTATCAATTGTATCATCATGCCTTCTTTCTTACGGAGAATGGAAAATGGGCTGTTATCCAGCAAGGTATGAACACTGATGATAGAACTGCTAGGAGATATCATTGGTTTTCAGAGAATCTCAAGGATTTCGTCGTTGAGCCTCACACGGCAATAATAAGTGAGCGTAAAAATTCGTGTGTATTGAATATGACGGCGAATGAAAGTGAGGGCTGCCGTAAAGCTTCGGTGGATATAGTTAAGGAGAACCCTAAAAAACTTGCTAGAAACCTAGGTCTGCTTCGACGAACAAGACAGAGAATGCTTGATGAATGGATTCCGCACAATGAAGAGATGAGGATGCCTCTTTCTCGAAGGTTCCTCTCGATGCCGCTCAATATTAACTGGAAAGCTGTTGAAAGAGCCTATGATTTTCAGCCTAGAAATTATGAGGAGCTGCTTAGCATTAGAGGGATAGGTCCTTCAACTGTGAGGGGCTTAGCGCTCATCTCAGAGATTATATATGGGGAAGAGCCGAGCTGGAGGGATCCGGTTAAGTACTCATTCGCCTATGGAGGGAAAGATGGGGTTCCATTCCCAGTCGATCGAAAGGCAATGGATGAGTCAATTAGGATACTAAAAGAGGCCGTTGAGAATGCGAAGATTGGGAAGAGAGATAAATTGTTATCCTTGCGAAGACTTAGAAATCTGATGTCTTCTATGTAAAGAAATGATTTTCTGTTGTCTAGTCAACATAAGGCAAATGATTCCTGATTTTTTGCAAATCATTTAATTATTTACTAAAGAGGTTCTAGAACAGATATGAAAAAGAAGACAAGAATAAAATCTATTTTGGTCATTCTTCTATCTTTATCAGCTATTATAGCTATTATTAATTGTGAGACGCGATGTGATTTAGCAAGGGAGAAACTTACCTGAAGATTAAAGCACATATCAGTTTTCTTGAGAGTATAGAAAACGTTTTCATTCTATGTTGTGAAGGGCATCGTGCAGAACAATGGAACAAAGAATGTAATCTTCACCAATGTCGCTGCCACGTTCTACGATAAAGATGGAGAGACAATAGCGGTGTCCTCTACCAGAACAGCGCTTAATATCATAAAGTCTGGTGAGAGTCGCCTTTTGAGATTTATTTGGCTCTGCATTCCTCTGCAGCTCCATGGAGATAAGATCTAGTAGCTGCGGGTTTAGAGACGGACAAAGAGCCTTATGATTTCGTCGAGATTAGAAATGTAAAGTCTTGGATAGACATGGAAGAATTCCATCGAGTGAATGGAGAGATTTATAATATGGGGCCCATGATAGCGAGGTCTGTCAAGGTGATATGCGCATATTATGATTCCGAGGGTGAACTTTTAGCAATCTCAGATGACATCGCTAATCCTGTTTCGATAATTCCCGGAGGTGGATCGCGCTTCGATATTAGTTCGTATCCTTTTCGCATTGAAGCGGAGAAATATGATCTTTTTGTTTCGGTTCGTCGCTTTGAGAGAGTCTTCTCTGCAAACTGGATACTATTCAGCATTTTAGTATTGCTCATTAATGATTTTTATAGTCTATATGAGAAGAAGGTGGTGGCAGAGGCTATGAAATTTTATTTAATGGAAAATTCTAAAATGTCCTCTTTATCATAAGAATTAAATATCTCAATATTAATAAACAAAACCGAAAATTTAAGGAGAAAATAATATGAAAAAACCTTCTGCTTTATTAGCAGTCTCTTTGATTTTCTTAATGTTTCCATTTCAGACGTCGATTCAGAGCATAGCTGCACAGGAAATTCCGAGACCTAAGGATCTCGTCATTGCTAACATATGGGGGCCCGAAACTGTGGATCCCGCTTGGTGTTACGATACAGCTAGCGCAGAGATCATAATGAACGTCTACGATACATTGATTAGATTTGCAGTTGATAGATCTCTTCCTCCAGAGGAGCAAGGATTAACGGATCAGTTCGAACCTTGCCTTGCAACTGAATGGGTTATTGCAGCTCCGCCTCATCCGGACGCTCCTGAGTATACCAACTGTACATATTATTTCAAGATAAGAGAGGGGGTAAAGTGGCATGATCCAAAATATGGCACCGTTAAGCCTTCAGATGTAGAATACTCGTTTGAGCGTTGGATGGTTTTAGATAGGTCTGGCGGACCCACATGGATGATATATGAGCCTCTTCTTGGAGTTCACGCTGCGAACTGGAGCGATCCTGAATGGCCACAGAAGATTGACCATGCAGTTGAAAGTAATGCGACGCATGTCTGGTTTAACCTAAAGTCTCCAAACTATCCGCCCATGATCTTCATGCAGGTAATAGCTCAGTCTTGGGCCAGTATTATGCCAAATGAGTGGGCATATGAGCATGGATGCTGGCCTGGAGAAGCCCATCCGGAAGAAAATCCATACACAAATGAGACTATGACGAAATACTATGATCCAGAAGTTTCTCCACTTGACGATTGGCCTCCAGGCACGGGTGGAAAAATCGAATGTGGATCAGGTCCATACAAGCTAGTATTGTTGGATGAGATAGAGCATGTTTGGAAGCTAGAAAGATTCCCTGATTATTGGAAAGGCTGGCCTGCGCCGGGCTGCAATGGATACTTGGAGACTGTGACCTTCTATGGAATTGATGAGTGGGGAACAAGAAAAACAATGTTCCTTGCAGGAGATGCTGATTTCTGCTATGTCCCAAGAGCTCATCTCCCAGAACTAGTGACAAACTGGGAAGAGAATCCCGCATGGGAAGAAGAAGAATATGTGCCGGGAATCAGATGCTATCCAGGGCTTCCATCATTAGTTGAAACAAATATATTCTTCAACTTCAAGATAGAGACAACTGGCAATCCATATATCGGTGAACCGCCTTACGACGAGTTGCATGAGAAAGGCATACCATATTGGTTCTTTGATGATGTGAATGTCAGAAAGGCCTTCGCATATTCATTTGATTGGGAGACGTATATAAGAGAGGTTCTCTTCGGAGAAGCAAAGCAGCCCTCAACGCCACATGTCGAAGGCTTGGCCTATGATGAATACGTCTGGGATGTTGGAGAACCAGACTTGGATCCAGAATCGCCGGATACGTTGCTTCCTCCGCCTTACGATCAGCCTCTGCTACCTAACGGATCTGGGCCTTTACCGCCAGTTCCGAAGTACTATTATGATCCAGAAAAGGCTGAGGAATACTTCAAGGCAGCTTATAACGGTGAACTCTGGGAGAAAGGCTTCACATTCAGCATTTTATATAACACTGGAAACGAGGAACGAGAGATAGCTGCTAGAATGCTGAAAGAGCACATTGAAAGTCTGAATCCAAAATTCCACATAAATGTAATCGAGGTTGACTGGCCTACCTACCTCAAGGAGCTAGTCTCCAAGAGACTTACCCTCTTCATAATAGGCTGGCTCGCGGATTATCCAGATCCACATAACTGGTATTACCCATACATGCATAGCGCAGGAACATTCAGCTACTTCCAAAGCTACAGCAATCCTGAAGTAGATAAGTTAATTGAGGCGGGAGTCACTGAAACGGATGATAACAAAAGAATAGAGATCTACTGGAAGCTAGGAAACAAATATTTCGAGGATGCTGTTAGCTTACCTCTATTCCAGGTCACTATTAGACATTGGGAAAGAACTTGGGTTGCAGGATGGTACTACAACCCGATCTATCCAGGCAACTTCTTCTATCACATATGGAAGGAATACTATACTCCTCAAAAGCCAACGGTGCCAACGGTGCCAGCTACCCTTCCATACGGAGTAAGCATTCGTTTGAGTTCAGAATTTATTGATCCTGCAACAAGAGGACCCGCCTATGGCTACATAGTGTTTGTTCAGGAAAGCTCCGACGGCGAAACTTGGAACAACATTGGAGCAGTCATAACAGATAAGAATGGACGTGTTGACGTATCAGTTACTCCGCCTTTAGGCACCACCTACTATAGACTTAACTTTACAGGATATAAAGCGCCTGCCCCGATTAGGGAGGAACTGACAGGAACAGTTCTGCTAAGTGCTGTGCCCTTTGAAGAATGGATGAAAACCTTTAACGTGTACATACCTTCAGAAGTTACGGCTCAAATAAAAGTTGAAACGGAAAGCTTAGAAGATATTCTAAGTCAGGCACTAAGCCCGATGCAGGAAGACATAAACACATTGTCAAGCAAAATAGATACATTAAGCAGCAACATAGAAAATCTGCAGGCAGCTATAAATGCAATGCCGTCGACATCAATGGTCTACGGCAGCCTCGGCTTAGCAATAATAGCATTAATAATCGCCATCATAGCTGTCGCAAAGAAATAACAAAAAACCTTCCCCTTTTTTATCGGCATACATTTGATTGGTTTAAATTTTTTGCGATAAGATTATAAGTTGGATTTTTTCATCTAGACTGGAATAATCATTGAGGGAAGCCTTCATGGGAATGAGAGCCTACATAGTTCGCAGAGTATTGCTTTTTATTCCTACATTGCTAGGGGTTACAATGCTCATATTTGCGGTTCTTCAACTATTCACGCCAGAGGAGAGAGCCGCTGCATATTTGATGGGGCCTCCGAAAAACCCTGGTGATGTGCAGCGAATAATAGAAAAATATCATCTGGCTGATCCTATACATATCCAGTATTATTATTGGCTGGTAAGAGCGCTCTCAGGAGACTTAGGAGTAGCGAGAAGCGCTGGGAACATTCCAGTATCTGCTGCGTTGCTTCAAGGAATCCCTGCTACCTTTGAACTTGTAATCTTCTCTATACCCTCAATAGTTCTTCTAGGAATATATCTGGGAGTTAAATCAGCTGTAAATAGGGATAAAGCTCCAGATCATATCATAAGAGTCTTCTCGATAATAGGCTGGTCGCTTCCAACTTTCTGGTCGGCTCTAATTCTCATAGCGGTCTTCTATGGAGGGCTAGGATGGGTTTCGACGGGGAGACTCTCAAACGAAGCATACGCGGTAGTCACCTCTCCCAACTTCATCCGATATACAAGAATAAATACTATAGACGGCATACTAAACGGGCAGCTCTGGATAACGATTGACGCATTGAAGCATCTGATTCTTCCGGTAATAAACCTAACAATAGTCTCAGTAGCATTAATAGTTAGGGTGATGCGTTCAAGTATGCTTGAAGAGCTCTCTAAAGGATATGTCCTAACAGCTAGAGCGAAGGGGCTACCAGAAAAGACTGTTATTAATAAGCATGTAAAAAGAAACGCTCTTATCCCTGTTGTAACGGTTTCAGGCATATTAACAGCGGGATTGCTCACCGGAGTCGTCATAACAGAGACTGTCTTTAACTATAAAGGCATAGGATACTTCGCGGCGCATGCTGCATTACAGATGGATGTTCCCTCTGTTTTAGGATTCGCTTTATTCGTCGGTCTTGTCTACAGCGTTGCAAACTTGATAGTCGACATCACCTACGCCTATATCGATCCGAGAATAAGAGTGGATTAAAATGATGGGGAACGAGTCTCGATGGAGCGAATTTAAGAATCGTATGGCGCCTACAATCTCTGAACTAAAATTTACAGCTAAAAGGATAAGGGAGAGTCCACTATCCATAGTTGGGATATCAATAATACTCTTTTTTGCTGCAATAGCGATATTAGCGCCGATATTAGCGCCTCCAGTCGGCGACAATCCATATATAATGCCTCATGACGGCTGGAGTAGAGAGCCAAAGCCGCCTAATTCCAAGCATATTTTTGGAACAACCAGTGGACAATACGACGTATTCTATGGCTGTATATGGGGAACCAGAACCGCCTTCCGCATAGGATTTCAAGTTGTTGGAGTTTCATTACTGATAGGAATAGTCTTAGGCTCCATATCCGGATACTATGGAGGAATAATAGACGAAATCTTAATGAGGTTCACAGACATAATATATGCCTTCCCAGGACTTATCTTAGCCATGGCCTTAGTGGTTGCTTTCGGCCGTAGCCTAGACAGCGTACTCTTGGCGCTTGTACTTGTAGGCTGGCCGACATACACGAGGGTTACGCGTGGAGAAGTACTTAAAATTAAACAGACAGATTATGTTGAGGCGGCTAAGGCGATAGGTTGCTCAGATTTCAGAGTAATAGTTCGTCATATTCTCCCAAACTCGATCTATCCCGTTTTAATAATGGCGTCTCTAGATATAGGAGCGATGGTTTTAACGGCTGCCGCACTTAGCTTCCTAGGGTTAGGTGCAGGAGAAGCCTTTGCCGATTGGGGGCAATTAATAAGCAACTCGAGAGATTACATAATGGGAACAGCTGCTAACCCACTTGCATATTGGCATACATGGCTTATCCCCGGTCTCTTCATCTTCACTTTCGTGTTGGGGTGGAATCTACTTGGCGACGCCTTTAGAGACATACTTGACCCAACAATAAGGAGGAGATGAGATGAGTCAGATAGTTAGTCTTCAAGATGTCATTGTTAGATTCTATACTTATGAGGGGATAGTAAAGGCGCTGGAAGGAGTTAACTTATTCATTAGAGAAGGTGAGACGCTCGGACTCGTTGGGGAAACAGGCTGCGGAAAAACGATGACTGGGCTTTCAATATTCAATCTAATTCCGCCTCCCGGAAAAATAGAAGGCGGCGAGATTATATTCAAAACAAAGGAAGAGGAGATCAAGAATATTCTGGAATTAGATGAGAGTGAACTTCAAAAAATTAGGGGAGCAGAAATCGCGATGATATTTCAAGAACCATCATCCTCTCTAAATCCAGTATATACAATCGGCGATCAGATTGCTGAAGTCTTTCTAACCCACAAAAGAGAGAATTTACTGAAAAACGTAATTGAAGATCTAGAGAAGGATTTAGAGAATTGTAAAAGTGCATTCGGAAGATTAATTCTCAAATTTGAAAAGATAGTTTATGAGAAGATGAAGGCAAACCCAAGCTCGTTAGCAATAAAAGTACTAGGCAGAATGCCGATTTTAGGCAGATATAAACGGAGACTCGAATTAGAAGCTAGAAGATACGCTATATATATTCTGAAGGAACTGGGCATACCGGATCCCGAAAGAGTTGCAGATATGTACCCGCATGAGTTAAGCGGTGGAATGCAGCAGAGAGCAGTTATAGCAATGGCGATTGCATGCAACCCTGTCTTACTAGTTGCTGATGAACCTACAACTTCGCTTGACGTCACAATTCAGGCCAGAATACTGGAACTCATAAAAGAACTGAAAAGACGTTTTGGCACAACAGTGCTTTTCATCACTCATGATTTAGGCGTCATCGCTGAGATGTGCGATCGGGTAGCAGTGATGTATGCGGGAAATATTGTAGAACTAGCAGATGTGATTGAGTTATTTAAAAATCCGCTGCATCCATACACAAGGGGATTATTGGAATCTATACCTCAACCTGGAAAAGAATATAAAACGATAAGGGGTACAGTTCCTAATTTGATCCATCCGCCTCCAGGATGCAGATTTCATACACGTTGTGATTTTAAGATGGATGTGTGTTCCCGAAAACGTCCACTCTTCATCGAGGTCCAAAAAGACCATTTCGTAGCCTGTCACCTATATGCGGGGAGTAAACAATGAAAACTCTATTAAAAACAGTAGATTTAAAGAAATACTATCCTGTGAAGGGAGGAGTATTCAAGAGGACAATCGGTGAGGTTAAAGCAGTCGATGGCGTAACTTTAGAGATTAAAGAAGGCGAATGCTTCGGATTAGTAGGCGAATCTGGATGTGGAAAAACCACATACGGCAAAACGGTGCTGAGGCTGCTAAAGCCCACTTCTGGGCATATATACTTTGATACTCCTTCTGAGATTTTGGAGGAGATAGAGAAACTTGAAAGGTCTGGGCAGAACTCCAGAGAATTAGAAAGTTTAAGAAAGAAGTATGATCTTGCCCAGCTAAAGGGTAGAGATCTAAAGCGTCTGAGACGTAAGATGCAGATTGTATATCAGGATCCTTCATCATCTCTGAATCCACGTATGTTGGTTAAAGATATAGTTGGGGAGCCCCTTAAGGTTCAAGGATTAGCGAAAGGCATGGAGCTGAGAAAGCGGGTTCTAGAGATTCTTGAGAAAGTAGGGTTAACGGAGAAACATCTTTACCGGTATCCCCACGAATTCAGTGGTGGGCAAAGACAAAGAATTGCTATTGCAAGAGCGCTCATTACGAATCCCAAGTTTGTTGTGTTGGATGAACCTACATCCGCCGTTGATGTTTCGGTAAGAGCAAAGCTTTTAGAGCTTCTTGAAAGTTTACAGAAAGATTTAGGCCTTACGTATCTCTTTATAAGTCACGACTTAAATACGGTTGAGTGCATAAGCCACAAGGTCGCAGTTATGTATCTTGGAAAGATCGTTGAGGTCAGTAACACAGCTGAGATATTCTATAACCCGCTTCACCCCTATACTCAAGCTCTAATATCTGCAAATCCGATCCCGGACCCAACTGTAAATAAGAAACGGATAATATTAAAGGGCGATGTGCCAAGCCCCCTCAATCCTCCCGCAGGATGCAGATTTAACCCGAGATGCGAAAAGGCTATGGAAATCTGCAGAAGAAATCTGCCTGAGCTTATTGAGATCAAGAAGGATCATTTTGTGGCTTGTCATCTTTATGACTGAATTATCCCTTACGGCGTCATCAATCTCTCTTCTGGCTTCAGCCTGCGCATCATTAGCTATTTCTTATTCTCTACGTCTAAAACTAAAAGCAATTGAGAATTTGCCTTCAAATCTAAAAGTTGAGATTTTTGATAGAAGTTTCGTCGTTTTTGATCCTTATCCGGAGAGACGAAAATCAATCAGTAACATATCATCTTTTCTTATAACTTTCCTATCCATTATCGGAATTATTCTAGCCGCCATTTTCTGGGGAATATTCAAGTATGGGCTTGCGCCGAGCCTATTCATAATTGTAGCCTATCTAAATCTAATATTTCCAGATGACCTAGCAGAGATCTATAAAAATACGGATAAGATCATAGGGGCTATTCAGAGCAGAGATAAACTGGGATCGGGAGATCTTACAGGACTACAAATATTAAAGAAGTTATTGCCGAGGATGATCAGATACTATTCTTACCTATCAGCTATTTTCATAACAATTGCATTCACATTACCTTTAACGTGGAACATTATTATCTCGCTATTTTCAAGCATTCTAAGCTCACTTTTAATTCTTGCTCATCCATCAGGACTGTTAGGATTCCAATTCACCATTCTCCTATTCTCTACGCTACTAGTCCTCCTACAGCTCTGCATCGCTAAAGTAAAAAGAAGAATTGTTAAGTGGGAAATCTCCACATAAACTGTATGATAACCTCAAGGAATATTTTGAAATTACTTTCTAAATTGCCTCTTCCATAAAAGCCTAAAAGAGCCTATATATAAATTAGTATGTTCAAAAACATCTGAATTGATGGAGGTTCCAATAAATGGTTAAGATCGGTGTAATTGGAGGTTCTGGGCTTGAAGATCCTAGATTTATGAAGGATCAACAGGAGATTCGATGTGAAACTCCTTATGGGAAACCTTCATCCCCCCTCATGGTCGGAAAGATAAGCGGCGTTGAAGTTGTGATAATTTCGAGGCATGGTAAAGGTCACACAATTATGCCTACGAACGTGCCTTACCAGGCAAATATTTATGCATTAAAAGAGGCCGGATGCACCCATATACTGGCGACGACAGCCTGCGGTTCATTAAGGGAAGAGATTAGGCCCGGCGACTTCGTCTTTATAGATCAGTTTATCGATAGGACAACGAAAAGAAGATCTACATTTTACGAGAAGGATGTGGTCTGTCATATACCCATGGCTGAGCCTTTCTGTCCAAATCTGAGAAAACTTTTGTTTGAGCAGGCTAAAAAACTCGGGTTCAGATGTCATGAACGTGGAACAGTGGTCACAATTGAAGGCCCCAGATTCTCTAGCAGAGCTGAGAGCTTCATGTTTAGGCAGTGGGGCGGTGATGTTATAAACATGACGACCGTTCCTGAGGTTGTGCTTGCAAGAGAGGCGGGATTACATTACGCTGCCATTGCTATGCCTACCGACTATGACTGTTGGAAGGAGACGGTGGAGCCTGTTGATATATCGATTGTTCTAGAGACATTTAAACGAAATATCGAGAAGGTTCAGAAGCTTCTATTAGCAACGATCCCTGAGATCAGAGACTATGATGATTGTCCATGCACTAGAGATATCAAATCTGCGATAGTTTCAAAATAGCACTTTTTAGTTCCACAAGATCATTTAACATATTCTTCTCATAAATCATCATCACTTTAATTTCTGAGGCTAATTTAAAAGCGCGTTGCCTTGGAAAGAAAGAGATTTTAAGGCGCCTTGATGGAATTGTAATCGATCAGTTAAAGAAATCGGCGGCGAATTACGTGATAGAGAAAGAGGAGATAGAAGCTCTCATTAAAAAGTATGATAAAAATCGAATATCGATAGGAACGATAGGGTCACATTCAGCCCTTAACATCTTTAAGGGTGCGAAAGAAGAGGGATTTAGAACAGTATGCATATGCACGAAAAGCCGAGAAATAGTCTATAGACGATTCCCGCTTGTGGACAAGTTCATCTTCGTTGAGAGTTTCAGCAACCTTTTAGACGAGGAGGTTCAGAAAAGCCTCCGAGAAATGAACACTATATTGGTTCCTCACGGTTCATTCAACGCGTACATAAGCATGGAAGATATCCTGAATAATCTATACGTTCCAATGTTCGGAAATAGGAGACTTCTAAAGTGGGAGATAGATAGAGATAGACAGAGAGAATGGCTGCTTAAGGCGGGACTTAAGCTCCCAAAAATATTCCGCAGTCCCGATGAGATAGATCGATTGGCGATTGTCAAGTTTCCAGGAGCGAGAGGAGGAAAGGGATACTTCTTAGCCGATTCTCCAGAATCTTTCAGAAGGAAAGCTGAGGATATAATCAGAAAGGGCCTTTTAGAAAGAGAAGATCTGAGTAATGTTCAGCTTCAAGAGTATATTCTGGGAGTCAACGCATACTTTCAATATTTCCGCTCCCTCTTTGAAGAAGGTGTAGAATTGCTTGGAATGGATAAACGTTACGAGTCAACGGTTGACGCGATTGGAAGGATCCCCGCTGAAGATCAGCTTCAAATCGATCTAAACCCGACCTATACCATTATCGGAAATATACCATTAACTCTTAGAGAATCGCTTCTTCCAGAGGTTTTAAGGATGGGAGACAGCGTAGCTGAAGTCTCTGAAGAGATAGCGCCTCCGGGAATCATCGGTCCATTCTGTCTAGAGACGATAATAACAGATGAAGGAGAGATATATGCATTCGAGATCTCCGCACGGATAGTTGCTGGAAGCAATGTCGGCATAGGAACTTCCCCATATGCTTATCTGAAGTATGGAGATAGAATGTATATGGGTAGGAGAATAGCCCTTGAGATAAGAAATGGTATTCGAAACGGTCGTCTGGAAAAGATACTTTATTAGCGATTCATCCTCTTTTTTGGAGAGGTATGTTAAGTCTTGGGAGGTTGAAAACATATGGTGATTGAAAGAAGAGACGTGCAGAAGATTGTTTCTTCCTATGATACGAGCTCCATAACGATTGGAGTCTTAGGTTCGCATTCCGCTGAAGAAGTAGGAGTCTCAGCTAAATTCATGGGATTCTCTACGGTTGTTGTCTGCCAGAAGGGAAGAGAGACGCTTTACGCGAAGCATAACAAGCATCTTTACGATCATATACTTGTTCTGGATAGATTCTCCGACATGGTGAACACTGAAGTTCAAGAAAAACTTAGAGAATTAAACACTATATTCATCCCGAACCGATCATTTTCCGTATATGTGGGATATGACAACATAGAGAATCAGCTGAAGATCCCCCTCTATGGAAATAGGATGATCCTACGAGCGGAAGAAAGAAATGCTCCTCGAAATCAATATTGGCTGCTTGAGAAAGCGGGTATAAAGATTCCTAAAAAGTTTGATAGCCCAGAAGAAATCGACCGCTTAGTCATTGTGAAGGTTCAGCAGAAACATAAACCTCTTGAAAGAGCATTCTTCTATGCAGCGTCTCCAGAGGAATATTACAGAAAAGCTGAGGAGCTCATCCGAAAGGATGTGATTGACGAGGAAGGATTAAAAAAGGCCCGAATAGAAGAGTATGTTCTAGGACAGAAATTTAACGCTAATTTTCAGGGATGGGCGTTAACAGATGTTTTTGGAGACTTCGACTTCGTTGGATTTGACGATAGGAAACAAACAAACCTTCACGGAGTGTTGGCCTTACCCGCTAAAGATCAGCTTTCATTAGATATTCCGATAAAGAATGAGGAGATCGGCCATTACGGCTTAACAATGAGGGAGTCTCAGAAACCGAAAGTGTATGAGGCTGCCGAAAAGTTCAGAAGAGTATGTGAGAAAGAATATCCGCCTGGAATGATCGGTTTGTTCGCATTGCAAGGGGCTGTTGCCTATGACGCTGATGACCCATCTCAGAGGAGATTGGCCTTCTATGTATTTGATGTCAGCCCTAGAATTCCAGGCTGTCCATGCGTAGGTCCAACATCACCTGAGATGCGTAGACTTACACTAAAACATAAGAAGCTCTTAGATAGGTATGGGTTGAAAGAGATATCAGCTCCTATGGATCTGCCCATGCTTGAGATAAAATATGCGGCAGAGAATGATATGTTGGAAGAAATAGTGACTTAACCTTTCTAATATGGGCTTATGGTTACTCGTAGACGAAGTTGCCCCAGCGGCTCTTTATAACAACCCTATTTTTTCCGTCGCTTCTTTCACATCTTCCAATGATCTTAGATTCCAGCCCAAATTTTTCAGATATGTCCATTATATTGTCTGCTACTTCGGCCTTAGCGATGATCTCAAATCCTACTCCCATATTATAATTTACAAACATTGCTTTCCAAGATTCTCCTGATTCTTTCTGGATCAAATGAAAGATAGGGTCGGGTTCAAACAGATTGTCCTTTACGAATTTAATGTTATGTCCGATTCTGAGCCCCTTTGTCAATCCGCCGCCCATGTTATGAACCATTCCCGAAATGCTTTCTCTATATTCCTCTATGGCCCTCATGGCGATGGGAACGAAGAATCTCATTGGTGATAATAGAGCTTCACCAATAGTCATTCCCAAATCATCGACATAATCATCAAATTTGAATCTGCCATAGTATCCCTTCCCCTCAGGATCCATGATCTCCGGATACTTGTCTTGATATTCTCTTCTTAAGAGACAATGTCTGGCTAATGTAAGTCCATTGCACATTATCCCGCTGTTCTCATGATCTTCGTACTTTGTTTTCCCGCCGCTTCTCAAACCTATTATAACGTCGCCCGGCTGAATCTCCGATCCTGTTATAGCCTCGGTCAACTCAACACGTCCATTTGCAACTCCTGAGATATCGAGAGTTCTAAGCTGGTCTGGAAGATCAGCAGTCTCCCCGCCGGAAAAGTATATCTTGACCCCTAGAGTTTCCAGCTTCTGGATACATTTCTTGAATCCGTTGTTTAGCACTTTTAATAATTCGCTTTTGGGAAGCCTCAAAGGATTCAGAGCTATATAATCAACAAAATTTATTGGTCTTGCGCCGACGCATGATATGTCGTTTAGATTCATCGCTAGAACATCTTGTGCAAGCCCTTCAAACCAGGATAAGTCTCCGGTCTCTCTCCAGTTTAAATATGCCTGGACAGGCTTACTTCCAGCACTGTCAGCATGGGTTATTAGTCCATATCCGGGAAAGTCGGGATCCGGAGTGACTACGCAGAAGGCCTCTGGAAAGATGTTTTTGATGATTTTCTGAAATATCTCTATTCCGGTTTTCTTTACATCTACTCCCGTCTCAGCATACTTGCTCATTTACCGTACTTCCGAATTTGTGATTGGAAATCATTGCCCGTAAGCCGCTCATAAGCTTCTATATACTTTCGGGAAGTCTCGATAATTACGTGTTTTGGCAGGGATGGTGCTGGAGGCTGCTTATTCCAGTTGATCGATAAGAGATAATCTCTCACATATTGCTTATCAAAGCTCGGCTGACTCTTACCTACTTCATATTCGTCTTTCGGCCAGAATCTCGAAGAGTCAGGAGTTAAAAGTTCATCGATGAGTATGACGTCATCTCCGCACAGACCGAACTCAAACTTTGTATCAGCTATGATTATTCCTCTCGATTCAGCCTTCTTAGCTGCAGCTTCATAGATCTTTAAGCTTACCTCTTCAATCTCTCTGGCAAGGTCCTCTCCTATCATCTTCACTACTTCTTCCCTAGTCATTTCAATATCATGTCCAACCTCAGCCTTTGTAGTCGGCGTCAAAATTGGCTCAGGAAGCTTCTCGGCTTTTCTCAAGCCTGAAGGAAGCTTGATTCCGCAGATCTCTTCCCCCCTTCTATATTTTTCCCACGCTGACCCGTAGAGGTACCCTCTTACAACAAACTCTATCTTTATGGGCTTTGCCTTTTTGACCAGCACCGTTCGCGAATCGATAATCTTTAACAGATGATTTGGAAAGATATCCTTGGTCTCGTTGAACCAGTAAGCTGAGAGAAGATTTAGAGCCTCCCCCTTATGTGGAATCCCATTAGGCAAGACAACATCAAAAGCTGAGATTCTATCCGTAGAGACGATGAGGAGATCATCATTCATCTCGTAGAGATCTCTTACTTTGCCTCTCTTTATAAGGCGATAGGGAAGATTCGTTTCAAGGACAACATTATTTAAGTCTATCTCCATATTCCGTCTCCCCACTATTCTATTTTTTCTCCACTTATTTCTCTATCAGCTTCAATAACTTCCTTTCTCTTTTTATTGATGTACTCTCTAACTTGAAGGTTAAGCGAGGGATCTAAAAGGGCAAGGATCTTAACTGCGGCTAGAGCGGCATTCTCCGGTCTTGTGGTGAGGAGGACGGGGACTCCGGTTGGAGTCATGACAGATGAGAAGATCTTGGCAAGGCCTAGCTTTTCAATGTCAGGCGGACAAGCTATTACTGGATATGACGAGCAGCCTGCTACCGCTCCTGAAAGAGCGTCTGATAGCCCCGCGACTGTTATGATAACTATGTGATCTTCAGATTTCTCAATCTCCTGTAGTTTCTGCATGAGTAGATCAGGTGTTCTATGGGCTGATGAGACGGCGTATTCAGATTCAACCTTAAAACTTTCTTTCTCTATGAAATCCTTAATCTTCTTTGCGAATGGAAGATCCCTTTTTGATCCCATTAGAATTATTATTCTTCGACGTTTCATGATGGTACCTATTATTTCTTTAATGTTTTATAGATTATGCATCATCTTATTGCACCTTAAATAGAAAGATTTAGTGATTTCAAAGCGCTTCATAGGCTCTCTCAATATACTTGTAGACTGTTCTGTATCGCTTGTAGGCTTCGAGATATGCTTTGCGTGAGTCCGCTTTCGGCTTGTAGATCTTCTTTACTCTGACAGTCTCTTCAGCCGCCTTTCTGAGGCTGGAGTATTCTTCTGTTCCGGTGCCCGCGAGTAAAGCTGCTCCTAGAGCAGCGGCATCATCAACTTCTGGTATACGAATTTCTATGCCAGTAATGTCCGCTTTTATCTGATTCCACGTCTCGCTTCTAGTCTCGCCTCCAACCATGCTTGCTGTCTCGATTTTTACTCCGAGATCTTCCAGGATCTTGAAGGTCTCGAAGTATTGGAAGGCTATTCCTTCGAGAATGGCGCGGATGAAGTGAGCCTTCGTATGTGATACGCTTACGCCGAAGAATACCCCTCTAACTTTCTCGTTAAACTTTGGGGAGTACGCCCCAGTCAAATATGGATAGAAGAGGAGGCCATCTGATCCTGGTTTTATATGTGAAGCCTCCTCAACAAGTATGTCGTAGGGGCTTCTTCCAGTTCTTTCAGCCTCAGCTTTTTCGTCCGTTCCAAACTGATCCCTAAACCATCTTAGTGATGCACCGGTAGTTGCTATTATAGCCTCGTACTCCCAAGTATCAGGAATCACGTGACAGCAACATGGAATTCTCGCCTTCTCATCTATCCTTGGCGTGGTTAAAGGAACTTCAACCGCTGTTCCTGTGCCTGTTCCGATATTCACCTGTCCCTCATGAACTGCTCCGGCCCCTAAACATTCGCAGGGACGATCTCCCCCTCCATTCACTACTGGAACTCCTCTTGGAAGAAGAGTCTCCTTCGAGGCTTCCGATGTGGCTTCTCCAATAATGGCTATTGACTCCTTCACTGGCGGAAGCTTATCAATTGAAATGCCGATCGCCGAGCATATCTCTTCAGACCATCTACGCTTTTTTATGTCAAAAAGAAGAGTTCGTGAGGCCATTGAGTAATCTGTTGCAGGCTGACCTGTAAGTTTATACACAATATAATCCTTAGCGCATAGAAAAACCTTCGTTTTTTCAAATACTCTAGGTTCTTTTTCTTTAAGCCAAAGGATCTTAGATGCTGAAAAGACCAGATTTATCCCGGATCCAGTTATGGAAAGGATCTCCTCCTCGCTCATTGCATTCTTTATTCTTTCAGCCTGAAGTCTCGTTCTGCCATCAAGCCATATTATACTGTTGTAGAGCTCCTTACCCTCTTTGCTTATTGGAACAACAGCTTCCCTCTGTGAATCTACAGATACTCCGACGATTTCATCTTCCTTTATTCCTGCCTTTTTTATGCTCTCTCTAATCGTCTCAACCGCTGCCTTCCACCATTCAAGCGGCTTCTGCTCAGCCCAAGTTGGCTTAGGATGATAGATTGGGTATTCTCTCTGTGCATCTGAAATCTTCTTCCCTTCAAGTGAGAAGATCACGGTTTTACACGCGGATGTTCCGAGATCTACGCCGATAAGATACTTCGTCATGGCCTTTTCCCAAATTTAATAGAATATGTCACCTGATAAGATTATTTAGGTCCCCCTTCATCGGCGGAGAACTTACAGAGAAATTCTTGAAAGGTCAGAGACCTGCTTTAACTGAGCCTTTTTTCAGTAAAGAATTCTGGAAGCTCTTCACGGAGATGGCATTATCTTATTTTAAGGCTTGAGTAAAACATTAGAATATAAAGATGGGTAAGCCTGAAACATCATTTTATGCCGTATCGATCTAAGAATTTGTGATTTTCGTAACTTTTTTATTATAGTAGCATTTTTTATTCTCATAAAGAATATAATTAATCCCTGAATGTTCGATATGGCATATTTAAAGCGGGGTGGGGTAGCTAGGTTGAACCCGCTGGGCTCATAACCCAGAGATCGGTCGTTCAAATCGACCCCCCGCTACCATATAAATGAACGGGCGGTCGTAAATTCT
>CAZEGS010000024.1:0-23397 GCA_964512445.1 uncultured Candidatus Bathyarchaeia archaeon
CGCAGAAAATCTTCATACTTGCAACAGCGCATCTGATCATAACGCCGCTAGATCTCGGCCTAACAGTTGTGCCTTTCTCAGTTTCAGTCGGCGACAAAGTCATAGCTGTCGCAGCTGTCATGAGCAGCGGTGCACCTGCAACAGGAGTTGAAGTAGCATTCGAAATCTACAATGACATGTGGAGCTTAGTGGACACTCTGGAAGGCACGGAGATCGCTCCAGGCGTGTATTCTGCGACTTTCACCGTGCCTGAGGGCTATGGAGAGGGGTGGTGGACGGTTAAAGCGATTGCTACTGTAGCTGGCAAAGAAGCAACAGCATACGAAGGCTTCAACGTGTCCCCCGGCTAGCTTCCCCCCATTTTTGTTTTTTAAGGTTGGTGAGGACTCATGCAGCAGATGGTCGTGCTTAAAGATGTTATTTCTAAGATCCTTCTTAGAAGACTCGCAAAAGTAAATCTCTCCGTTACCCACGCTTGCAATTATAGATGTAAAACCTGTAATATTTGGAGAAAATACTTGGAGAATCCACGGCTGAGAAATCAAGAATTAACATTAAGCGAGTATACAATGTTCTTCAAAGATAATCGAGAGATAATGTGGCTAAGCATCACTGGAGGAGAACCTTTCCTCCGATCCGACCTAACAGATATTCTGATCTCGGCTCTCGAAAACATAGATAAACTAAGAGTCTTAAATATAGCGACGAACGGATCGTTACCGAGACGTATAGAGAAGAGTCTTTCTGAGGTTATTGACTACACGAAAAAGCCGATCTATATCTCCGTAGAAGTTAGTCTGGACGGCGAGGAGCCGGTTCATAACGAGATCCGCGGAGTGAAAAATGCATATCAGAAGTCGCTTGAAACCTTCAGAAGACTTCGAAGATTAAAAGAGGAAGCAGAAGGATTCTTCGACGTCAAATTCGAATATACAATGTCAAAGTTTAATTCAGGACTACTTAAAGAGACAATCAAAGAATTGGCTGATGAGGATAATACTATAGGACCCGACGATTTCATAATAACCTTTGCTCACAGATCGTTTTTCTACGACAACTTGAAAAGCGAGATTTCCTCAGATGTCGATATAAAGCTTAAAGAGGTATCATGGTTCCTAGAGAATTATCCAAAGAGGGATCTATTCGATAGGGTTACAAGGTCTTATCTTAAGATGAGCATAAAATATTTCGAAGAGAAATGGAGACCTCCATGTGTTGCTGGTGAACATTCATGCTATATAAACCCGTACGGCGACGTCTACCCATGCATCACAATGAATTATCGCTTAGGAAACCTGAGATCAGATGGTTTCAGCCTTCGCCATATTTTGAATAATGAAAAATCCCAGCTCTTTCGTAAGAAAATAAGAGAGACCTGCACAACCTGCTGGACTTCATGTGAAGCATATCCGACAATAGTATTTAAGCCCATAGAATTCATTAAAGAGTTTATATAAATAATCAACAATTAATTAAACGGCTGCTGAAGATGATTCCTCCAAAAACCAGAAGTCTAACGTATTTTTTACTTTTCTTATGGACCTTTTCTATTCTATCTCTATATTTCTTAATTAACTGGAAAAATGTGGCTTCTTGTATAGAAGTATATTCTGTTCTTCCACGATATCCCAAAACATTGCTTCTTTTGCTTCTGCCATCTTCTATGCTCTTCCTCATAACAATCGTGCATTTTATTAAGTCTAGGGTCTCGAGGAGGAGCTAGATTGTTTCTTTTGATGCTTCTAAAAGCTATTTTTAGCTTATTTGTTGCATATCTCGGTCCTGGCCTTCTAATATCACTTCTAATATCATCTTTTATTCACCTTTCTCTGCTTGATTTTTTTCTAACAAGCTTCGCCTTCAGCGTCGGGCTCTTAACATTGCTGATATTCTTGCTTGGAACCCTTAAAATTCTGAATCTAAACATGATTGTAATCTCGATTCTTCTAGCCTCCATTTGCTGTCTAAGCCTATGGATAAGGCTTGTGAAAAAGAGAGGCTCAAGGATTTCTTTAAGTCATATACGCGTCTCTTCTACTCTCCGTCTTATGAATAATCCATTTCACTTAGTCATCTCAGCGGCTCTCGCGAATTTAATCTTCATGGCGTTTTATCATGCAGTCTGTTTTCCCCAGATCCTTTGGGACACGCTAACCGTCTATGCATATCTAGGCAAACAGATTTATTGTCTAAATGAGATTCCACTTTTCTTCGGCTCCTCTGGAAGCATAGAGTGGTCAGGTAACTACCCAATTCTAGTTCCAGCACTCTATGCATGGTTTAATTTCTCCTTAGGAGAAGTTAACGATCTCCTGTCAAGAACGATATTTCCAATTTTTGGTCTAGCAACTTTAGCATCCACCTATGCCTTCTCGAGAAGGCTTCACGGCTCAACAGCCGCAATCTTTTCCGTCTATGCTCTCCTAACTACACCGATATTTTTTGTGCACTTAGCAATCGGATACATCGATATCGTCCTAACGTTCTACGTTACCCTGGCATTGTACTTTCTCCAAAAAGCATATGATAAAGGTGAGATGGCCTATGCTATTTTATCCGGCTTCATATCTGGACTTGCAGCTTGGACAAAATATCAAGGATTATTTGTTCCGTTCATAATCCTTGCTTTTTGGCTCTTGACAAGAATTGGCGGTAAATCTCATGATGCTAACATCGGTTCTCTCTCGTTGAAGGCTCTACTCATATTTATCATAACCGCTTCGCCCTGGTATCTCCGTAACTGGATTTTGCTTGGAAACCCCGTTTATCCAAATATGTCTACAATTTTTGGTGGGAGAAACCTAGATCCCTGGATGTTATCTCAAAATTACGAGTATTGGATTGGAAGATGGGCTACGCTACTCCAAACTGACCGCTCCTTCGACAGCTTGATTATGCTGCCGATTAGACTTCTCATCCAAGACAACTCGCTTAACAGTCTAGGCCAAGACGGCTTCGGTTTTCTCTTAACATGCTTCGCCATTCCAAGCTTCTTTACTTCCCTTCTAAAACGGAGAAGACGCGATTTTTTACTTATAGTTTGGATTCTAGTATATTTCACGTTATGGTTTGGATTTCTCTACTACTTTATTAGATATCTCCTACCCATAACTCCCGCTTTGAGCATTCTAGCGGGAAGACTTCTCTCCGAAATAACGTCTAAGATGAAAAGCTCCAAAAAGATCCAAAGAATCCTTCTCTCCGCAACTTTAGCTCTTCCCCTCTCCGCAGCTTTCTTTATACCCACCGAGGTTTTAGCCATCACAGGGCCATCCCAAGTCTTTCAGGACTACATATTCTTTAGGCCCTTCAATCCGCCGTCAACTGAAGAGTCTCTAAGACACGCGATTCCAACAGACGTCGCGCTTTGGCAATTCATAAATCAGAAGACCCCTCCCGACAGTGTAATTTTATCATTCGATCACCGTGCCTATTTTGTTGATAGAAAAATTGTCTTTGCGGACAGCGACCAAGTGAAGAAAATTTACTTATCCTCCAACTTGTATGAGATTGTCAGTTTTCTCCGCAGTGCTAATATCACATATATACTCGTTGAGCCATGGTACAAGGACATACCGCTATGGTACAAGTCTCCGCTTTTCCACAGCCTAGAAAACAATACGTACTTCACCAAAGTATTCGATGAGAAAGGCTATATGCTTTACAAGATTAAAGGTGCGGATGCATCGTGAAGGTTCGAGTGGTGCTTCTACTCTCTCTTCTAGTCTTTTCTTTAGCGATCTATAGCATATTCGTGGTGTCGCCGAGATATTTACCTCAAGAACGTAAACGAATCGCTTTCGATGAGACGCATGGTGAAGTTCACAGCATATCCGATGGATATGCAAAATTTTGTGATTTGCTTAGAGTCTATGGATTTGAAGTTGAACCTTTAAGGGAAGCTCCACTTACTCTTTCTAGGATACGAGCATATAGCGTTCTTATTTTACCGTTACCTAGAAAGCCCTTGTTAGATGACGAAATAAGATCTATAATTAGCTTCGTGGAGGGGGGAGGAGGACTATTCATTATTGGAGACTGCGGGGGAGACCAATTTTGGGGAAGCAATCTTAATAATCTTTCCCGCATATTTGGAATAACATTTAACACCGATATAATAAAGGCTTCAAGAGAACCAGTCATAATTAATCGTTTCAAGCAGCATCCAGTCACAGCTGGCATTCAGAAGGTTATTTGTAGAACTGGGGCATCTCTTAATGTTACGGGTGATGCTATAGGACTGGCGGCAGCCAGCGATGAAGCTTGGGCAGATAGATTAACCGGGCGACTAGGCATTTTAGAACAGAGAGAAGCTAAGGGACGGAACATAACTGTTCTGGCGGTCTCCGAATTCGGGCTTGGAAGAGTAGTCTGCTTAGGGTCATCAACTCTCTTCATCGATTCAAATCTTCTCAGCGACCATAAGAAGCTTGGACTAAACATACTGAGGTGGCTAAGCTCCCCTGAGCCTCTCAGAGCATCAATAGAAAATGGGCTTGTTCGACTGAAATTCTTCGATGATAACCTTCACAGTTCCTATCAGATCGATGTGTGGGACGAAGAAGCTGAGAAATGGGTAACAGCATATCATGACGTACGCTTCTACACCACCAGCCTCAGAGGATTTAACTTCACTTGGAATATAGGCGGCACATCCGTTAAGACAAAAATCATCAATGGTTACAAAGCCCTTATCGTCAAATATCCCGAGAGAGGCCGGTATGGTTACATATCAGAGATTATCGATATAGGTCTAGAAGGCGACGAAGATAACTTATGCGGTGGAGGATGGTCTGAACCACTCATATTCCATAATAGAACGGTCAGAAAAGTCTTACCCGAAAGGGAGGATATTCATCTACTTCTAGATTATCCGGATCATCCATGGCTCCAATACAACCTAAGCTTGACATGTGCAGATTCAGGAAGGGGAAGAGTCGATCTCAACGCACTATCATGGAAAGGCTGGATAACCATTAAAAGTTTCCATATAAATGGGACAGATAGATGGGTTAAGATCACTGCGAGTCTTAATCTATCTGACTTTTACGTGGAGCCCGAGACAAATAAGATAAGGCTTGGAATACATGTTGAAGGAGACCCCCTCATAATTGATGAGGTTTCCTTAAGTAGCGCTGTGCAGTCAGGATCAATAGAGATCCTAGCTCTCCTCAGCAAAGATTATCCTGTAGTCTACTTTTTCATACGCAAGTCTGAGGGATTCGATCTAAATGGCGTTGGAATAATAGGTGAGTTAGCGACGAAGTTGATTCGTGGAAAGCGTTTCGTCGCCTCAAGCCTTCTACTTGATGCTTTTTCAGAGAATAAATATAGGGTATGGCTTACGAAGGGATCCTATCGGGAGATCCTAAATTTAGGAACAGACGAGGCATACTCCAAAGATCCATCCCCTGAAAGATCAATGTATATCTACGGTGACGGATGGTCAGAAATTTTCACTCTAAAAGGAAATATTAAGGCTCGAGAAGTTCTCGCTGGGAGAACAAACGCTTTTCTAGTTATTCCACAGCCCCCATCACTCAATGTTCTCTATAACCTAAGCATATCATATCTTGATTTAACCAGATTGCCCATAGACATCAACTTATTTAATGGAACCGACTGGATACCTGTCGGCCACATAAGCCGCGAAAATACGGGTGCTTGGAGAAAGGCGACTTTCTCGATATCTCCGTCTGAGATGTATTTTGATCCTACGGTGGGCGGCGTAAAGATTGGCCTATACGCATACGGCAGCAGTCTCGTAGTATCAAAGATAGAGGCTGAATGGAAAACGTTGGAAGATAGATCCGCAGTGACCGCGTTCTCCTGCTGCGGTAAAGATAAGATCATAAACTTCATCCTCACACCAAAAGAAGAAAATCAAATCTTTAGACATGAAGTAGACAGCGGAAGCCGTCTCATTAGGACGATTGATATTTTCACAATTCTCTCTCCGTTAAGCAAGGAGAAGAAGATCCTCCCAATAGCAGCTGTCGGAAGCTACATTCTAGATACATCATCGTTTCTTATAGAAGCTGAAAGCCTGGTTTCTGAGGGATGGCGTCCCATGCCCGCTGAATTTTCAAGATCGTTTACTCCGAGAAGTTTAGCTATTGCAAGATTGAACGCTTCAAGTATCTCCTTCACTTTTCCAGTCTTGAACTCATCAGTATATAGCGTCTTTGTAAGATATCTCGATCACGTTGAAAATCCGAAGAGCAAAATGATTATCGTTTCAGTAAACGGGCACGAAGTAGGAAGAATAAACTTTGAAGGAAGCGGAACATTTCAGATCTGGAGAAAAGAAATTGGGCTTCAAGCAGGTATGAATACGGTGACCCTAACTCCCATTTCAAAGATTCCATCTTCAGAAATTGCCTTTATAGACTATGTTCTAGTCATGCCGGAATTCTGGGAAGAAAAAGCTGCGCACGAGCTGAAAAGCATAGAACGCAATCTTACAGGTGAGGAGTATGACTTTTAAAACTATAGAGAGAGAACATATTCTTGGCGTCGTTTTAACCTTAATCATAATATCTACGATAAGTATTGTTTTCTTTGCGGCTACTCTTCCAAGTGATGCTCCCTTAAAACGTGATCTCTATCTCTTTTGGAGCTTCTTCTTCAAAATTCCCGCATTGATTCTTTTTATTGTTGGTCTATTAATGCTGATTCTCTTCATCCTATCTTTTACGTGTTCCAGAAAAATCATGGATTTTATTCTTCTCGTTTTTTCGTTCTCGCTTACAGCCCTTTTCTTCTTTCTTCTATCCTTGAATGTCTTAAATCTAGGTCTAGACGTGCTTGCATATCCCTTCATTATACCTCGAATTCCCCCCTTAAGCGTCTTCAACCCGGCAGGGGGTCTGCTCGCTTTCTCTCTCATCCTATTAAAAGGCCTTCTTCTAGAAAGAATCTTCTTTAACGGATCCACATGGACTGAGAGGATCTGCCTTATAATGGGTTTTGGATTTGGAATAACCAGTCTTCAAGTAGCAGTGCTCAGCTATGCTAAAGTTTTGTATCAACCAATCCTAGCTTCTCTGGACTTAGCATTCATCGGGTCTGTGATACTTTTATGGATAGTCAAAAATTTGAAGAATTCTTCTGAAGCTCCTCATTGCTTGTTAGGTCTCAAATTAGAAAGTCTCTCAATTCCACACTTATCGCATGTAGATCCTTGGAAAGTAGCAATTATTCTTGCAGTAGGCCTTCTGTTAGCTGCTGATTCATATTATGCTGTAGCCGCGGTGGTGGAGTTTGACTCTCTGGCATATATGGTTCACTATGCAAAGATCATCTATGAAAATCACGGGGTTCTCGATCTTTACGGTCCATCTCTTGGGCTGGAGATGAGCGCTGCATATCCCATAGGTTTCCAGGCGTTAGGAGTTTACTTCTACGAATATGTGGGTGTAGCTGACGACTTTTACATGAGGATCCTACCACCAATATTTTATTTACTTCTCCTTTTAGCGTGCTATCTGTTTTCTTCTCAATTTTTTGAGGATGAAAAAGATAGACTTCTATGTCTATTTGCCGTTTCATCCACTTTGATTCTGAATTATTATGTCGCTTTATCAAGTCACTACGTAGCTTATATCACCTTTCTGGAAACTTTATCCCTAAACTTTCTGGTTAAATTTTTAAGAGTTAAAAATGAGAAATTATTTTTCATATCCGCCGTCTTCGGCGGATTTGCCTCTCTCGTCAGCTATCTAGGCTTATGCACAATTCTATTTCTTTTAATAGTCTCCTATCTTGGAAGGGTTAAGCCGTCAACAATTTTGAGGTCGCTTCTAATATGTCTGAGCATACCGTCTATATATCTAATTCGAAATTTGATATTGTCCGGAGATCCAATATATCCGTTTTTAACATTTTCTTCAGAGAAGCTATGGGTTCTTAGGAGGCAGCATTTCTATATACAGTCCATTTATGCGGGCCTTCAGATTTCAAACCCGTTCTCTATCATAGAATTTCTGGTGATGAGATGTCTCGGCAGTAGGCCTTGGTTAACAGTCGATTTACTTGCAGCCCCAATCTTTATCGTTTTTTTCTTAAAGGAAAACGGCGTGAAGGCTCTGTTGACTGAAGAAAAAGCTTTACTTGTGTTCTTCGCCGCTGCAATTTTCTGTTTTTTCTTAACTTCAACCTTCGAGCGGTATCTTCTCCCGCTCATTAGCATATACGCCTGTATATACATGTGGACTAGAAAGAGAGCTAAAGAGCTGAAGATGCATAAGCTCGCATTTATCCTTGCATTGATACTTGTATACTCGTATTCTTTCACGTTGGGAGCAAGCCTAGGCGGATATAAAACATTCAATTTTAAAGGCGGATCAAACGATGTTCTTGATTACCTTAAATACTACTACAAAGACGACGCAGAGTGTTGGCGTTGGATAAACGAGTATACCAGCCAAAACGATAGAATCGCCTCTTTCGAAATAAGACATTACTACATAAAGCGGGACATATTTCTCCTCGACGGCAAAGAAGCAGCTCCCCTTTATCGCCCAAACATAACTATAAATGAGGCTCTTCAGTACTTGAAAAGCCACGGCGTAAAGTATATTCTCTCCCCCAGCTGGGTCTCGATGAGCGGCATATTGCCCGCATATAAAGATCTGATAATAACCTCTTATCTAGGAGATCCTGATTATCTGCCAGCAGTATATGTTCACGGCTCATCCGCAATCTATCATGTAGGGCCGCTAGATCTCGACGATTTAGTGGCAGAATATCTATCTAAAAGGATGGTGCCGCCTATACTCGGAATAGATGTTCATCTAAACGTTACTCTTAATGATGGCATAGCTATTTACAGTCTCGATATACCTGGAGACTATCATGAAAAAGCAAATATGACAGTTGAGGTGCTGAATGGCTCGTCTATGGTCTCAATTGAGATAGTGGATGGCGATCTTGAAGATGTTAAACTAATCAAGTCTTTAACCGCCGACTTAAATTCTAGGAATTCCGCTGGAAACCAAAAACTAGGTTGGCTTCTACAAGGAGGATCTCATCTTCTGCTCATAAGATCTCTAGATGATTCGCAGACATCACGATGCATAAATTTAAGGTTAAGCATATCGCCGAGAAGTCTGGTCTCTCAGCATCAATGAAGAATCTCCAAACGGATAATCATTCGTGAGCTTAAAAGTTAAGTTTAAGGGATGAAGGCTATGTCTCTCTCAAATAAAATTTTAATTGGTCTCATTTAGATATTAACGAACGGATCCATACGGTCATAGGCCCCGGCTTACGGTTTGCCCAAGCAAAATATGGAATAGCCGTGAACTTAACCTTACGCATCTCTATACGTGAACGATCTTCTATTCTGTATAGATCTTCCCCAGACTCTATATCCATGGCGTAGGCTTCTCCAGATATAACTACCACCCCGTTGAGCACGGTCGGATCCCATCTTGCTTCAAGCCGAGAATTAAGAGGTAAGACTAAACCCCATACATCAAATTCAGGATTATCCGTCTGCTCTACACAGTAAACTAGCGGTCCACGCTTCAACGCCACACGATCATGATTTTCCATAACGTAAGGATGGCAGACTATCCGCTCTATTGGCATAGGTAAAGTAAGCTGAACGCAATCTCCAAACTTCCAGAGACGCCGTATTTCTAAATATTCGCCGGCCTTAACAGGTTGCATAGGCGTTTCCTCATCAACGAGAACTTGAGGTCTACGGCACCATCCGGGTATTCGTAGATAAATACTGAATGTTGCCTCTCTTTCCGGCTGAACTTGAATCTCTATTTTTCCATCCCATGGATATCTTGTCTTCTGAAAGAGATCGACTGATGTCCCTTGGATGTCTAGATGCACTCTGCTCTGTATGTATAAATGTATCCACACACCTTTAGACGATAAACTGTAGATGTATCCAGGAATTGAAGATAATAGCCTAGCGATGTTAGGTGGACAGCATGCGCATGTAAACCAGCGTTGGCGACGATGAGTTCCCCGATCGGCAAGTGGATTCACATAAAAATACTTCTCGCCGTCCAGTGAGATTCCCGCAAGTACTCCATTATAAAGCGCGAGCTCCATTACATCCGCGAATTTCGCTTCTCCCGTGGCTAGAAGCATCCTCCAGTTCCACATAACATTAGCTATCGCTGCGCATGTCTCCGCATAGGCCGTTACATTTGGGAGCTCATAATCTCTCCCGAAAGATTCCCCTGTGTAGAGAGCTCCTATTCCGCCTGTGACGTACATTTTACGTTCAGTCATATTATGCCAGAGGCGGAGAAGCGCATCTAAAAGGGCTTTCTCGCCAGTCTCCAAATAGATGTCTGTAGCTCCGCAGTTCAAATAGACGGAACGAACAGCATGGCCAACAATCTCCTCTAGTTCACGAAACGGCTTATGATCTATATAATATGGGCTTCCCCCAATCAATCCTTTCCCACGGTTGTCGATGAAAAACTTAGCGAGCTCCAGATACTCTTTCACACCCGTTAGACGATAAAGCTCAACGAGAGCCATCTCTATTTCCGGATGGCCAGGAGTTCCAATTCTCTTATCTGGGCCGAAAACTTTATTGATGTGATCGGCAAGCCGGCAAGCGGCATCCAGAACTTCTTTATCTCCAACCGCTCGGTAATATGCAATTGCTGCTTGAATGAAGTGCCCTGCACAGTATAATTCATGCATGTCTCGAAGATTGCTCCACCGTTCTTTTTTCTTTTCAAAAAAGAAGTATGTATCTAGATAGCCATCATTGTCTTGTGCAGATAATATCTCAGAAAGTGTCCGTCTCACCAACCTGTATAACTTCCCACTCTTCTTATTAGCGAGGGCAAATGCTACTGCTTCAACCCATTTATACACATCCGAATCGTTGAAGTAGAGTCCCTTAAATTCTCCCTTCTTCTTTCCAGATGCGCGTTGAAAGTTAAAGATTCTTCCAGTCTCCTCAAAGATTCTATACTGGCTAAGAAGAGTTTCTTCATGAAGAATTGAGATCCTTGGCGACCAGAATGAATCTTCAAGATGTACATTCTCGATTGGAACAGGCCGAAGCTTTGCATAAGGGCTCTTCGAAGTATCTACCACGAAAGTTTCTCCATAAGACTTCATATGTACTCCTCATGGAGAGATGCTAAGTTTCATTATGAAAGATTTACTGTAAAAGTTATGCTCTAACGTTGTCATCATGCTTATTCATAATATTCCGTCAAAGCATGTTGCTCAGACTCTTTCCTCTTGGAGATTCTCTCCCATTCTTTAGATTTAAAGAAACCGCCTACCTGCTCTTTGATTCTCTTCGCTATTTTCGGACCTATCAAAGGAAGATTTGAAAGAGTCTCGATGGAAGCTTTTCGAAGATCCTCTATGGTTCTGAGGCCAGCGTTAAACATTACTCGAGCCCGAGCTCTACCTATCCCCTCAAGCCTCGCTAATGGAATAAGCTCCGCCTTAACTCCCTTAGCAACCCTTTCACGAAGCTCCGCGATTTTAGGCACAAGATCTTTCTGGCCTAGGAGCTTAGCTAATTCTTGAGATGCGTAGAGAAGCCAATCGCTCGTTGAGATTAGCTGATAAAGATCTCCAGGCTCCACACCGAACATCTCAATTATTTCATCTTCAGTCTTCTCATCGATCCAAGATTTCAAAACCCATGCTGTTTTTACTTCTCCCAGAAATTCTTCGTAGGCTATACTGTCAACCCATTCATCAGGCTCCTCAAACATCAACTCGTCCCTATGCTTCTCCAGAAAGATTGATATCCGGTCAATCTCCCTGCTTGAACATCTTACTTTAGGAAACATATCCGGTGTATGCGCAATCATGTGGAGAAAGCTTATCTCGCTTATTCTAGGCGCCCTAGTAAGCAGCCCCTCTCTTATAATGATTGCTGACAGCGGGTCGATATAAAGCTGGGAGACTCTCCTCCCAAAAGGGGTGGCTCGAATCTCAGATTCTTCGACTCTTATCATCTCCTCCCTGTAAAGAAACCTAAGAATCTTAGCGATAAGTCCCTTTATCGCCCGCAAGTCATATTGATAGGCATATAAAGTTCTGCCGAAGAAGTCGTATATGCCCTGCTCTGAATGGGCAAACCCCGAAGCTATCGTTGCTAACACGTGGGATCTGAGAATTCTTTCTACTCCAAGCTTTGACCATATTCTCTCCGGCTTAGCTAGGACGAAACTCTCGAAGAGATAATCTCTCTCTTCTTCCGTCTTTGCTATAAGGACGGATTCTCCAACCTCATCATATTTTGGTCTTCCAGCTCGTCCCACCATCTGTTTGTACTCAAGTACGCTTATTGGATAGTAGCCATATCCAGGCTCATAACGTCTATATTCGCTTATAATCACCATCCTGGCTGGAAGATTAACTCCAAATGCAAGAGTGGGCGTTGCAGTTAGAGCTTTGATTCTTCCATCCCTAAAAGCATCCTCGATGATTCTTCTATGAGCTGGAGATAAACCCGCATGATGAAAGGCAACTCCCTGCTCAACGAGGTTTGCAAGCAAGTCGCTTATTCTTGTCCTTTCACTTGAGGAAATGATTGATTCAGCTATATGTTTCAATGAGCGCTTTACAGCTTTAGATAATAAGTCGTCAACCTTCGAAGATGCCTTCTTAGCTAAGCTAACCGCGTTTCTTCGGGTTGATGTAAAGATAAGAACCTGTCCACCCTGCTGAATAGCATGCAAAGCGAGATTTATAACAGGATTGCTTATTCTCTTCTGGATCTTAATTGAGCCGCCATCCTTAAATTGAATCTCTGTGCCCATCAAGACTCCTTCTCTGAGCTTTACAGGTCTCCAGTCAGTGGTAACTGGGATAGCATTAAGCCACTCCGCAATATCCTCAGCATTGCTCACCGTGGCACTCAAAGCAAGCATCTGCACATCAGGGTTCAATTGACGTAGGCGGGCAAGCACTATCTCAAGGGTAGGCCCACGTTCCAAATCGTTTAATAAATGAATCTCATCGGCAACTACAAGTGAGATGTCGTCGATCCATGGAGCTCTATGTCGTAGAAGCGAATCGCATTTCTCGTTCGTGGAGACTATTATGTCGAATCGTCCAAGCCAAGGATCACTGCTATCATAATCACCTGTGCTTATTCCAACCTTGATGTGTCTGCCATTAGGTTTAATCAGAGCCTCATATTTCTTAAATTCTGAATATTTTTCGCTTGCTAGAGCCCTTAACGGCGAAAGATATAGAACCTTTCCTTCTCTTTCAAGTATATGTTTCAAGGCGCAGAGCTCAGCGACAAGAGTCTTTCCGGAGGCCGTCGGACTTGCAAGTAGAAGATTCTTTCCCTCAAGAGCACCAGCTCTGATAGCTTCAACTTGGGGTGGAAATAGTTCAGTTATCCCAGACTCTTCCAGCAGCTTCTTTGCTTCTTCAGGTATATCTAGTTCTTCGCAAAGCAAGTTTAATAGCCCTTTTTAAGTCTTCTTTAGATATCCATTCCTCGGCTCATAAATTGTGCCTTCCCTTATCAGCTGACCTATTAATCTTTCAACTTCGCTTCTTGTAAGATCATACTCTGTTGTAAGCTTTTCGATAAGGTCTGTTCTATTAACAACTCCAGTATCCCTCTCCATCTCAACAAGAACGTTAAGAACCAGACGTAACTTATCTTGAAGGCTCTTAGGCTTTCCAGTCATGATTATATCTATATCAATCTTATGGGAGGACACGTCGATGCCTGCCTCTTCAAGTGACTTCTTCATAATAGCAATTGCATGTTCAGCATCATCTACTGTAACATGGTCCCGAAGCGCAGCTCTAGCCCTAGCCTCGGCGATTCTAACGAGGGACTCTAGCTGACGCGCAGTTATAGCAATGGGTGACCCCTCAGATTCACTGGCTGAACGCATCTCCATGTAAAACTCCTTTAACCGATCCATAGCCTCAGGCGTCAAAACTGGATTTATGCCCCTCGCATAAGCAACGTACTTCCTTAAAAGATCCGGAGGGATCGGTGGCTCTATCGGAGGCGCCTGTCTCCTATGAAGCTCCAAGATATGCTCGCTCATTTTTGAGTCTCGCTCGTTCTCCGGCACATCCCTTAAGACGAAGATCAAATCGAATCTCGAGAGTATCGTGACTGGCAACGAGATGTTCTCCGCAACAGTCCTGTAAGCATCGTATCTTCCAAGGGCTGGATTTGCAGCTGCCAGAATAGCTGCTCTGGCATTTAATGTAGCAACTATTCCTCCCTTAGCGATCGAAATGGTATGTTGCTCCATCGCTTCATGTATGGCAACTCTATCTTCAGGCCGCATCTTATCAATCTCGTCGATGCATGCTATTCCCCGATCTGCAAGGACGAGAGCTCCTGCCTCAAGAGTCATACCGCCAGCTGAGCTTGGGAGAACTGCGGCTGTTAAGCCTGCAGCTGTCGTTCCTCTTCCACTGGTGTAAAGGCCTCTAGGAGCAATTCTGGGCACGTATCTGAGCATCTGCGACTTTGCAGTTCCAGGATCGCCAACAAGCAGAATATTCAGTTCTCCTCTGATTTTAATGTCTGGTAGATGTTTCGGAACTCCTCCGAAGAGCAGATACATTATCGCCTCTTTTATGTGTTCATAACCATAAATTGAGGGTGCGATTGAACGGATGATCTTTTGATGGACATTTGGATCCTTGGCGATTTCAAGTATTTTACGCTCCTCCTCAGGTGTAATCTCTATGGATTCCGGTTCCTTCCCAGTGGTGTCGATAAAGTTGGCTTCTAAATATAGGCCGAACGCTCTGAGTTTTCCTGTTCTCGGATATGATCGAGCCTCAGCTCTAACAACGCCTATAGCATATATTCGATCTCCCGGCTGAGCAACATCCACTATGTCTTTTCCTACCAACTGAATGTTTAGTGAACGGGGCGTCTGGCCTGGAGGTAGCTCCTCCGGATACTCTTGAATACGAATCTCCTGAGAATCGACAAACTCAGACTCTTCTTGGATGAAATCGAAGCTTCTCGTTGCTCTGCAATCCGGATTTGGGCATCTGGATGGAAAAGAGAGAAATGTTCCGCTTTGAGGAACAACTATCGTCTCGTCGCATCTTTTACATCTAAAGACAGCTTTTGTAACTAATGGCCTAACAGTTGTTGCACGTATAACGATTCCTTCAATCATCACTAGCTTGCCGATATGCTCGGAGCTGAGAACTCTCAGCGGAGTCACATAGGGGATGCCTCTTATCCTAACGGTTATTCCCTGTTCTCTAACTCTTTCAGCATATTCTGGATCTTGTATTTGAAGCTGATCGAAAGCAGCGTTATTTCCATACTCCAAATATTCGTCTGGATTCTCTAGCAGCCCCTCTGCAAGTTTGCTATCTGCGACGAGAATATCTTCAAAATCTATAATCAGCGAGGTTGAGTTATTCAAAGCCATCTGGGATATTCTTTCACGATACTTGTCGGACTTTAAGATTATTTGAAACCGTTCCTGAGGTCTATCAATAATGACCTCCGTCATAATCATTCTTCTCCTAGATGATGTTCTCTCTCCATTCATTTATGATGCGGCTGAGCTCCTCATACAAGGCGAGCTCCTCCGCAGTCAGATTTCTTATAATCTGGCTCTTCTGGCCAGGAGTAGATGCAAGCGAAATAATCTTCTTGAGTCTACAGCTAACAATATCCTTTGAGAGATGCTCCACATATTCATATTCTCTCATTTTATCCGGACTTGATCTAGAGGCCCTTCTAAGACTCTCCAAAATACGTCTAAGTCTAGGATAAAAATCTTCAGGAAGAGAAGAAAGGCTGCTTACCGGCTGGATTCGTTCCCTGTGAAGAATGGGATAAAGCTCTGACGCCGACAGTGTCTCCTCTCTAAGACGTACAATACCGGCTTTTTCAAGTTCACGGGCCACCCAATATTTTAGCTCATACTCGTTTCCTTCCTCAAACGGTCCGACAGTGAATCCGGCCAGTTCTATCTTTGAGGAACTTCTAATAGCGACGACTCTTATAGACTTGTTCTCGAAGATGTAATCTGCATCCTTAATGCTTAATGCTGTGCTTTCTTGCGGCAATTTTTAAGCCTCAACCCGTTCAGAAACCAAATAAAATAGATGAAGATAGAGGATATAAAGTTACAGATGGTTCTTGCCCCTCTGAGAAAAACGTTTTTTTGGCTTAAAATCTGGATTTAAGGGTCTCCTCAGCGGAACAAGATTTTATGCGGTTTGCTTCACTCATCCTTTAACAAGCCCTATCAAAACATTTAATTCTGCACAATGACATTTAGAAATATACATGTTTAATATGTGTCTAGAATCAATTTCGATTATATCTGGTAAAGAATGGAGACCTACACTTATATTTTGAAGATCAAGACAAGAAGTTATTTTAAGGGAGAAAATAGCTAATAACGATCTGGATGCTAACTCTTTTCTGAGAGTCTGATTCTATGATGTTCCGAGTAGAGGGTTGGATAAACCTGATCATAAACTCTGGAGTTGGATAGATATGCGGCTTCATGTTCATAAAAAAGGATTCAGAGTTCTCGGAGTTTCAGAGAGCTTCATTAAGGGAGTAAGCAAAGAATCAATCCTTGCAGGTGTAGTGATGAGAGCCGATATGACTATCGACGGCTTCACATTTGCCAAGGCAACTGTTGGAGGGATGGACGCAACGGACAAGATTCTTGAGATGTATAGGAATCTCAAGAGAAAAGACATAAATGTTCTCCTCTTAAACGGTTGCGTCATTAGCTGGTATAATGTGATTGACTTGTATAAAGTTGCAGAGGAGACCAATCTACCATTGATTTGTGTTACTTATAATGAATCTGAAGGTCTGGAAAAATATTTTAGAGAGCTGTTTCCTCATGATTGCGAAAAGCGAGTTGAGGTCTACCATAGAAATAAGGGTAGAACAGCAATTAAGCTCTCGACAGGCTACACTGTCTTCATCAGATTTATAGGTATGAAGATAGATGAAGCTAAGGGAATCTTGAACAAATTTACGTCTCACGGTTCAATTCCCGAGCCGTTAAGGTTAGCGCGTCTTCTCGCTCGATCTATAGTTAGAAGTCTAGCTAGTTAAGTCTCAGTGAGCTGGTATGAATAAATCTGAGAGAAGGCTGGAAGAAATATGGAGGGTGCTTGAGGATTTAAAGATGAGAATGACAGAGGGGACGCTTGTAATTGTTGAGGGGCAGAAGGATGTAGAATCGCTGAGACGTATAGGGGCTGATGGAAAGATTCTTCCGGTAAAGGCTTCAGGTAGAAGCCTCCTAGCCGCTCTGAGAGAAATAGAGAGATGGAGATCTAAGGAAGTGATTCTTCTAATGGATTTTGATAGGCGAGGTCGAGAACTGACGATGCAAATGGCGAGAAATCTGGAGATGATGAAGATCAAGCCGGACCTTACTTTTTGGAGGCGGCTGCTCAGCCTTCTTGGAAGAGACGTTAAAGACATAGAAAGCTTAGCAAGATACATCGAGACTCTAAGCGAAAAAACAGGTAAGAATATATTGAACTTATAAAAGTAAATAATGAGCATTATGAAGATAAATCTTGAATAAAAAGTTGAGGTAATAATAAATTTGGTGATTAATGAGGTGAAAAAGGTTTGTCTTTTCAGCCATTTACGGTTAAATATGTTATTAGTGCAAACTTTGAAGTTGAAGGCGTCGTAGAGAAACCTGATGTCATAGGAGCCGTTTTTGGGCAGACTGAAGGGCTCTTCGGATCAGAGCTTGACCTGAGGGAGCTTCAAAAGACTGGTAGAATCGGTAGAATAGAGATAGAGCTAAAATCCGAGAAGGATAAAACCAGAGGTAAGATAATAATTCCCACAAGCTTGGATAGGGTTTCAACTGCTATAATTGCTGCAAGCATCGAAAGTATAGAGAGAATAGGTCCATGTCAGGCGCGTGTTAGGTTGGAGAAGATAGAGGATGTGCGGGAAGCAAAACGTAGAGCAATAATAGAGAGAGCAAAGGAGATTCTCCACGACTGGAATCTTGAAAAACAGCCGGAAACAGAAGAGATCTTCAGAGAAGTCTCAGAGATCTTAAGGGCAGCTCGAGTTCAAAAATACGGTCCTGAGAACCTAACGGCAGGTCCAGACATAGATTCTGCAAAGGAGATAATCATTGTAGAAGGAAGAGCAGATGTTATTAATCTATTGAAGGTTGGAATTCAGAACGTCATAGCGCTTGAAGGCGTCAAGATTCCAGAGACCATAATAAGATTAACTAAGGAAAAGGAGGCGACAGCTTTTCTAGACGGCGATCGCGGAGGAGACCTAATACTTAAAGAGCTTCTCCAAGTAGCTCGAATCAAATATGTTGCTAGGGCGCCTAAAGGCAAAGAGGTTGAGGATCTAAACGCCAAGGAGATCGAAGAAGCGCTTAAAAATCGCGTTCCGGTGGAGGAGATCCTCAAGAAGAAGAAAAAGAGGAGAAGGATACTTGTTCCAAAGGAGATTGAGGGTGCCGTTAAAGAGCTGAAGGGCACCTTAGAGGCGATTCTCCTAGATGAGAAGATGAGAGAGATAAATCGTATACCCGTCAGCGAATTAGCCGATAAGTTGAAAGAGATTGACGGTGTCGATACCGTCGTTTTTGACGGCGTGATCACTCAAAGACTTGTAGACATCGCAAGCGAAAAGAAGATTAAATATCTGGTTGCGGCGAGAATCTCAGATGTCATTAAGCAACCATTGAACGTTAAACTATTGACATTCAATGATATAGAAAAATAATCTTTATGCGCCTCCGAAGAAATCGGCTAGGGTCCTTGGACTTTTAGATTTCTGGTCGGATAGAATGTCCTCCTCTTTTACACCGAAGATCGACAGTATTCTTAGGGCTGCAGGTACAACCTGATTTTTAACATAATATTCAACATCTACCTCTTGGTGGGAAGCCAATACGTAGGGTTTCGCCCTCTCATAGAGCCTGCCAGAACCTTGCGTTATAACATAGCCTACCTGATCGCCGACCGTTAAGCCCCACCCCATCCTTTTAAGGATTCTCGCCGCCTCTATATGAGGAGCATTTACCTTATACTTCTCTATAGGTCTGGTAAGAGTCTTCCATATAATCAGATCTCTATATGGCACCTTGTATTCTCGTAGGTCTTTAATCAGCGATTTTACAAATTTAACCGCCTTCTCCACCGAGTTTTCCTTTAGAATTAACTCTAAGACTCGTTCTTGCGTAACCTTTGCCACGTTTGCCCAATCTCCACGGATAACCTCTAAACCAACATTATCGAGGCTGCCATCTGGTAGGAGACCGCAGTATCGCTTCTTAGCCTCCGTAAATAATATTCGCTTGTAGGTCTTCTCAGGCCTTATCTCCAATCCCAGAGAATCCCGTATTCTTCGAATCAGCGTTTCAATCTTTTCAGGATCATGTTTAACAAATATGCTGTCCGTGTCGCCGTATACTATTTTCAGTCCAAGCTCTTTCGCGATTCCTATGCTCTCCATGATCATCTTTCTTCCCCAAGCAGCCGTAGCCTCAGCAACGGGCTTTCTGAACCAGCGGGCGCCTACCCAACCTGCATATCCATAAGCCGCATTCGTGATAACCTTAACCGCTCTTTGACGTGCATCTAAAAGTTGGTAATCGAAGCTGTTTGGATCAACCTTTCCCATAGCTCGTCGTATCTCATCCCTAGCCGAAATCAGTTTTGTTAGAACTATTTTGTAGAATCCAGGAGGCTTTTTTCGGAATTTATGTCCGACTTCAGGCGCTACATTCACATTGGAATCCGGCTCAGGCCTAGATGACGGAATATACGTGTCTGGAGAGATGTTCTTCTCAATCATTATGTTCGGATACATCGATTTAAAATCAAGAACAGATACATTTTCGTGTATGCCTGGTTTGGGTTTAAGAACCATGCCTCCAGCATATGGAATGTATGGCTGTTCTCTTCTCTCCGGTATCAGCTCACCTATTTTGTATGCTTCTCTGATCAGATACCATTCTATTCTGAAACCTACAGCTGCTCTGCCTATTTGATCCAAAGGTAAACCTACAAGCTTCGAGAGTTCAGATGCGTACATGAACATCTTTTCGAAGATCCCAAGTATGCATTCGGCTTTCTCCAACGCGAAATCTATAAGCTCCCCATGTTTCTTTTCATCGTCCCAATATTCTGAATATTCGATTTCATCGATTATTTTCTGTTCACTTAAGCTCTTGACGCCGAGAATATCCGCCATGTTCTCAAGCGACTTCACTTTAAGCTCTCGAAGCTCATCAGCATAATCAAACATGTCTATTGATAATCTCCCAGTGATCGAGATATGCCCATATACGCTTCTATGAGGCCACGTTCCAGCCCTGTCAACGATGAGTTTCAAATCTAGCTCCATAGCGCGGTCAATAAGATACTGCCAGTGCTGCTGATTTGTCTGGTAGCCTACTATAATGTCCGGATCAAAATTCTTGACGTATTCAACAAAAGATTTAATTAGATTCCGATCATCATTACCTTCCATAACAAAATTTCTCTTATCGCCAGTATTCGTAACTACGGATACTATCGCTATGGGATCTCTCTCCGGCTTAGGCGACCCCCTAGATGAATAATATATGGGAAAGAAGCTCAGAACCCTAAGATGTGGAATCTCATCTTTCGGGATTTTTCGAGGAGGAGACTGAGCACGGTAAAACTTATCGACTTGAATTCCCCGTTTATTTTCTTCCTCTAAAACGTTTACTTCGTACCATGCGCATGGTGTTATGTCATTATCTATTAAATAGCGCATTGAGTAACGAATATCAGTCTCTAAGCATTCCTTCACGCCTTTAATTCTTCTGATAATCTTTACATACTTAGAAATAACCTCTGGATCTTGACAGTAAATCTTCACTACGTTAACAGGCTCCCCAAAGAATCTCTTTTCAGTGATCTCAACGTTAGTCATCAGTGGAAGTCGACTTTTCTCCTTCATTATTCTTTCATAAATCTGCTTTGGATCTTCATCTTCCTCGAGAAGAGCATAGAAATAAGACATGAAAGAAGAGTCAACAATTAATACTCGCCTTTTCTCCTCGTCTATCCCCCACATCCAAACTTCAGGTTTATGATTTTTAACCTCATAATTAACGTCAAGCAGCCAAAACTTACATTTCTTCCACGTAGCCCCTTCCCCCTCAAAGAGATAAACAGACATTTTATTCTTCGAACAGAAGAAGATAAGTCTTTACGAATCTGAATATAAGCGCATCAGACATAATACGAAAATAAAAAAGGCATCAATGCCCCACTTGTAAATCATGCATGTCATATGAAGAGTGATGGTCTATGGAAAAAAGTTATTTTGAAAACCCGATTGTAGGAGCATATTTTCATATTTTGGCCGAGATAAAGAGCAATGAAGAAATCGACAAGTATTTAAATGCTATTAGAGACGCAAAGGCCCTGAATATCTGGGCTTTTGTGGGCAATGTTGAATCGGCTAAGCTAAAGTATTTCTTGAATCGAGCCTATGAGCTAGGCTTAAAAGTAGTACCCGTTTTTCAACCCAACATATCAATCGTTGAGCATCCCGAAGTTAAGATCGTCTGCGCAGATGGTTCCACCTCTGACGATCCACGTTATGCCAACATTGGATGCTTCAATCATCCCTATCTCATGGAAGTTTCTAAGAAGATGATTGAAGATTTTCTAAGAGATTTCAAAGATCACCCGGCGCTCTACAGAATCAAGGGATTGCCTCTCCTTAGCTTTATCCATGAAGCTTACTATCGGACCGACATCCCTGAATTTGGAGGAGGACCATTAAAGCCATGTTGCTACTGCAGATACTGCATAGAGGATTTCAGAAGAAAGATGAAAGAGAAGTATGGAGATATCCAGAGGTTTAATGAGAAGCATGGAACTAATTTCTCGAGCTGGGACGATCTTGAGCCTCCCAGAAATAAGACAAATGCTTCATTTTGGAAGGAATGGCTTGACTATCACGCTGAGATAATCCCGAATTTCTTAAAAACTCTGATAGAGCATGCTAAGAATATAACGCCGATTCTTTCTACGCATGAATTGAATGACTTCTATCCCTGCACCTATCAATGTGTTTATTCAGGCAATAATTTATGGAAAATGGCTCGAGTATTAGACGTTGGACACGAAGATATGTATCCATTAGAATTTGATCATCGCTACGTAATCTACGTGTATGAGTACATAAAAGATGCTGTGAGAACAGCAATTAGTTTTGATAAGCTTTACACAGGTAATGGTCAGAGCTTTAACTCTTGGCTTGGATATAAGATACCTCCAGCGAGCATGTTTGAACAAGTTTATTCTACATTAGCTCATGGCGCATTAGGCCTAGTGTGGTGGGTTGATTGGAGGAACTTAGACCTCTGGTCCCATACTACCCAGCCAAATATTGAATATACACGACTGGTTTCTGTTTTGAGAGATTATAGCTTATCAAAAGCCGAAATTGCTCTTGTATACCCCTGGACCACAATGCAATTGAGGACTGACGATGCTTATTCAATGAATAACCTGCTCTTTTACATGACGCTTGTAAGAAGCGGTTTTCCAGTAGACATAATATCAGAAGAACAAATAGATGACGGTTTGTTGGAAAAAAGAAAGTACAAGATCTTATGCACGGTGGGGAGCTCCGCATTTCCGCCCAGCGTCGCTGAGAAAGTAAGAGATTTCGTAAGAGACGGCGGTGTTCTAATAGCGGATTATGAAGGAATGGGAAGAGATGAGTTCACTTCTGTATATCCTGAATTAGTAAAGAAGTCGCCGATTGAACATGTCATTTACACGATAGACACGGATATCCCTTTGCTAAACGAAATGAATGGGATAATAATCCCCGTTGGAAACGTATGTGAACAGCTGCAAATACCTGAAAAAGCTAAAGTGATTGCAAAATTTGAGAACGGGGAACCTGCAATTATAGAGGTTCCAGATGGACGGGGAAGAATCATTAAAGCAGGCAGCTTTCTAGGTTGGGATTACTCAAATTATCCGGGGCACTACGATTTCGCTGTGATGTTTCCGTTTCTGATACGTAGGAACGAAAAGGTTAGAGATATGATTTCGAGGATAATTAAAAGAAGCGGTGTTCAACCTCCAGCTGAATCAGAGAATCCTGATGTTGAAGTTGCCGTTTGGAAAAGTAAGGATCGACTTCTCGTATTGGCGATTAATCATCTTGATAATCCATCTGAGACTATTATACATGTGAAGATAGATTCTTCAGGTAAGCATCAAGTAAGGGAATTCTTCAGCGGAAAAGTGATCCCTTCAGAAATACGAGAAGACTATCTGATTTTCAAGTCTACCCTTTCAGGCTTCAAAGGCAAAGCATACATTATTGAAAAATCATAGATGCATTTTTTATGTTGCGTCCTTTCTATTTCGTATTCAGCATTAAATAATAACTGAAAG
>CAZEGS010000025.1:0-23162 GCA_964512445.1 uncultured Candidatus Bathyarchaeia archaeon
CGCCTTGCCAGCCTTTACCCTTAGAAACAGCGATGACATCTATGAATTGGCCTTCTTTAAAGACCTCGTCGACCTTAACCTCTCTACCTAGAATCTTCTTGACATATTCGAATTGCTCTTCTATGCTGCCTCCGCCAACCTTAATCTCCATGAGATCAGGCTTCTTTTTGGGAACGCCGGCAAGCCGAGGTTGAGTGGCAGCCATCACTCGGAACTCAACTATCTTGTCAAGGTTCTCCTCGATCTTTTTAAGGTTCTTTTCTGTTTCAACCTTCTTCGGCACTCCCTTTAGCCTCTCAAAATCCTTAGGCAGCGATTCTGCCCAAGCCTCAGTCAGAGTTTTAAGTCCATACTCGTCCCTCGTATAAGCCCTCACAGCACAAATGATCATTGGAGGAGCATCGATGATCGTTACAGGATATGCAACTTCCCTTCCATAATGGGGAGATCGAGGCTTGTCCTCAACCATTATGACATGTGTCATTCCAGCCTTGTATCCAGCGAATCCAAGTAGGACGGGGCCTTCTTTAACCTCGGGCCAAAATCTTATTCGTCCAATGGGACGAGCAACGCGTCCCCTAGGCAAATAGGCAAGAGATCCTCTTTTAGGAGCATGCTTCTTTCTATGGCCCACCGGTCTTCATTCTCCTTTCGTTCTTCACCAAGATTTTATTCTAGCACTTTTCAAGATAGAGCGGAATAATATAAACGTTTATAATTTTAGCTTTCTCAATCTTCAAAGATACCTCTCCACCGCATTTTTTATTTCGTTTCTTCTTTCAGGCAGGTGTCTCTAAGCAGTATTTCAGAGAAAAGGAAGAGAGATGATGTGGGAAATAAAGCATAAAAAGACTAATGATGTAAAAGTGACGATTAAACTGGAGGAGGATTCTTATGAGACTTGCGTTAGGTTCGATATACGAGCTAACAGAAGATAAACTTCTGTTTGCAAAGCAGCTAGGCGTGAAAGAAGTGATCGTCCATACACCTGTGGACCCATCATTATCCGGAGGTCCAGGCTACTACGAGTTCTACCCACTTCTAAGAATCAAGACGAGAATCGAAGCTTACGGGTTGAGACTTGTAGCGATTGAGAATATACCTAGAAATTGGTATATGAAGGTGATGCTAGGTCAGGAGGGACGTGATGAAGAGATAGAAAACTTCTGTAAAACAATAGAGAATATGGGAAAAGCCCGCATTCCGATACTGGGCTACCACTTTAGCCCGACTGGTGTATGGCGTACCTGCACAGATATGCCTTGGAGAGGAGCTCGTGTAACGAGCTTCGATTATGAGCTCGTAAAGGATGCGCCGGCTAAGCTTGGAAAACTAGATGATGAGCAGATGTGGGAGAACTTCACTTATTTCCTTAAAAGAGTTGTGCCCGTAGCCGAGGAGGCTGGTGTTAAGCTCGCGCTTCATCCAGACGATCCCCCGGTGCCCTCCCTCGCCGGCATAGCTAGGATCTTCCGTAACGTGGAAGCCTTCAAACGTCTAATAGAACTTGTACCAAGCGACTATAATGGAATCGAATTCTGTCAAGGCACCTTCTCAGAGATGGGAATAGACGTGATCGAGGCCATACGCTACTTTGGATCAAGACGAAAAATCTTCTATGTGCACTTCAGGAACGTTCGTGGAAATCCATACAAGTTCCACGAGACCTTCGTAGATGATGGGCAGACAGATATGCTGAAGGCAATGTTGGCCTATAAAGAAGTTGGGTATGATGGAGTCTTTATCGACGATCATGTTCCACGTTTGCCCAATGATACTCCGTGGGGACATAAATCACGTGCTTATGCCTGCGGCTACATTAAAGCTCTCATAGAAGCGGTGAAGGCCCTAGGATAAAGAAGCAACGGGGCGTGATTTGAAGAAGTCAATCCTTTGAAGCCTTATTCACAGTATGTAAGTCGGTTTCTTCTCTTCTTTTTCTCTTAGATTTTCAAGAAGCTTACGCATCTCAGATTGAGTTATGACTCTTCTCTCAGAGGAGAATCTGAATGACTCAGCTTTTTTCTTCAAGTCCGTTAGATCAATCTCTAGACCAGCTAGACGAGTTATTTTTTTGAGCATATAATACGCGGCCTTCGGATAGATTCCCTCAATATATAATGGAACCGCACTCCACAAGCTGATCACATCGATCCCTCTGCTTTTACATCTCCACATGATCTCGCTATATACGCTCGTAGGTCCAGCGTAGCTGGTTAAGACTAAACCAGTCTTCTTCAGCTCATCAATCAGATCCTTATTATTCGTTGTTGAACTTATCATTGGCTCCTCTTCGGCAGTGACATCTGCAAGGTAACCGCCTATAGTGTAGATGCGTTTGGCATTCATGTTCTCCGCTACTTCAAGCACAGCATCAGAGTATCTCGGCCAGTTTGTATACGGCTCAACTCCGAGAAGCAGAATTAGATTCAGGTCATCTTTACCTTTCCAATAGTAGAGGATGCTTTGAGGAGGAACGTATGAGCGTATCATTCCTTCCTTTATCGAGACGAAAGGCCTCTGAATGACATAATCATGAAATTCTCCTTGAAGGATCTCACCGAATCTCCGTGCTTTCAGCTTATCTATAAGATACTTAACTGAGAAGGTTGAGACTTTCCCAGCGTTAACCCATCCTTCCAGTCCTATAATCATCTGAGAAGTCTGAAACTTAACCTTACTTTCTATTCGAATATCTCTGCTCATCCAAGTCGCCACGTAACCAAATAAGCGATGAAAGGATATATGGACATTACGGTTCAGCGAAAACCAAATAAGAACAGAAGATCATCTTGCCAATAAAACTTTGTGAGCCCATAAGGAGATGGAGAATGAGTAAGCCTTTATATTTAGACTCAACTCAGCCTGTTGAAAAGAGAATTGAAGATCTCCTCAGAAGAATGACTCTCGAAGAGAAAGTCGGGCAGATGTGTCAGTATAGCGGGTTGCCAGAAGGATATGAGGAGATGATCAGAGATGGAAGAGTCGGCTCATTCCTGAATGTGACGGGCGTAGAGACTGCAAATAAGGTTCAGAAAATAGCTGTTGAAGAATCCCGTCTGGGAATTCCCCTATTGTTCGGGCTTGACGTCTTACATGGCTATATTACGATCTTTCCTATTCCTTTAGCGCTGGCCAGCAGTTGGGATCCTGATTTGGTAAAGAGGGTTGCTGCAATCTCAGCTGCTGAAGCAGCCTCTGAAGGCATGCATTGGACCTTCGCTCCCATGGTTGATATCGCTAGAGACCCGAGGTGGGGGAGGATCGCTGAAGGTGCGGGTGAAGATCCATTTTTAGGCTCAGCGATGGCTAGAGCTTGGGTTGAAGGATTCCAAGGGGAAGACCTAGCCGATCCCAACTCAATCCTAGCTTGTCCTAAACATTACGTTGCCTACGGCGGGGCTGAGGGAGGAAGAGATTATAATACCGTTGATATCTCCGAGAGAACCTTGAGAGAGATCTACCTTCCTCCATTTAAGGCAGCTATCGTCGATGCCCATGCTGGAACGGTTATGAGCGCCTTTAATGATCTTAACGGCATTCCTGCATCTGCAAATCCATATACGCTGACTAAAATACTTCGGGAGGAATGGGAATTTCAAGGATTCGTCGTCAGCGATTGGAATGCTATAAGAGAGCTCATTAATCATGGAATTGCTGGTACACCTGAAGAGGCAGCTGAAAAAGCGCTTACAGCGGGAGTCGACATGGATATGGTCAGCAACATATACTGGGAAACTTTACCTCAACTAGTTAAAGAAGGAAAGATTCCTGAAAGATTAATAGACGAATCCGTTAGAAGAATCCTTCGGATAAAGTTTATGCTTGGTCTATTCGAACAGCCATATGTTGATCTAAACCTGCATAGAAAGATAATTTTGAGCCGGAAGAACGTTGAAGCGGCTAGAGAAGCCGCCTGTAAATCGATGGTGCTTCTAAAGAATGAGGGAGGCTTATTACCCCTAGATAAAGATATAGAAGCCATAGCGGTTATCGGCCCCCTCGCAGATGACAAAGAGATGCCGCTTGGACCTTGGCCCTGTCTGGGACGACCCGAAGACGTGGTCACGGTTCTTGAAGGTATAAAAAGTAAGGTTTCAAGAAGCACTGAAGTTCTTTATGCCAAAGGCTGCAGCATTGAAGACTCGTCGAAGGAGGGCTTTAAGGACGCTGTGGAGATAGCCTCTAAATCTGAGGTTGCCATAGTTGTTGTAGGTGAATCCAGAGAGATGAGCGGAGAAGCTGCAAGCCGCTCCTCTCTCGATCTTCCAGGTGTTCAAGAGGATTTAGTTAAAGCAGTGTATGAGACTGGTGTTCCTGTTGTTGAAGTGTTGATGAATGGAAGGCCTCTATCGGCCTCTTGGTCTGCAGAGCATGTGCCTGCTATTCTGGAGACATGGTTTCTGGGCGTTCAGGCTGGCAATGCTATTGCAGATGTGATATTTGGAGATTATAGCTCTGGAGGGAGATTGCCAGTTTCATTTCCTAGAACAGTAGGTCAGGTGCCAGTCTACTATAATCATAAAAATACTGGGAGGCCTCCGTCAACTGAGAGATATACATCGAAGTACATAGATGTGCCTCCTTCTCCCCTCTTTCCCTTTGGCCATGGGCTCAGCTATACGCAGTTCGAGTATGAAAATCTCCGAATAGAGCCTTCAATAATCGAGATCAACGGAAAAGTCAGAATTAGCGTGGATGTAAAAAATGTTGGAGAAAGAACGGGAGATGAAGTGGTTCAGCTCTATATACGTGACGTTGTCGCGAGTGTAACGAGACCAGTAAAGGAGCTTAAAGGATTTAAGAGAATAACACTGAAGCCTGGAGAGAAGAGAACCGTAAGTTTTACGATAGATTCTGATTATCTCTCATTTCTAAATCGAGAAATGAAGAGGGTTGTGGAGCCGGGAAAGTTTCAAATAATGATAGGATCGTCATCTGAGGATATAAGACTCAAAGGTGTATTGGAGGTCTCCGCCTAAAATGGATGCTGTCATCCTCATTCCTTAACGAGGAGACCTTGATAGATTATTCTTCCCGTAAAGACTATCAATCTGTATAGTCTCATTTAGTGGGGGCTGAGAACTGAACGGCCTAAAAATAACCGAGGATCTCCAGAATTACTTCTTTCTTATTTATAAACTGGCTGAGCTGGGCGCTCGGGAAAAGACTATTAAGCTCTCAACAAAATTTCTGGCTGAGAAGATTGGTCTCTCCCAACAAACGGTCTCCAGATATCTAATAGATCTCGAACGGAAAGGCTGGATAAAACGCGCTGTAACGCGGGAAGGCAGCCTTATCCAGTTAACCGATCTTGGAGATCTGCAGCTTAGAGCTGTACGTTCCGCTCTTAATTCTTTATTCGAGAGAAAAGAACCATCATCGATTGTAATTGAAGGAACAGTTTTCAGCGGGCTTGGGGAAGGAGCATACTATGTTACACGTAAGCCCTACAGAGAACAATTCATCAAGAAGCTCGGCTTCGATCCTTACCCTGGAACACTAAACTTGAAACTGACATCAGAATATGATATTCAGCTACGAAGAGAGCTTGAAGCAAGAGATGGAATAGAGATTCAAGGTTTCAAAAATGAAGATAGAACATATGGGCCTGTAAAATGTTTTCCAGCATGCATAAATGGGAAGGAGAAGGGTGCAGTGGTACTAGCGTTAAGAACCCATTATAACAGCTCAGTTATCGAGATAATTGCTCCATGCTCTCTGCGAAAAGCATTAAAACTGAGGGATGGAAACAAAGTGAAGGTGGAAGTGTTTCTTGAGAATCTTTGACTCTACCCTTCCTTTTTTCTTAGCTGGATCAGCCGTCTCCCCCTAGTTAATGAAGAGACATAGATTAATCCGGAGATCTCCATATTCATCAAGTTTCTATTCAGATCATCCAACCCTATCTCTTTATAGAATGCTCTGAGCATCTCTAAGAGATCCTTATCAGTAACTGAACCTTTCTCCTGCAATATCTCAATAATGGTCAAATAGACTGGATGGATCTTCCATGTGGTCATAGCCATGATGTTTCCCACGTTATCTACGCGACGAGCGGCGCGGGCTTCTGAGCCTTCCTAGCCTGCTTCATGAAGTTGCGGTACCAATTATCCATGTCAGGAGTTATGCTCGGCCCTATCTTCTTTAAGGCTTCTTCGAAATCGGCGAATGTAACCTCTTTCGAGTTGATGTCCCTGCGCAGAGCTATTATCGCTGCTTCTCTGCAGACAGATTCTATGTCTGCCCCTGAGTAGCCCTTTGTCATGCGGGCAAGCCTTTCAAGATCAACGTCCTTCGCAAGAGGCATGTTCTTCGTATGTATCTTGAAGATCTGCAGTCTAGCCTCCTCGTCGGGTTCCGGAACATAGATCAGTCGGTCTAGTCTACCAGGCCTCATGATTGCGGGGTCTAATATATCCGGCCTGTTGGTTGCTGCTAAAACAACTACTTCCTGTAGCGTCTCGATTCCGTCGATCTCCGTGAGTAGCTGGCTGATAACTCTCTCTGTAACTCCGCTATCAGCGTATCCAGCTCCCCTTCTTGGAACCAAAGCGTCGATCTCGTCGAAGAAGATTATTGCTGGCGCTGACATACGGGCTTTTCTGAAGACCTCTCGGATAGCTCTCTCCGATTCTCCAACCCATTTAGAGAAGACTTCTGGTCCCTTAATCGATATGAAGTTAGCCTCGCTTTCGGTGGCAACTGCTCTTGCTAGTAGTGTCTTTCCGCAGCCTGGAGGCCCGAATAGAAGAATTCCCTTAGGAGGTTTGATGCCCATTCTCTTAAATACGTCCGGGTTCTTAAGCGGCCACTCAACAGATTCCTTCAGCTCCTGCTTTGCTTCCTCTAGATCTCCTATATCGTCCCAGTGGACTGTCGGAACCTCTATGGCCACTTCCCTCATCGCAGTCGGCGTGATTTCCCTATAAGCATTTATGAAGTCTTCCATTTTCACTTCCATTTTTTCTAATACGTGTGGAGGAATCCTTTCCTGTTCAAGGTCGATCTCCGGCAGATATCGCCGTAAAGCCTTCATTGCGGTTTCACGACAGAGTGCAGCGAGGTCCGCGCCTGTATAGCCATGCGTCATATCAGCTAGCTTCTTCAAATCGACATCTTCGGCGAGAGGCATGCCTCTGGTGTGAATCTGAAGTATCTCGTATCTTCCCTGCTTGTCAGGTATCCCAATCTCTATCTCCCTGTCAAATCTTCCAGGTCTCCTAAGCGCTGGGTCGAGGGCGTTCGGCCTATTCGTTGCTCCGATAACTATCACGTTTCCTCGGCCCGTTAAACCGTCTAGTAAGGCTAGAAGCTGCGCGACAACTCTTCTTTCAACCTCGCCTGTAACTTCTTCACGCTTAGGCGCGATGGCGTCTAATTCATCTATAAAGATTATGGCTGGAGCGTTCTTCTCGGCCTGTTGAAATATTTCTCTCAGTCTAGCCTCGGACTCGCCATAAAATTTACTCATTATTTCAGGTCCGTTTATCGAGAAGAAGTTAGCGTCAGATTCGTTTGCAACTGCTCTTGCTAGTAGTGTCTTTCCGCAGCCTGGAGGCCCATGGAGGAGAACCCCCTTAGGCGGGTCTATTCCGAGTCTTTGGAAGATCTCAGGGTGCCTCATGGGTAACTCAACCATCTCCCTCAGCCGTTGAATCTCCTCTTTGAGGCCTCCTATGTCCTCATATGTTGTTCTTGGAACGCCCTTTGCTTCTGGAGCTGGCTCCGAAAGAATCTGAAGTTTAGTATCATAAGTTAATCTAACAATTCCATGAGGTCTAGTCTTCATGACGGTGAACTGAACGGGATGCCCAAGCATCATCACTAGAGTTGTATCTCCCTCAACAAAGGTTCTCTCCATAAGTCTGTTTTTAACGAAGTTGGTAAAGTCTTCATCAACATTTAGACGCATATCAACTGGAGCGAGAACAATACTTATAGCATCCTTAACCTCCGCTCGGCGTACAGTTACATACTCATTTATCGATACGCCGGCGTTTTTACGTGTGAATCCGTCAATTCTGATAATTCCTCGACCTTGATCTTCAGAATATGCTGGCCATGCAATTGCGGAGGTTCTTCTTTTCCCTACAATTTCAATTACGTCGCCGGCTGATACTTGAAGTTTTTCCATGGTCCTCTGGTCGATTCTGGCTATTCCTCTCGCCACGTCTCTCTGTTTAGCATCACCTACTCTAAGCTGGACCTCGGTCAATCAGCTCACCGTCATTAAATGCGATTATATTCTTCCTATACAAGAAGAAACTGAAAAACTATATAAACGTAGTGAACAATCATACCCTTCGAATAGTTAAGGCTTGGAGATTGCTTATCTTATCTATTCTCTTAATGGCTTCTTCAACCTCGTCGATCCCACCTGCCTTGTCCTCGGGAACCAAAATATGAGCTATTATCGCTACCAGCCCAAAGGCTATAGGCTCCTCCTCAAATTTGTAAAGAGACGCAAAGTCTGGAAGGCAATCCTCAATCTCCTTCTTTAGAGCTTCTAGGTCAGTATCAACGTCCGAAGGAAAGATCTTCAATGAAACTAGAACCTTAGCCATCTTAATCTCCATCCTTATAATTGCGGTAAAGACTATTATCAAGTATTTTAAAGTTGTGTTTTCACCAACAGATTTTATCAGAAGCAGTGTTACGCCAGCTCTTTCTGAACTCTGATGTTCAAAATTATAAGAAGTCTTATTTTACCTTCATCAGATTCTTGATGTAGAGGAGAATCCAAATCTGATGACGTTGAGAGAAACGCAGGTCTTAGTTGTTGGAGCAGGACCATCCGGACTTATAGCCGCTAGAGAGGCATCTCAAAGAGGAGCAAGCGTCATAGCACTTGAGGAGCACTCTGAGATCGGCCGTCCATGCCACTGCGCTGGTCTGCTAAGCGCGGATGGAATGAGAAGGCTAAAGATTCCACTCGACGGCTTCTATGTGCAGAACAAACTTCGAGGAGCAATTTTTTTCTCCCCTTCCGGATTATCATTTATGGTTGAAAGGCAAAGACCAGTTGCATACGTTGTCGACCGCGTCTCCCTTGACAAGTTTTTGGCTAACCAAGCTGTAGAGTCCGGCGTTGAGATAAAATTGGGATATGCTGCTTCTGATGTCCATCTGGGCCTGAATGAAATATTAATAAAGTCATCGGATGGACGAGAATTTAGAGCCGATATTCTCATAGATGCCGAGGGAGTTTCATCAAGAATCTTAAAGTCCGCAGGGCTAAAGTCTCTAAACTCTGATCGGCTACTATCCGGATTGCAGCTTGATCTTGTCGGAGTGGATATTGATCCTGATTTTGTTGAGATTTATGTAGGACGAAAAATTGCTCCTGGTTTTTTCGCTTGGGTGATACCGCTCAGTAAAGATGCAGTGAGGGTCGGGTTGGGTTGCAAGAGAGCGAACCCTAAAAATCTCCTTAATAAGTTTCTGAAGAGACGTTTCAAAGAGAAGGATTATGAGGTTCTCAATGTTCGCTCTGGGGTTATTGTGACTTCAGGTCCGATAAAAAAGACATTTAGTAAACGGATGCTTGTGGTTGGAGATGCTGCGGGACAGGTTAAGCCGACAACTGGGGGAGGAGTGATATTCGGAGGAATATGCGCTGCAATAGCAGGCAGAGTTGCGGCTGAAGCTGTTAGCCGTAGCATATTCAACGAAGAGTTTCTAAGCTTGTATGAGCAGCTTTGGAGAAAGGAGTTGGGTAAGGAAATTAGGTATATGCTTCTCGCTAGAAGGATCTTTAACCATCTTTCCGATAGGCTAATCGACAGATTATTTGAGGCGATCATTAGTGAAGATCTCCAACAATTTTTATCTAGGGAAGGCGACATGGATTTTCAGAGCGGCATAATCTCAGATCTTCTACGTCGAAAAAGAATCTTTAGATTGCTATTTCCATTTTTGAGACTGTTCCGTCAATAAAACGCCAAGGATCCTCCGCTGCTAGATGTGGAGGGAAGCATATATATTTGGCTTTGTTATTTTAGAAGTCGTCTAGGTGAGCAAAGTGGGCGAAGCTAGAAGAGTCGTTATGCCTATTTGTACGTCATGTAATAGGATAATCCCGCCTGGCACTGATGCAACGAAGTTTCCATGCCCAAACTGTGGACAGATAACTATTTGGCGATGTCAAAAATGCAGACTCTTCGGCCGTCAATATAAATGTCCAAACTGCGGCTTCACAGGCCCTTAGATCTTCCTTTGAAATATTTATCGCCGCGTCGAAACGGTTTTACTTTGTGTCTTCTTATGGAGAAAAGAAAATTTTTGAATTGATTTTTCTGGTAGGGCATACCTGAAAAGCCCCTTTACATCAATCAATTTTTCAGTAACCTTAATTTCTTCCCTTTCTTCATCTTTTATAATCAGAGGAGGGGCTGTTATGGCGGAGATCCGTGAAGTTCCGACGCCTGCAACTCGATTTGAGAGGATAGGAGCTCACACCCACATAAAGGGTCTAGGATTAGATGAGAATCTTAAGGCTGTTAAAGTTAAGGATGGAATGGTTGGTCAAGAAAAGGCCCGTGAAGCCGCGGGGCTAGTAGTTCAAATGATAAAAGAGGGGAAGATGAGTGGAAGAACCGTTATTTTAGCGGGGCCTCCCGGAACTGGAAAAACAGCCATCGCTGTCGCAATATCACGTGAACTAGGTCCCAATGTACCGTTTATCCAGATGAGTGGAAGCGAGATCTACAGTAGTGAGAAGAAGAAGACTGAAGTCCTGATCGAGGCTATCAGGAAATGCATCGGTGTGGAGATACATGAGATGAGGAAGGTCTATGAAGGCGAGGTGACTGGAATTGACATACGCACTGCTCCTCATCCGTATAATCCCTATCAGAAGATTCCGGAAAGCGTGCGTTTGACCCTTAAAACTACAAAACAGGAGAAGACTATAGAGGCAGGTGCCTCCATTGCGCAACAGATAATACAGCAAGGAATAACTGAGGGAAGCGTGATTCAGATAGATGCTGAAACTGGCAGAGTTGCAAACCTAGGCTTAAGCCTTGAAAGCGCAAAGGGCAAAACCTTTGATGTTGATACGCGTCAGAAGGTGCCGAGGCCCGACGGTGATGTGTTGAAGGAGAAGGAATTCGTCTATACTTTGACTCTGCATGACATGGATGAGATTCACGCCCAGCGCCGCTTCGGCGGCATATTCTCTCTTCTGATAGGTGGATCGGAGACTAAGGAGATAGATCCTGAAGTAAGAGCTGCTGTTGATGAATCAGTTAAGAAGCTCGTTGATGAGGGGAAGGCCTTCATTCATCCGGGAGTACTCTTCATCGATGATAGTCATCTCCTCGATCTAGAGGCCTTCAGCTTTCTCGGCAGAGCGTTGGAGAGCGAACTTGTACCCATAATAATACTTGCAACTAACCGAGGTATCACAACTATTCGTGGAACAGACGTTAAGAGCCCAATGGGCTTCCCGCTGGACTTAATAGACCGATCGGTGATAATCGCGACTCATGAGTATGATGCGGAGAGCATAAGGGAGATTCTGAGGATTAGAGCGAGGGAGGAGAAGGTTACAATAGAAAATGACGCTTTAGATAAGCTCACAAAGATAGGATCGGAAACTTCTCTTAGATATGCCGTACAGCTCTTAAGCCTAGCAGCTCAAAACGCGAAGATTCAGAAGCGCGAGTCGGTGACGATTGAGGATGTAGAGCGGGTTGACTCCCTCTTCATGGATGTTCAGGAGGCAACTGAGCATCTAAGAAAATACGAGGAGAAATTACTGTATCACTAAACATCAAGAATGAGAGGTCAAGTTTCCCCTCTATTATCGGCTTTCAGCAGTACTGTTGCAAAATAATTGCGGAAACTTCTATATCTAGCTTTGAAAGACTGGGAGATCATCTCTTTTTTCTCCCCAATATCAGTCCAGCGGCAAGTGCAGAGGCAATTATGCCAATAATATTGTCATATGATGTTTCATAGGTGAGGCCTAGAGAAAGTACTATTATCGCTAATATTAGAAGTAAAACAACCGCGTCATCTATTTTGAACATTCTCATCCTCTTTGGGTAAAGAGGTTTATTAATAAAAAATTTAGCTAAACCCGGAAACGAGAAGGTTAGCTATAAACTCCGCATATCAGCCTTCTCGATATTGATACAAAAAGGTTACATATACCTTACTAATCTTTTACCTATATGCCAACATGCGGAGAATGTATTTTCGCTGAAGATCCCTCGCCCACCATAATCAGATGCAGATTAAAACGGATATATCGATACTTGGATGATCCTGCATGCGAAAAATTCAAACCTTTCAAGAAGTAACTCGCTAAAACCTTATCTAATCGATCTTTCTCCAGATTAATCACTAACATATTTTTAGTGTTTTTCAAAACGACTTTTCATCTAGTTTAGCTGAAAGAAATGGTTATATATCTGCCTTCGCCGCTCTTTTTAAGCGGCAAAGCAGATGTGAGAGTTACACAAGTGGAAAAAGAAAACAAATCAAAAGTTTTGATAACCTACCATGAAAAGTTTAAACAGTACGATCTAGGAGTCAATCATCCCTTCAGAGGAGACAGGTTCGTCAAGGCTAAGAAGTTTTTTGATGAAAGAAGCCTTTCTAAGATGCCGAACGTTCAGTTCATTGAACCAAAGGCTGCAACAAAGGAGGACCTCTTGGAAACACACTCAAAAAGCTATGTGAATCACATCTTTAAGCTGGCTGAGCTGGGCAGACACTATGATATTGATACTCCAGTCTCTAAACGTATTCTTGAGGGTGCATTGTTCATTATAGGAGGCGTCCTAGAAGCTGGAAGACGCGTCGTTGAAGGAAAGGCATACAGAGGCATAGCATTAGGTGGTGGATTCCACCATGCTGGAATAGATTACGGAGGAGGATTTTGCCTCTTCAATGACATCGCCATTCTGATCAATAAGCTTCGAAGAGAATATGGCGTGAGGCGTTTTCTCATTCTAGACTACGATGTTCACTTTGGAAATGGAACAAGCGATATATATTATTCTGATGGAGATGTACTCTTCATCTCTCTCCATCAGGATCCGAGAACAATTTATCCTGGCAAAGGATTCATACATGAGATTGGATCTGGAGAAGGAGAGGGATTAAACGTTAACATTCCCCTTCCCATGAGGACGGGTGAAAAATCCTACTTATACGCATTAAATGAGATCTTTCCTCCGTTAGCGAGAGAGTTCAAACCCGACATGATCATTGCCAATGGAGGCAGCGACGCTCACTTTGCGGATCATTTAGGGAGTCTAGGCCTAACCGCAAAGGGGTTCTTTGAGATCTCGCGGCTTATAGGCTCTGTTTCTGAGGAGGTCTGTGACGGAAAAGCAATGCTACTTATAGGAAGCGGATATAACGTTGAGGTTTTACCGTACTGCTGGTATGCTTTGGCTTTAGGATTCATCAAGCCAGATTCTCCTTCTGAGAAGATAGAGGACTTCTTCCGTCCATTGCCTCATCCATGGCAGAATATAGAAAAGGTTAAAAGAATAGTTGATAGCTTGAAGGATCTTTTAAGCAAGTATTGGAGATGCTTCTGACATCTACTTTACGAGCTCTAGAACTCTCTTAAATTCTGGAGTTCCAGCTTTCCGCAGAATCTCATACATCAACATCTCACTTGAAACTATTATAGCTCCTTCCTGTCTCATCCTCTCAATGGCTACCATTTTATCTTCCCGCCGGCGCGAAGATATGGCATCCGCCACCACATATACTCTGTAACCACTCGTTAAGGCTTCAATAGCCGTTTGTGAGACGCATATATGGGCCTCTATCCCCGTTAATATGAGGTTTCTAGTCTGGGTCTCAGATAATCTCTCTTTGAAGGTGGATGATGCTAAACAGCTGAACTCCATCTTCTCAATAGGCTTGATTCCTAAAGCGAGTTCTCTTATTTCTGGGATTGTCGGCCCTAACCCCTTAGGATATTGTTCAGTTATAATGATTGGTATTCCGAGAATCTCAGCGAACCGTATTAGTCTACAGATGTTCTTAGCGATCTGCTCTTTTTCCTCCATCTTCGCAAAAAGTTTCTCTTGAACATCGATCACTACTAGAATTGTTCCTTCCCTACTTAATAGAGAACCTTTAGGCATGTTATTCAACCATATTCTAAAGCCGTCTTAATCTTTCATCCATTTCCGCAAGGTCTCTTCGTTGGTTCCTAACGTCCTTAAGAACTCAATCATCTTTGTTCGAAGTTCATCTGCGACTTCGGTTTTCTCATCTATGAGGTTTCTAATCTCTTTCGGGTCGTTTGATAGATCGTAAAGTTCCGATTTAACCTCAGATCCGGTTTGAGACGCAAGCAGAGCCCATCTCTTAGAAGTGACCGTTATCCATTTTGGAAGCGTCGGTCCAACAAGGCTGGCTGAGCTCACAGCAATCTCTCTTCCTTCCTCGGATTCGCCGCGTAGTATGGATAGGAATGATCGGCCTTGAACTGTTGGAGGAATCTTTACCTCTGCTAATTCAAGAATAGTCGGCATAATATCTGGCGATTGCACGATCTCGTCTCGTCTGCCACTCGCCACTCCTTCAGAATCTGGCAGACGAACTATCAAGGGTACATGCGCTACTTCCTCGTAGAGATGCGGTCTCTTCCCAACATAGTTATGCTCGCCAAGGTATGTTCCATGATCACTTGTGAAGATAATCGCCGTATTCTCTAGAAGCCCTAAGTCCTCAATCTTTTGAAGCAGCCTTCCAATCCACCGATCAACCAGCGTAACTTCCCCGGCATAGAGAGCTCTTAGATGATTTAGCTGCTCTTCCCTCAAGTCTGATGCAGCTGGTCGGGGGACTCCTGGAATATATGCTCCTCCGGGAACATCCCCGCCCTTCCATTCTGGATCATACATATCCGCGTACCATTTCGGAGGATCCCAAGGTTCATGAGGGTCAAACGTATCTATATGAAGGAAAAATTTCTCATGCTGGTCATAATTCATCTCAAGCCATTTAATTGCAGATGTCATGGTCTGAGCGACGAAATAATCTTCTTCGAATCTCCGCAAAGAGACATTTTGTAAGTATTGTCGACCCAGCGCTTTCTGTCTCTCCTCTGGGTCTTCGGGCGGATTAGTCATGTATCGGTCATGCTCTTGCCCTCTGATCCACCACCAAGCATCGAAGCCCCTGTCAAAATAATGTGCGTCTCTAATCATGTGTGGCGTGTCGACGATCAGCATTGTTACATATCCTGCTTGGCGAAGAGTCTGGGAGATTATGACTTCATCTCTTGGAAGAGGAGCCCACGTTGAATATATGAATGTGTATCGTCCAGTGAAAAGGTCATGACGATGCGGAATCGTCGGGAACGAAGCTATATATGCCTTATCAAAGATCACTGAGTCCTTTGCGAATCTATCAAGATGCTCAGTGTGAATCCAGCTATTTCCATAGCATCCCAGATAGTCCCATCTGAAAGTATCAGAAACAATTTGAATGATATTCATGCTAAAACGACTCCCCCTCTTAGCCATTAAGTTAAGACTAGGCTTTTTAGTCTTTTCCCTAAAAATGAATTATTCTCCCGCTTAGAATCCAGACGATACGGGGTCTTTAGGCTTCATGAATTCTCTGAGAACAACAGTTGCATATGAGCCTTTATAGAGTGTGAATTTGAATCTAACAATCGTCTCATTTTCAGAATGTTCCGTCTTAAAGCTTAGATTCATAACTGGAGACAATGCCCTTCTTAAACCGCCGCGCATGCTAGATTCAAACATCTTTTCTATCTTAAAGTCTTGTGGCTGAACTCCTTCTTCTTCGAGTATTTCCTCCTCAATCTCTCCTTGGATTCCTCCAGAAAGTTCCTGATCGAACCCTACGATCGGCAGAGCCAAAGCCATTTTTCCCTTTTCAATTTCCGATAAGATCCTACGTAAATTCTCCTTTTCCACTTTAGCGGAGATGCCGGTTGGTAGTCCTTTTTCTCCGATCTTCATTACATAATCTCCTTTTCTAACACTGTTTAAAGAGATTCCCTTCTTGATTCTCCCGCTTAGAAATCTGTTGAAGAGATATGACTGATAAGCCTGAACGAAGAGTCTCCGTAGTTTCAATGGAAGCCTACGGAGAGCACCTAAAAAATCTCTTGGATACTTCGATAGATATCTAAGCATAACTCTCTCATAGGTGAGAGCTCTCGGAAATATCTTCAATGCTGAACGGAAGTCTGCAGTTTCTAGGAGATATTCGCGGGCTTCTCTAGCTCGAGAAGATTCATGCTTGCCTGGCTCTGAAAGGAAAAGCATAACTGCTTCTTCAAACATTCCCTTCACTATGAATCTTCCAACGAGGTGGGTTATAGGTCGGATCGTCCCAAACCTTTGATGGCCAAAGAAGTTGGGAACCCCGCCGAGATCTGAGATCTCCCTCCAAGTTTCACTGATTCTCTCGTGGGTCTCTGCCAAGTTATGCGGTATCGACCTTACTGTTATATTAAATTGATTGCCTAGAAGAACCTTTGTTGAGATCTTCTCTTTTGAGAATCTTATCGGGATTAAACAGAGATCTTCCAAGTTTATTTTGGCCCTTTCCGGAGAGACTGCTCCTATACTTATATATTGTGCAGTCAAGGCTTGAGCATCCTTTATCCCCGCGAAGCTTATCCTATCAAGATCCACGCCAATATGCCTTGCGATCTTTTCCATTGCGGTAAGAGTATCACTTCCCTTTTTGATCAAGATGCAGATGAGGTATCCCCCACGCCCAAAGATTTGATGCGCATCCATGCAGATGTGAACCGAGGCCTTAGAACCGTCGAGTAGAATCTCTTCAACTATGAAATCCTCAAGTTCAGAACGTATTCTGCCGCCTATTCCACGTGTCTCTGAGGCGTAAACTTCCATGCCGAGTTTGATGTCTAAAGGGGATGCTTGAGTAGCCAACGGCTGATCCTCCAGAAGCCATTAATATAAAGAAAGGCTGCCCGTAATCTTGTCTATAACTTTTTCAGGTGCAGGCCCTATCCCCAAAGCTGTTTTCGTTCCAGGGGGAAGCTCAGTTAAACCCATGTCTGATATTAAAGCGCAGGGAAGTCCCGCTTCTTTAGCTTCTCTCTCCCTCTCTAAGAGCTCCCGTTCAGAGTTCACTTTTAGAATGATTTTTCGCTGTCCCTCATTCATCCATGCTCGCCACCAAGATGGATGTGTTCTTCTCGCCTCTTCGGAAGCCGTGAGAGAGGCGTGACATGCTTGAGCGGCGGCTTTTCCACAGCTCATATTCAGATCTGATCTTAATACTATAACTTGCTTATATCGGAACATAGAGGCTTATCCTTCCTTGATGGACCGTTTGTCTATATACTTCATCGCTAATTTCCTGTGTTTACAGTGAAGTCTTCTATGCTTTCATATCTTTTAAGTGGATCGATTCAATGATCTTTCTAGGAGGAAGTGATCTTTTCGATTATCTTCGTATATATCGGCGTGTTAGAAATAGATATTTGCCCCGAAACTTAATGTAGTTCTACCCTTAGAGTATATGAGGCAGAGATGAATCATTAAGATCTCGGCGAGAAGCATCTATCTGATTACGTTGGAGTTACAGAGCCATCTATTAGCCTAGTAAGCTCTTAAAGGAAGTGTGTGAAAACTGGACTATTACGCTATGTGGAGATTAATGGCTGATCTGATCAGAGACTTAAGGAGGGGGGGAGAATCCATCCCGCCTCAAATCATGAATGATTTACGTTCTGCAAAGACAATGATAGAGATCGCTAGAATCGATAGGTCAAATCCGAACGTTATCGTAAGGATCGAGGAGTATCTTAACAATCTTGAGTCGTATCTTCTTCCATTAGCGAGAGAAAAGCTTGGACAAACATATGTAGATATGCTAATGGAAAAGATTGCTGAGGCTCAAAGAGGCGTGTTTACGTTTGAGCGGAGAGCTGAGAGAAGATTTGCTGTGGATGTGCCGAGAGATAAGCATTGGATCAGAGTTAAACCTACGGAGGAGATGTCTTTAGATGTTATCAGGCAAATATCTGAAGAGATAGGGCTCGAACATAGAATCCAACGAGACGGATACGTCCTCGTTTATGGGGAGAAGGATCAGATTAAGATGTTTGTGAAGAGGACTGCAAGGCGAATCTCAAGTGAAGGATCATCGGATAGGTAGGTTTGACTTCAGTCTTAGGCTTATTGCATGCTAATTTAAGTATGAGGCGGGATGAAGATGCCATTTATAAAAAAGATTGAAGTTAATGGTTTCAAGACTTTTGGGAGAAAAACTACGCTTGTATTCGATAAGGGCTTCACGGCGATAACGGGGCCGAATGGAAGTGGAAAAACAAACATAATTGATGCTGTTCTATTCGCGCTTGGGGAGATGAGCGCGAGGAAGCTAAGAGCCACAAGCTTCTCTAATCTAATTTTTCATGGGGGCTTAAACTCTAACTCTCGGAAGAAGGCTAAGGTTGTTATACAGTTTGATAATTCAGATGGTCGTTTGCCGATAGATACAACAACTGTTACGATATCGCGAGAGATAGATCAGGAGGGGCATAGTACCTACCGGATTAATGGTAGAAAGGTTTCTAGGGCCTATGCTCTGGAGATCCTTTCAATGGCGGGTATAGCTCCTGACGGGCACAATGTGATCTTGCAAGGCACGCTTACAAGACTTGCTGAGATCTCCTCTCAGGAACGAAGGAAGATAATTGAGGATGTTATAGGCATAGCCCAGTATGATTATGAGAAGGCTGAAGCTCAGAAGAAGCTTGAATCTGCGAATATCGCCATCAAGACTGCTATGGGACAGGTTGGTGAGGTTCAGAAAAGAATAGAGGCGCTCGAGAGGGAGAGAAACGATCTCTTGCGCTATAATTTCATCTTGGACGAGATAAAGCGGCTGGAGGCAGTCAAGCTCTCCAAGACGATAATCGATAATCAGAAGAAGATTAACGAATTATCAGAGAAGATCTCAAATTTGCAGAGAAGGTTGGAAGAGTTAAGGCAGAGAAGAGAAGAGCTTAGATCGACGAGGCGTCGGATCGAGCAAGATCTGCGGAGATATAGTCTTGAGCAATCTGAGGATAAACGAAATCAGATTCTCCAGATACAGGTAAAAATAGGGAAACTCCGTTCAAGACTGGGAGAATTGAATAGTAAAATAAGTAGCGGAAAGTCGATTCTAGATGATCTGAGAAAATCCAAGGTTGATGTGGAGCAACGAATCGATATAGTTAAGAAAGAGATAGGGGAGCTAAAGGGAAAGATTAAGCAGATCACGCTGGAAAGAGACTCGCTGCTTAAGGAGATCGCTGAAAAACAGTCGATATATGATGCGGTCAGCAGGGAGATAAATGAAGTAAGATCAAAACTCGAGGAGAGAAATAGGGAGATAAGTGAAGCTGAGCAGCTTCTAGAGAAGATACGTACAGAAACAACGAAGGTTCAAAGCGAACAGGCTAAGAGCCAATCGAAAATCGATGTTTATTATGAGAGACTGAAAAATCTAGAAGACAAAAAGAGAGCTCTAAACTCTTCCCTAAAGAGGCTTGAAGAAGCATTCAGAGATCTACAGAACATTCAGAAAGAGCAAGAGAGTCAGCTGAAGAATCTCCGAGATATCTTAACTCGGAGAACAAATAGAAAAAACCTCATTGAGATGCAGATCAAGGAAGCTGGAAGAGTTGCTGAAATCGCCCAAGAAGCAGTTGTAGAATTTGAAGCAAGAAAAGAGGTCCTTGAGAAGTTTGATACCGAAGAATATGCATTACGTTATGTTGAGGAGCTAGGTAGGGAAGGAGTAATAGAGGGTATACATGGCCGACTTAGAAGTCTAGTTAGATTTTCAAAGAGATATGAACGGGCTGTAGAGGCGGCAGCTTCAGGATGGCTGAACTCGCTTGTAGTTGACGATTTAAATGTAGCTTTTACATGTGTTGAGATGCTGAGGAAGACGAGGCTGGGACGGATAAAGATAATTCCACTATACGGCTTGGCCAGCAATAAGCGGCCCAGTTTCCCGAAAACCGAGGGTATCTTAAGCTGGCTTTCAGACGTTGTGAAGTGTGATGAGATATATTTGCCTGCTGTAAATTTTGTTTTAGGAGATACTCTCCTAGTCAGAGATGAGAATGCCGCCCTAAATGTTTCCCGCAGAGGGTTCCGTTCAGTAACCCTGAAGGGAGACTTGTTCGAGGCGGGTGGAGGAGTAGAAAGCGGCTTTTACCGGGCTCCATTAGACTTCTCCTCATTTGTGCCAAGCGAATCGTCACTAAAGGCTCTCAATAAGGCTGTTAATGCGCTAAGGAAACTTTTAGCTGCAAGAGAGGAACATGTCGAAGAGCTTGAAAAAGAGATAGTTGAAACGCAAAAGGAGATCGCGAGACTATCGCATTCTCTAGGTAGACTCGCAGGAGAGATCGAACGTGTTCAGAAAAGCATCCGTGAGGCCAGGCTAAACTTGAATCACGCCGAGAACAACATAGAAAATATTCAGAATCTGCTTCAGAAAGAGGAGGAGATGTTAAAGCAGTACGAGAGTAGATGGATAGGACTCTCAGAGGAAGAGGCGAGGATAAAGCAGAAACTTGCGGAAATGAAGAAGAGGATTAGTCTAGCCGAACTGCAGGAGAAAGAAAGAAAAAGAGTAGAAACAGGCAACGTCATCATAAAATTAAGAAAGAAGGAAAGCCAAGTTAAAGCCACGCTCTCCTCCCTTCAATTAAGATTTGAGATGCTGAGAAAGGAGCTTGAAAGCCTCTACTCGCGAAAAGAAAGAATAGCTAAACAGATCCTGTCTACAGAGAACGAGATTAAAAGAGCATCTGAAAATCGAATTGAGATTCAAGGCGAGATTGAGAAACTCGAGAAGGAACGTGATGAATTATCAGTTTTTCTGTTAAATATGAGGGGAGATGCAGAAAAGTTAACTTCGCAGATCGATGAGATAGATAGTAAACTTCGAGTTGTTGAAGAGGAGTACGAGAGGACAGATGCGCTTCTAGACGAGGCTAGACTGAACCTGCAGACATTAAGTCTTCAGATGAGGAGATATCTGGATCAACTTAACAGTCTGGGATACGAGAAGCCCTTAGCAGTATCATCAATAAACATAGAAAAGCTTGATGAAACACTCAAAATAATGAGGTCAGAGCTTAATAAGATAGGGGCAGTTAATCAGCTCGCTTCCAAACAGTATGAAGAGCAGATCTCAAGGTATAAGGAATTATCGCTGCGTATGAATGAGCTTGAAAAAGAAAGGATGGCAATAATAAAATTCATCAAAGAAATCGAGCAGAAGAAATACAATGTCTTCATGGAAGCTTTTAACAAGGTGAATGAGAGGTTAGACAAGTACTTCTCGAAGCTTACTGGCGGAGGAAACGCAGCGTTGAAGCTTGAAAATCCTGATGATCCATTTTCAGGAGGGGTCGATATGATTGTTCAATTCGTTGGAAAACCACCTATTCTTGTAAGCGGAGCTAGCAGCGGAGAGAGGTCGGTTGCAGCAGTAGCCTTTCTCTTTGCTCTGCAAGAATTTACGCCAGCGTCATTCTATCTATTTGATGAGATCGATGCTCATCTGGACGCTTTCCATGTTGAGAGGCTAGGTGAACTATTAGCTGAGGAAGCAGATAAGTCTCAGTTCATAGTTGTGACTCTGAAGCCTGAGATGGTAAGCAAAGCAGATAGAATATATGGAGTCTATGGAAGAGACGGAATCTCATATGTCGTATCCACAACATTCAAAGAGGTAGCTGCGCGATGAGACGAAACGAAGCTGAAAGACCATTCTATTTTCATCCTCCCTGGAACATCCTCTTTGATCCGCAAATGTTAGAGAAGATTAACCCTTGGGAGATAGACTTGTCCTTTCTTCTCCTCTCATTTCTGGAGGAGATGGAAAAGCGAGCCATTATCGACTTTAGAGCTTCCGGAATAGCCCTAGACTCATCGGCTACCATATATCTAATGAAATCTAGACTTTTACTTAAGCTTGAAGAGCCTCCGCAGCCTATTCAAGAACCGCCCTCAGAGTATGTTCCGCCGCCTTTAATTCTCCCTCTCAGATACGAGTTGACAACCACCACCATACAGAATCTGCTTGAAGCATTAGAGGACGCTCTCAAAGCTGAGAATCTCTTCAAAATTAAGACATCTCGACGTAGCGAGATATTTTTGGCTCCGCAAGAAACGATTCCCCAAATCAATATCTATCTGATGGAGATGGAGGAGCAGATGAGACGGCTGCTCCAAAAAATCCAGTCTCTAATTAAGGCGGGAAAGATAGCGGTCTTCTCGAAGCTCATCGAGGGGCTTGAAAGACTCGAACAGATAAGAAACTTTATAATTCTGCTTTTTCTCGCTCATAGAAAAAAGGTTTCATTATGGCAGAAAGAGGACTCAGATGAGATCTTCATAACTCTAGGCGAGGATCCTCTAGATGACGGACTCGACCAAGGATGAGAAAGAGAAACATAGAGACGACAAAGTAAAGAAGCAGATCGCCCTCATCGAGGCAGCTCTATATGTAGCTGGCCGACCCCTCGATCTAAAGACGTTAAGCCGCATTATCGGATCTAGATCTCATCGAAAAGCTAGAGAACTCGCGAGAGTACTTATGAAAGAATACGAGAAACGTAACACCTCCCTCGAAATATTGGAACTTGAGGATCAACGCTTCGTTCTCCAGCTGAAGACAGAGTATGCCTCTAAAGTTAGAAGACTCGCCGTGAGGCCCCTCCTCACCGACGGGCCTCTTAGAACATTAGCCTACATAGCTTTTAAACAGCCAGTCTCTCAGAAACAGGTGATTGCTGCAAGAGGCAGCCATGCTTACAAACATCTGAGACAGCTTATAGAGATGGGTTTGGTTGAGAGAGAACGCAGGGGGAGAAACAAGATATTAAGAGCTACGGAATATTTTGCTGACTACTTTGGGTTAAGCCATAACCCCTCAACAATGAAAAGGCAGCTAATCCGAATATTTAATAATATGATTAATCAAGAAAGCAAGGAAAATAAAAAGAATGAATAGCAGAGAAAATATGTAAAACTTAAAAAGGAAGGCTTCTTCCGCTAAATTTATATTAATCAAAGCATCCTCAAGCTGAAGGAGATCATCGAGATGTCACCTTGGCATAGCGATCTGCATAAAAGAAAACCAACAGGCGGAAAGAG
>CAZEGS010000026.1:0-21859 GCA_964512445.1 uncultured Candidatus Bathyarchaeia archaeon
AATTTTATATGTTCAGGTCTGAGAGTCGATGCGCCAACAGTGTCGGCTTCTTCAGGATCCTTTTCATCTCCAACTCTAATCTTAAGTCTGTCAATCAAATAACAAACAGTAGCCGTCTTTCTTCTAATCAGATCTTCAGCATCAAGATTCTCCTCTATATGCCTCTTTATTCTATCTATATTCCGTCGCAGCTCTATTGCCTTATTGAATTTTTCAATATCCTTTTTCTGTTTCAGCTCACTACTCTCAGACAGCCAGACATACTTCATCTTTCCGGAGAGCTTATCTCTCCAGCGAGCAATCCACATAACATTTGGGTCCCAAATAATCCTCTTCCAATTTCCAGGCGGTACAGGAGCGTCAGGCGAAAGGTTAAGTTCAATATCCTCTTCGCTTGGCCCCTCCTTCCATCTCCCCCTTTTAGGATGCTTTCCACGTCCAATAAAGATGCATGAAGGCTCAACAATATAATTGCTAATCTCCATTCTTACTCCGTCAACAATTGCATAGCCATACTTCTCTTTGTTAGACTCTCTCGCTGCTTTCCTCTCCTCTCTTAAGCGTTTTCTCTCCTCCTTTGTTAGACTCTCCCTCCACGCTCTTTCCTTTTCTACATACTCTATAATCTCAGAAAAATCGAAAACTTTAGGGCCGAGCTTCTCTTTAATCCCCAACGCCCTGCAGAAGTCATCAAAAAAGTTCCGCACAAAAACTTTATCCTTGATATACTCCGTTCCCAACTTTTTTACCCAGGCGACAGCCATCTCTTCCTGTTTAGGCGTTAATTGTATCCTTTTACCTCTTACCGATATGCAAAGTTTTTTCCACTCATATCTTGGAATTAGAACTCCATTGTGAATAAGCTGCTTCATAGAGCTTCTTTCTCGCTAGTTTTCGAATGACTTCGTATCTATCATAATTAAGTTTTGCTTTATTCGAAAAATATCACCAGGAATATCATTTAAGAATACTATTGATCTTGCTGATCATTATGAGCCGTAAAATACGTTTCTCGAAAAACATAATTTAAAAACATCAGATGGCATGCATTAGAGAGAAAACAAGATAAGAAATACTTTAATTGTTATGTCGTGTATTATTGATAGAGCTTCTAAACATATGAAAGGGTGACATCAATATGAGTACCGGAATTAAGCTTCCACCAGCTGTTCAAGAGAGACTCCTACGTCTACAGCAGCTACAGCAAACTCTTCAAAACGTTTTAGCTCAGAAACAACAGGTTGAACTTGAACTTTTAGAGGTCGATAAGGCTTTAGAAGAACTTGAAAAAGTTCCTGATGATGGCGTCATTTATAAATCCGTTGGTTCCATTCTCATCAAGACGGAAAAGTCCAAGATTACCGAAGAACTTAAGGAGAGAAAAGAACTGGCTAACATGAGAGTCTCTGTTCTTGGAAAACAGGAGGAGCGACTTAGAAGTCAGATAAAGGAACTTAATGAGCGGCTTCAGAGAGATCTTCGTCCATTCTCATCTCAGTAACGGTGAACTCTTTGAAAGAGGTGAAGAAGCCTAGTCTTTCCTATGAACAGTTGGAAAGATTATGTGAAATAGCTGAAGAGGCTGCAAGAAGCTACATATCTTCGAAGATTCCTAGTCGCGGAATCTCGGATTTATCAATCTCTGTAAATTCCGTTGATTCCGAGACTCTCAATCTTGAAGTAGATGTTGAGATAACGCTTTCTCCCCTATTCAGGAATATTGATGTTAAAAGACTTGCTGAGGAAGCTGTAGAAGCCGCATTTAAGGCGGCGGAGAATTATATGAGGGAAATCACTTGTCGTTCCACGCAATAAAATCTTTAATTCATGAAAGAGCGCCGAGGCGAATACTTCTTCTTTGCCATCAAAATGCAGATCCGGATGCTTTATGCTCCGCTTTCGTCTTCTCTAAACTTCTTAAACGCATAAACCCAAATTCAAATATTGAAATCGCTTCCCCTGAAAGCATAAGTAAGCTCTCTGAAGCTCTCTCAGACTTCCTGCCCATCCATGTGACAACGGATAATCCGGACTTCTCCGCTGACTTAATCGTGATGCTAGATACAAACACAACCAAGCAGCTAGGACCATGGGAAAAAAAGGTAAAGAAGTCAACATCTCCGCTAATAGTTATCGATCATCATGCAAGTCATCCAGAGACCGAGCAAATTGCATCCATTATTATCTGTGATGAGAATGCCTCATCAACATGCGAGATAATCTACAGATTCTTTGAAGATCTTGACATAAAACCATCAAAAGAAGAAGCGCAAGCCCTCTTTCTAGGAATAGCTTTCGACACCAAACATTTTGTGCTTGCAAACTCACAGACATTCAAGGTGGCTGCAGCTTTGGTCGACGCTGGAGTCGACGCTCAAAAGATTCTCTCTAGACTCTCGCTTCCAACAAGCTTGTCTGAGCGTATAGCAAGATTAAAGGCATGCAGACGAATGCAACTGATCCGAATAAACAATTGGCTTATCGTCTTTTCCCGTGTAAGCTCTTTTCAAGCTTCAGCTGCTCGTGCACTTGTAGGAATGGGCGCGCATCTAGCAATGGTCGGGGGACAAAAAGACGATAGTCTCCAGATAAGCATCAGATCAGACCTTGAATTCTATAAGGAGACAGGTTTCCATTTAGGCAGAGATTTAGCTAAACCTCTAGGCGAATTTTTCCGGGGAATGGGAGGGGGACATTCAACTGCGGCTGGAGTAAATGGTATAGGCGACTATGAATCCGCAGTTAAGCGGGCTATACGTATAATAAGGGAGAAGCTACGAGAAAAATAGATTCGTCTCAGTATCTGAAAATCTCGTTAATCAGAGACTCACAGTTTCTAAGCCAGCTATGGTTAGGGTCATCAGACCAAGCTCCATACTTCCTTTCTTCACCTGCAAGCACCCAAAGATAGTACAGCTGATAGCCTGGAGCTGCAACTACAGGGTGATAGCCTCGTGGAATAACGACCGCATCGTTATTTTCGATCAGAAATATCTCATCAAAGGGATCTTCATCGTCTGGAGGCGTATAAATTCTCTGAATCCCAAATCCATTAGGAGGCTTAACTTTGAAGAAATATACTTCCTCTAAGGGTGCTTCGCTCAAGCTTTTCTTATCATGCTTATGTGGGGGATAGCTCGACCAGTTTCCTGGAGGATTTATTGTCTCGCCCACAAGAAGCTTTTGAGCCTTAACGTTCTCTCCAATAGATGTACGGACTATTCTTCTCCAGTTCCATGAGCCTACAGAGGCCTCGACAACCTCTTCAGGCTTAACGAGTATAGGAGGAGAATCAGAAGTACTCGGAGCCATCGAGATTCCGATCTCTACTGTTGATTCAGCGACGATTCTATACTCGACGTCTGGGGGAAGATAAATCATTGTAGGTTTACCTGAGAAGACGTCACGTCTATCACCAATCGATCTATAAGATAACTCCTTATCAGCAGTCATGATTTCTATACTGCATTTTCCTTCGAAAATCGTTAGGACCGCTTCGCGGCTTCCAGTTTTACCTTTATATTCGTCATTTTTTTGAGGTAGAAAAAGCCTTCCAAACTCGATATATTTAAGCTCTGAGTTTTCCGGCGATACCATGAGGGTATAGCCGCTTTTTAGCCCTGTATTCTTAAAGATCAGCCTCTTCACAGACATAATCCTCCTCACATCTAGGTTCAATTATAGTAATAAAACTATAGCATACTCATGATTCCTTAACTCATCTGGAGAATAAATTCAATGCATCTTTTCTTGAATTCTTCGTAGCTCTTCGAGAATTCCTCCATCGTCTTGATTGTAGCTCCGAAACAGCCCCATTCAGCTGGCTTGATTCCACAAAATCCATATTTTTCCAAGCCTGTTATCCCTGCCTCTTTTAGAATCTTCTGCTGATGAGGCGTAAGCTCATATGACCTTACGAATTCCTCTTTAATATCCGTCCATTTCTCGGTTAATCTGCGAAGGATTTCCGGATCGATTTCTTTTAGAACGGAGTCTCTATATTCTTGAATATCGAAGCCTTCCTCAAGACTCTTTAAGAGTACACTCATCTGATGATTTGGAAATTCCGTATGGGTCATATTCGTTTCACTAAGTGTGAGAAGAGTCTCTCTAGGATGCCTCTTAGAGGCTGGCAGCACATCTATTCCTTTTAGTACCTCTTCCGCTTGTCTAGGTGTAAGTTCATGCTTCGAGCATAGATAAGATATCCATCTAGGAAAGTTTTGGGGAGAAAAGAAGATTTCATATACTCTTTTTGTAACTAGGATACCGCAATGTTCTATATCATGTTCAAGCTTTTCGAGAAATGTCTTTACTTCCTCTCTGGAAGATGATGGAACACCACATTCTGTAAGAAAATCGATCAAGGGATCTTTGTTGAGAGGTCGTAAAAACCTTCTGCTGCTCAGCGTTTTTAGAATATCATTTATGGATTCTTTATCCTTTATCTCTTCCAAAACATCTAGCTTCACCGCCAATTCTTTCAGAGCTGACTTTTTATCTTCAAATTTTCTTAAGGCTCTAGATAGGAGCTTTTCAGCCTGTATCTCCCTTATATGATCATCAAGTCTACCGCCCATGTTTGTTTCGTAAACTGTGGTTAAGGGTATGCCCTTTTTAATAGCTTCAGCTCTGCCATCCATCTTGGCCAGTATCAGCTCGACCTCTTGTGACACTGTAAAAGTGACTGTGTTGTTCGTACCTATTCCTAGACTCTCTAGTTTTCTTGTAATCTCAATCGATGCCGGGGAGCTACCAGCAACCTTAAAGACTATGTTAGGTCTACCACGCTCCTCAGTCTTTGAGTATCCCCACAAGAGATAGGAATCGTATCTTCTAAGAAACTCTTCAGCGTCTTTATAGAATTTAAGGGCGTACCGTATGCTTTCCTCGTAGTTATCAGCGATATTCGGATTCAACTGAAGACTTACCATTCCATGACGCATCTTAGAGGCTATTGCTATAGGCCTAAAGACTACCAGGTTTCTCCATATGCTTACCTCCGTCGCGTATGCAGCTATCTCATCACCGAAAGCCAGCGGATCCTTAAGAAGTCTCTCTCGCTCTTTAATAAGAGCCTTGAAGTCTGGACAGAGATCTTCCTCTCTAAATCCTTCCCACTGAGCCGGATCATCAATATAAGCGATCGCCGCGAGAGAGGGATTAGTTGATACCTGAACAAAGCCTAAATGTCTAAGCCATCTAAGCCCAAGAGCATAATCATTCCCGAACTTGCACATCCCTGCCATACTCATCCTGTAATAAACATTGTTTTTGATCTGCTCAATCGCCGATGATAAAAAGGAAACCATAAGGTTATCTTCTTCAAGTTTTTCCTCAATCTTCCTCGCAGTATATGCAACCATTGAGCCCGGGGGCCTATAATATTCTCGCATCACCTTTTTCATTTCTGAAAGAAAATTATCTATGACGCTTCTTGCGATTGGAGCTTTCCCGTCTAAATTTTTACGCTCATATTTTTCCATTCCAGAGAGCGCGGCCTTAACAATCTTTATGGTGCTTTCCGCCTCTTCATCGCTGAATCCAATTATTTTCCTCTCAAAACCTGCAAGATTCAGAGCGATGTTAATGAGCACATCATATATTCTACTACATAAAACTGCATTTTCATCTTCTTGAAGAAAAGAGCGATTAAATGCTAGGTTTAACTGTCGAATCACGTTACCTACAGTCTCTTTAAGATGCCCACGCATCTCCTTATGCAATATATGATCAGCCGCGAGCTTCGCGTATCCCTTTGAAGCGAGATAAAATATGTGTCCTGCATGATCCTCGCTTGGAGGCGGATACGTCAGCTTTTCAGGCGGTGCGGAAGAAATATCTTCCCTTATTTTTACCATTTTTGAATCCTTCCTGAAAGGAGCAATTAAGCATTAATTAAAGATTGTAATTCTTTTTCTCCTTTTTATCTTTCTCTACAATGTCATATCAAGCGAGCTGAGCCAATCCAATGTCTTTTCTATAACTTCCTGAGTATACTCTTTTCTTGCGAAAACGTGATCTCCGCTCTTAACTATGTACAGTTCATTCTTGCTATTGAGACCTTTAAGCATCTCATAGCCTTTCTTAGCTCCCTCCAGAGGAACCACATTATCTGAATCGCCGTGAATAATTAGAACTGGTATTCGGATCTTATCTAAAATCTCAAAAGGTACAGGGGAATCTACGCTTTCAAAGAAGGTCTTCTTGAGGTACCAGCCGTTCCCCATATGCGCAGCTTCTCCCTTCTCTAGTTTTTCAAGATCATTCTTTTCAAGATTTTTAAGAAGTTTATCTTTTAGGGGAGCCAGTGCGGCTGAGTAGAGAATTACAAACTTTACACGTTTATCCTTCGAAGCGAGGATTGCAGCAACTCTTCCACCCATACTTAACCCTATGACGCCTATTTTTCCAAGATCCACTATGTCTAAGCCTAAAACGAAATCTACGGCTCTAGCTGCGTCGCTTACTTCTACGGGAATGGTCATATCTTCAAATTCGCCATCGCTATCTCCTGAACCTCTAAAATCGAAACGCAGCACGACAAATCCTGCATTGCAGAGAGACTTAGCAACATGAACGAAGAGCCTATGCGCTTCAGATTTATGCCCAGTAAATCCATGAAGCATCACTATTGCTGGCGCCCGTTCTCCCTCCTTTAAGCTTCTCGGCACATGAAGCATGCCCACTATCTGTTCCCCATCATTCGTGAAGGTTACTGGTTTAATCATTCTTCAATTTCCTCCTCCTTCCATACTCATGAGGAGATTCTTAAAATATTGCTTTAGTTATCCCTTTTCTAAAACCTGCAGATTCTTGTAGGTATGAGATTTATAGGGTAGGCCCTGATATGCATTCTCCTTTCGATGTATCTCGCTAATACCTCGTTGAATCGGCCGCCGTGACATGTAAGTACGACGTTTGGTTCGCATTCTTCTATAAACCTTACAAGTCTAGGAAAATCCGCATGATCACTCAGTGGAAAACCCTTTCTTCTCAGCAAACAAGCCCATCCTGAAACAAAAGCAGCCTCTATCTGCGGAATCGAAACATTAAGATTTTTTGGGATTATGTATATGAAGCTTCCCTGCTTCTTGATCTCATTAGCCTCCTGAGACTCCTCATCGAAATATTCGAGCTTATGGCCATAAGACTCGTAAATTTTACTCATCCTTGTAACTTTCCAATGAGTAACAACCTGGATTCCAACCTCATTGAAGATCTTTATGATCTCCTGCGCATTTCCAAGAGGATCTGTCTGGAAGGCTGGAATCCTTCCATACCTTATAGTCTCTTCGGCCCATTTAACCATCTCCGCACTAACCTCATCGATAGATGGAAAGACAAAGTTAGGCGAGCCGAAGGTAGCCTCAATTATTAGAACGTCGCATTTAACCGATTCTGCGGGTTTCATAGTCTTAGTTACCTCAGTGTTAAAATCTCCGGTGAAAAGCACTGTGCCTTCCGGCGTTCTTATCTCATATTCAAGGCTTCCTAAAATATGTCCAGAATTGTGAGGAATTACTTCAACATCGTCCATCACAATCTTTTTTTCAGCAACCACTGGGAAGCAATTTTCCATCTGAAAACCTAGAGTTGAAGCTATATCTAACGTTTCTCTCGACGAATACTTCCTAGCCTCCTTTATCTTGAAACTTGCGGAGTGATCAACGTGACCGTGACTAATAAAAAATGCTGAGCCGTCGATACTGTTTCTTTTAGAGTCTAAGATTAATTTAACATCGCCATACTCGATCTGTACGCCGCCGTTCCAAGATATCTTCAAAACCGCTCAGCCCATTCACAAATATCCTTTGTTATAAATTAGAGTTTCGATAAAATACTCCATAAGGAATTAATATTTAACTAGAAGGTTTCATCAAACCGCAATTTAAGACATGCTTCAAAGACAAAGATATAGAAGGGATATGAATGGTCTCGAAAGAAAAGATGGTCAAATGTGCTGAAGTGATTGTAAATGGTATGAATCTTAAGAAAGATGAGGCAGTCATAATTCGCGGCGGAACGCATACTCAAGAGCTACTAGAGGAGATAGGGATTCTATGTTATAAGAAGGGGGCTCACCCACTGATTATAGCGGTAAGCGACGAATACTCAGCACGTATATATGAAGAAATACCCGTAGAAATCCTGGAGGTAACTCCTAAACATTACTTTGCAGCTGTGAAAGAGACAGATGCATATATCGTTGTTGAACCATTCAAGGATCCGAAAATTCAGACAGGGTTCCCACGTGAAAAGATCGCTGCAAAGATAAAGGCGAATGTACCTATAAGAAAGGCGCTATATGGCGAAAATGGAGGTTTAGGCAAGAGATGGACATACGCTGGATGGCCGACTCCTGAAGCCGCCGAATTCTATGAAGTTGAATACGAAGTTTTGGAGAGGTTAATAATAGAAGGAATGACCGTTCCAACTTCGACTCTTAAATGTAACATATCTAAATTATCAGAAAAGTTGAGAAATGCGGATCTGATCCATGTGACTGATGAGAAAGGTACAGACTTCATTTGTAGGATTGGAGGTCGACGAATCAACGAAGATGACGGAGTTATTGATGATCATGATATTGAAATTGGAGATTTAGGTAATAATCTTCCAGCTGGAGAGGTTTTCGTCGCTCCCCATGAAACGTTTGGTGAGGGAACCCTTTTCTGCCCAGTTACAATAGATCGCTTCACCAATAAAATCATCAGAGATGTGACGCTGACATTTAGGGATGGGCGGCTTATTTTGGATGAATGTTCCGCCAAAGTTAATGGGGATGATATGCTGGATTCCTTTAAACGTTGCATCGAGATTGACAGCAAAGAACAGGAGGTAAGAACCACAAATATTGCTGAGCTGGGAATCGGATGTAATCCAGCTATCGACGTAGCAATCGGGTATATTCTAACAGATGAGAAGTTAGGAGGCTCGGTGCACTTGGCATTCGGTTCAAATCTTAGCTATGGTGGAACTTCAAAATCTTGTATGCACTGGGATTTTGTCACTCACCCTTCAGCAACGATTGAGATTGTGGATACTGGAGAAATAATCATGAAGGACGGTAAGATACTGTAAGGACATGAATTGTAGAGGATAAGTAGGATCAGGCCGGGATAGTGATCATAAGCAGATTTTTAAAATCATGATTTAGGGAAGACGGTACTCGATGAATTTAAGGAAGAGTAGCTATGCCTTGCTGAAGCTTCTAAAGGGAGAGCGAATTTATAAGCCTCCATTCTGGGAGCCATGGTTTGCGATGGACAACTTCTTCCGTAGGAGATATGGCGATCCCAGTCGTATAGAAAATAGGATAAAGATGGCTTATGATCTAGACATGGCTGCTGTGCCTCTAGGATCGATCGATATCAACATGAATTTCACGGTTAGAAAGGCGGCTAGTGATGGGTCAAACCGATATGCTGGAGGAATGCTCACAAGCATTAAACAGTTAGAGAAGCTGGAGATGCCTGATTGGAGCGGGGTTATAGTGAAATGGAAAGCCGAACAGGAGAAGATTAGAGAGGCGGGTCTGCTCTCATGGATAACTCTTCCCTGGTGTTTCCATAAAATAGCTACTTCAATGGGGCATTACAATTTTGCCGTAAAGTTATATAGAGATTTTGAATTTGTTGATGCAGCATTTGAGTGGGTAGAAGAGAGAAACAGAAAAGCTATTGACGAAGTAATTAAAGAAGTAAGGCCTGACTTTGTACTTTTTGATGGAGATTGCGCATACAAGAAAGGCTTAATGGTCAACCCGAAAATATTTAGGAAACTTGTGTTTGATAGAACAAGAGAAACGGTATCCCGCTTGAAACGTCTGGGCATACCGTATGTTTTTCATACAGACGGGAAGCTAGACGATGTTATTCCATTACTGATTGAGCTCGGATTCTCCGCCGTTCATGGATGTGAAAAAGCAGCGAACGACCTAAAACATCTAGTTGAAGCCTTCGGAGATTATATAGTCTTGGCTGGAAATATGGATGTTGTCTTCCTCTCTAAAGCTACTCCTGAAGAAGTGAAAAGAGAGACTGAAAAGATGCTTCGAATAGGAAGCTCTAAAGGTAAGTTTATAGCCGCATGCAATACTAGTCCGCTTGATTATATTCCTGAAGAAAACTATATCGCAATGGTAGAGACTATAAAGTCTTTTAGACCGTGAAAAGAGCTGGAAAATTACCTTTTTCCAGAAAATATTATATTCTGCATAGCATAACCTCTCAGAATGCATATCAAAATAAGGTGAGAATTTTTGGGGAAAATCGTCGGGGTTGACGATATAGCCGCCTACGTCCCGAAACTATATGTAGATGCAGAAGAACTAGCTGAAGAAAGAGGAATACCGCCAAGCAAACTTACTCGAGGCTTAGGAATAGAGAAGCTCGCAATTCCCGATGCGCATGAAGACGCAGCTACCATGGCTGCAATGGCTACTCTCGAGATAATGGAGAGAAACGATTTATCTCCAAAAGACATAGATTTCATTCAGGTAGCCACCGAAACAGGCCCCGACGCCGCTAAACCCATATCATGTTATGTTCAAGGCATGCTTGAACAGATTTATGGCCAAGGAAGCTTTGATCATATAGGTGCGCCTGAAACAAAATTCGCATGCGTCGGCGCAACTTACGCCGTAATTGATCGTCTCGCATATATAGCCTCCGGCTGGAATAAAGCCGAATACTCCATCGTTGTGGCAACTGACATCGCAAGATACGAGCTTAACTCTTCCGGGGAGCCGACGCAAGGAGCCGCTGCAGTAGCACTACTTTTGAAGGAGAATCCTCGCCTATTAGCGTATGAGCCAGAATTCACAGGGTTTGGAACAGTGGATGATAGAGACTTCTTCAGACCGATTGAAAGAAAGACCGCTGTTGTCGATGGACAATACTCCGTGGGCTGCTATCTAAGGGATATGAGGATCGCCGCGGATGCATACAAACAGAACATGCTTAGGCTTGGAGTGCTTAAGTCTCCTAAAGAAAGTGTTGCCGACAAGATTGACCTTGCAGCATTTCACTCTCCATTCCCAAAGATGGTTCAGTACGCATTCGCATCATTCCTAATCCATGACTGGAGAGGACTTCCAAAATGGAAGAAGATTCTAGAAGCTATAGGTCCTGAGCCTGACAGAAAAGGCTTATCCGACGTTGAATTTTACATATCCGAAGAGTATAAGAACTTCAGAAGAAAATTCGCGAAAACCGAGGATTTTCAGAGAGAGTATGAAAGTAAAATTGAGAACTCGCTCATAGCTCTTAGACAGATCGGTAATTCTTATACAGCTTCAGTATGGTTAGGGGTTGAAAGCCACTTTGAGACAAGAAACGAAGATCTAGCCGGAAAGCGATTCGGTGTAGGATCTTATGGAAGTGGAAGCAGCGCGATTGTCTGTAGCTTCATCATTCAACCAGAATATAAAGAAGTTACTAAAAAGATGAACTTGATGGATAAGCTAAGCAAGCGGAAACGAATACCAATCGATGTATATGAAGACTTACATGAGAGTAGACGTAAATTCCATGAAAGCGTAATTCCTCCTAAGAACGAATTTGCTCTGGTTTCATTAGGTAACCAAAGTCACAATTACGGATACCGATACTACAAGTATATAAAGTAGGAAGATAGCGGACCGTCCCCATTTTCCATACAAAAATCTTTTTCTTTTTTAAGATCTGTTTGAACGGCCAGTTCATTGCTGGAACTGAAAAGCATCTGAGAGATGCATAGTTAATTTCTTAAAGGAAGAGATACCTTGAATTATGTATAAAAGTGATGCTAGGAGAGATAAAGTTGAAGATAACCGATCTTAAATGTACAGTCATCGGAAAAAACCCCGTGATTCGAATAGTTACAGATGAAGATATAAGCGGTTACGCGGAGATAGAATCCAGCAAGTACTACATAAAGCCTCACGTCATGTTTTATAAACGCTTTATTATAGGAGAAGATCCGACGAACGTTGAGCGGGTAATGCTTAAGATCCGACGTTTAGGAAGCTTCAAGCCGTGGGGAAGCGCTGTAAGCGCGATTGAGATCGCCCTCTGGGACATCGCTGGGAAAGCTGCAGGTCTACCTATCTATAAGCTTTTAGGAGGGAAAGTACGCGATAAAGTGAGAGTTTATAATGGTGGTGTTAGACCTCCTCTGAAGGGTTTCTCTCCTGAGGATTATGCAGAGAATACTCTTCAGATGAAGAAGGCGCCTGAAGGATTCACCATAATAAAGCAGGCGATAGGATTTCACGGATCTATGCTCGCGAATGTGCCTGACTCCTTCTATGGTGAGGCTAGGAAGGGAGGCTTTCATCCTAATCGCGGTCTACTCACAGAACGCGGTTTGAAACATGTTATTGAATGCGTTAAAGCCATGAAAGAAGTTTTAGGGGAGGAAGTAGGGCTTGCTCTGGATTGTGGACCCGGATGGGTTGTACCCTCCGCAATCAAGCTTGCTAAGGCTTTAGAGCCATTAAATATCATGTGGCTTGAGGATTTAATCACGGGAGATTACGTTCCATATGTTCTTCCAGACGTATATCGGGAGGTAACAAGGGCCACAAGCACGCCTATTCACACTGGAGAGCAGATCTACCTTAGACAAAACTTTAAGGATCTAATTGAGATGCATGCCGTGGACATAATTGGGCCTGATCCATGCGACGTCGGAGGCATAGCTGAGCTTAAATGGATTGCTGAATTCGCAGATATGCATGACATTCTAATTGCTCCTCATGGCATAGGCGACGGGCTTATAGGACTTGCCGCTCTTGTTCAGGTATCAGCCACATTACCTAGCAATTATATCGCCTTTGAGTACCCCGTGGGAAAGCCTGAATGGTGGTATGACATCGTGGAGGGCCTTCCAGATCCAATAGTTAAGGATGGATTCATAGAGGTTTGGGATAGGCCGGGACTTGGAGTTGAGCTGAACGAGAAAGCAGCTAGGAAGTACCTGCCTGATGGAGACGACTTCTTCGATGGATAATAATTATTAAAGGGTAAAAATAACTACTTACCAATCTGTAACAGAGCCGTCCATTCTTCTTAGTGTCGGCAGGTAACTTCGCTTATAGGGATATTTCTCAGCTGCTTCCTCATTTATATCTACTCCTAAGCCTGGTTCCTCACTGATTGTTACATAGCCCTCCTTATATTCCGGTCCTCCCTTAAAGACCTCTTTTACCTCTGGAAAGACCTTTTTTAGATCAACGAATTCTTGAATTCCAAAGTTCGGAATTGACATGTCAACGTGAACATTAGCAGCATGAGCAATAGGGGAGATATCTCCAGGCCCATGAAACGCTGTGTCCACATAGTATGGTTCAGCGATAGACGCTATCTTTTTTGCTTCTGTTATACCTCCGACATGAACTAAGTCAACTCTTATAAAATCGGTTAGTTGCTCGGTTATCAAAGGCAAGCAATCCCACTTCGTAAAGTAGAGTTCGCCCATGGCTAACGGTACAGATGTATGCTGTCTGATAAGACGGAAAGTCTCCTTATATTCTGGTCTTACAGGGTCCTCTAGAAAGAATAGTTTGTAGGGCTCTAAATCCCTAGCCAGCTGACAAGCTTGAATCGGATTGATTCTTTCATGCACATCATGTAAGAGATCGATCTCTTCACCTAAATTATCCCTTAAATAGGACATAAGCTTCGGAAGAATCGTTAGGTATCGCTTGGGCTCCCATACTCCCGATGGAAGACCAGGCACATCAACGCTTACTCTTAACGCGTTACATCCCATCTTGATGAGCCGTTGACACTTTTCCAAGGTATCTTCAAAATCCTTGCCATGAACGTGCATATAGACCCTAACCCTCTCCCGAGTCTTTCCACCTAAAAGAGAATAGACGGGTAATCCAGCCCGTTTTCCCTTGATATCCCAAAGCGCCATGTCAATGCCCGATAGGGCGGTCATTAGAACTGGGCCGCCTCGCCAATATGTGCCTCTGAATATGTATTGCCAGATATCTTCTATACGATCGGGATCCTTCCCTATCAGGAGAGGGGCTATATGCTCTTTTAGCGCCTTTGCAACAGCAAGTTCTCTTCCATTTAAAGTAGCGTCGCCCAATCCGTAAAGTCCTTCATCTGTAATTATCTTGACAATAACATAGTTTCTTCCGGGGCAGGTGACTATTGTCTTGACATCAGTTATCTTCAAGAGGCTTTCACGCTCCGAAGTTAATGAGAATCTTCTTTCCTAAATAATTTTAGGCGACCAAGAATATATAGGGTAAAACCTGGAAGATTTATGGGGGGAGATAAATGAATCGAGATGAAGCTCTCCAGATTCTTCAATCACACATTAAAAACAGAAATATCTTTCGTCACATGCTTGCCGTCGAGGCTATAATGAGAAACTTAGCTAGATTTCTTGGAGAGGATGAAGATTTATGGGGATTAGCCGGTCTGATTCATGATATCGATTATGAGAAAACGTCAGAAAACTTTAAAGAGCACGGCGTTTTGGCTCAAAGGATTCTGGGAGATAAAGTGCCTAAAATGGTTTTAAGGGCGATATTAGCTCACAACTACGAAAATACAGGTGTGATGCCGGAAACGATGTTGGACAAGGCCCTTATCGCTGCTGACGCGATCTCAGGATTAATAGTGGCCTGTGCACTTGTGATGCCGACAAAGAAAGTTGCAGATGTGAAGCTGCGAACGGTTAAAAGAAAATTCAAAGATAAGGACTTTGCCAGAGGAGCTGACAGAAAGAGAATAGCCTTATGCGAAGAGATCGGAATATCAAAAGAAAAGTTCTTTGAGATAGCATTAAAGGCGATCCAAGAAGTTAGCGAAGAACTTGGGCTATAGTTTTGGAGAACTTCTAGTTCCTCGATTTCTAATTTTTAGATCATAAAAAAGGATGAGGGAATGAGGCGACACGTCGGCGTTAATCTATCTTTTATGATGGAATAAGTCTAAAGCAGCTGACTGAAAAGTCTCTTCTACCTCATTCCCCACTAAAAAAGTTAATGGATTAAAGGCCGATATAAAACCTTTGTAACCGATAAATTCTATTTGGGAGTTACAGAGATATTGCATGAAAGATTCAGACGTCTTCACAAGTCAAGATGATGCGTTCTTAAATTTACTCCTTGCAGGAATCGGATGTCTTAAATATCTCATGCTTAGAGATTAACGAGAGATAAAAATGAAACTTCGCACGGTCACCGTGGCAAGAATAGCGATGCTCAGCGCTCTTGTGGTTGTGCTGGATTATACAATGAAGTTTTCAGGATTCAAAATCCCGTTTCCATGGTTACCCTTTCTAAAGTTTGACTTCACGGGAATACCAATTATGCTATCCGTTCTTACAGACGGCTTGAACGCTGGAGCATTCACATCAATAATAGCCTTCCTTGCAATCCTGATTCGAAGCGGAGATATCATTGGAGCCTCCATGAAGGCTATCGCCGAGTTCTCAACGGTCTTAGGATTCTATCTTGGAGGCAAGATCTTAAAGAGGAAGTCTGCCGTATCAAAGGCCGTATCATATATACTGGGATGTATCATGCGTATTTTAATAATGTTCATCTCCACCCTTCCAGTCTTTAGCCTATATTATAGTATGCCATTAAATGCGATCTTAGCGATAAGCCCCTTAGTTGCAGCCTTTAACTTTATTCACGGGCTCTTAAGCATCTTCGGCGGGAATCTCATATACGAAGCCCTAATACGAAGAGCCCCATCCATTATTTTCAAGCGTGAAAATCAAAACCCATAATTTTGAAATAATCTAAATTAATAATCTTGATATGTCATGAATGAAAATGGCGAAATCATCTTAGTTTTTGATTGCGGCGCGACAAACCTCAAGGCAGTCGCCATAAACCCTGAAGGAAAAATAGTCGCTTGGGCAAGCTTCCCAAACTCTCCAGCTTCTCAGAAAGAAGGAAAACCCGAATGGCTTATTTGGGATCTAGAGGAGATTTGGAGGAAGCTCTGCTTAGCTTCAAAGAAAGTCCTTGAGATCGTTGATCCGCGGAACGTTAGGGCGGTCACCGTTGCAACTTGGGGCGCAGACGGCGCACCAGTGAAAAGAAATGGCTCTTTAACTTATCCGGCGATATCTTGGCAATGTCCAAGAACTATAGAAACAGCGAAGAAGATCGAGGAGAAGATTTCTCCTTGGGAGATCTTTCAGATTACAGGATACCAAATTACACCGTTTAACACTTTACTTAGACTCATCTGGCTGAGAGAGAACGTTCCGGAGGCTTTAGATGAGGCTTACACCTGGCTTATGATGCCGGGTTTAATAACATATAGGTTATGCGGAGAATTTCATATCGAGCCCACAAGCGCCTCAACCATGATGGCTATGGATCTTCAAAGGAGAGACTGGTCGGATCAGATGCTGGAGCTTGCTGGTTTAGATTCCAGCTTCTTTCCCGAATGGACTGAGCCGGGACAAGTAATCGGCTACGTAACTAGGGAGGCTGAAAAAGAATGTGGAGTGCCCTCTGGCGTTACAGTTACAGCCGGCGGTCATGACACACAATTCGCATTCTTCGGATCAGGGGCTAGAATGGATGAGGCTATACTCTCAAGTGGAACATGGGAAATCCTAGGTCTGAGATCAGACTCGTTTAATCCTACAAGGTCAGCCTTTGAGAACGGCTTAATCTATGAGGCTGATGTTCAGCCTGGATTATGGAATCCGCAGCTTCTGATGATGGGTTCTGGAGTTTTAGAGTGGATACTTAATAAAGTCTTTCCTGAAAAGACCAGTGAAAAATATGATCTGATGATTAAAGAGGCTGGAAGGGAGAAGGCCGGATCAGACGGAGTTATGTTTATCCCTAGCTTCGTGAGGGAGACGGGGCCTGCTAAGAAATATGGAATCTTAGGGACTATTCTCGGATTAAAGCTCCGAACGTCTCGGGGTCAGCTGCTTCGTTCAGCCCTTGAAGGTCTATCATATCAGCTTCGCCACGCCTTAGAAGTTTTGAGGCTAGAAGTTTCTGTTAAGATCAGAGGCATTAGAATTGTAGGGGGAGGAGCCAAGAATCCCTTATGGAATCAGATAAGAGCAGACGTAGCAGGGCTTCCAATAATAACAACCGAGCAAAAAGAGTATACAGCATTAGGCGCTGCGCTTGCATCTCTTATTGGAATGGGCTACTATAAATCGCTCGATGAGGCTAGGAAACATATCGTTTCCGATGAAAAAAGGTTTGAGCCTAGCAATAAAGAGATCTACGAGGAACACTTCAAACGTTACATTAAAGCCCTAGATGCCTTGAAGACTTATTATCAATAGTTTCACTATTATACCCTTATAAGCGATGCCTTCTTTTTTATCGTTCTCAGAAGAGATTCAACCTCGTCTCTCGTTAACGTGTATCCATGGAAATATCTTCCCCTAGCCTTCGAGGCAGCTAGGATAGTCTCCTTAATTGGAATCGGGGGACTAATCTTATACAGTTCGCTGAAGACTATTGCGCCTCTCCATCCCATCATTTCACACTCTTTCCTTCTCTCTTCAGGGAGAAGATCCCTCTTCACAAATTCTCTGATAACGCCGTATCCTACCAAGGAGTCGCCTTTTTCAGCCTTACGAGCTAGAAAGATTATGCCTCCTGGCTCCCATTTCCTAGGGACCCCTGGAAAGTATTTTTTGATTGAGAAGACTTGTCTATACCATTCTTCTTTTGATATGCGTAGAATATAGCTTCTGGGGATGGCTGAGTCATTCTTCTCCATTAGAATCGCCTAAGCGTTGATTAACAATTATTCACGCGAAAAGCCCTAAAATATTTTTGTTTACATTTTAATTGCTGTTTAGAGTGGCGGTCTGCACTTATGATACTTCGTGTTTTGTTCGAATGCATATGCAGCTCTTAAAATCGTTTCTTCGTCGAATGGCCTTCCTATAATCTGAAGTCCAACTGGAAGGTTATTCCTGAATCCGCACGGCACCGAGATTGCGGGACAACCAGTTAGGTTTGCGGGTACTGTTAAGATATCACACATATAGAGCTGCAGAGGATCATCTATTCTTTCACCTATATCAAATGGCAGAACAGGCATGGTAGGTCCCATAATCACATCTACATGCTTAAAGGCTTTCTCAAAATCTCTCCTAATTAGAGTTCGAATCTTAAGCGATTTCATATAGTATTGCTCGAAGTATCCTGCTGAAAGTGCATATGTACCGAGGATTATCCGCCTCCTCACTTCAGCTCCAAAACCAGTTCTCCTATTTTTCGAGAAAACTACGTCAAAGTTTCCCTCATCAATCTCATCTCGGTATCCGTAGCGTAAGCCGTCATACCGCGCTAAGTTCGAGCTGGCTTCAGACATCGCTATGATATAGTATGCTGCAAGAGCATAAGTCATCGTTGGAACAGATATTTCATAACAAGATGCTCCAAGCTCTTCAAATTTCTCTGCAGCGTCTAAAACTGGTTCTTTAACTGCTTCGTTAACTCCTTCTCCAAAGAACTCTCGGGGCAGACCGATCTTCAATCTTTTCACATCATCTCTTAGGCAGCTCACGTAGTCTTTAGAGTTGATATTCACGGATGTACTGTCCTTCTCATCATGGCCGCTGATGACCGATAAAAGCAAAGCACAGTCATGAACAGTTCTTGTTAACGGACCGATTTGTTCAAGACTATTTGCATAGGATATCAATCCGTACCGGCTTACCAAGCCGTATGTGGGTTTAAGTCCCACCGTGGAGCAGTAACTGGCGGGGCATCTTATGGATCCACCCGTGTCTGAACCTAACGCAACCGTTGCCTCTTCGGATATTACAGCTGCGGCGCTTCCGCCTGAGGAGCCGCCTGGAACTTTACTTAAATCCCAGGGATTACGCGTAGCGCCGAAATAGCTCGTCTCCGTTGTTGTACCCATTGCAAACTCATCCATGTTTGTTTTTCCCAAAATAATGGCATCTGCAGCTTTGAGTCTTTCAATCACAGTAGCATCATATGGCGAAATGAAGTTTTCGAGCATCCGCGAAGAACATGTCGTGCGAATCCCTCTCGTGCAGATATTATCTTTTACTGCTACAGCGACGCCTGCAAGAGGGCCGAGCTTCTCTCCTTTACGGGCTTTACTATCGATCTCTCTCGCTTTTTTCAGCGCTTCCTCTTTAACAACTGTTATGAAAGCGTGAATCTTCTCTTCAACTCTTTCTATCCTTTCAAGAATAGAGAATAGATACTCTTCAGCTGAGACTACTTGATCCCGAATATTTTCCGAGACTTCAAGAGCTGTCATTTCGTAGAGCTTAATCAAGATTCCTTCCTCTTCGTTTAATCTCTAATTTTTAGACTATTCTAGGAGACTTGAAGTATCTATCCTCCTTTTTAGGCGCGTTTTTGAGTGGGTCTTCCATTATGAATCTTTGAATATTATCCTCCCGATACACATTAACAAGATCAATAACGTGATATGTTGGAGGCACATCATCTGTGTTAACTTCGTCGATCTTACTGAAGTAGTCAAGAATCTTGTTAAACTGTTGGGTGAAGACTCTTTCTTCTTCGCTGGAAAGCTCTATATGTGCAAGCTCAGCTATATGTTTAACTTCTTCAATCGGCACTCGATTATTCCTATTCATCTTTCTCCCAGAAATTCTTTCGACATCAAAGATAAAAGGATTAACATAGAGTTTCTATTTCATTCATTAATTATTTTCGCGGAAGAAAAAGAAAAGTATAGAGAGGTGTTTTCAAAAAGATCATGAAGATTCATGATTAGTTAACGCTAGATATTTATGAAATAAGGCTTCTATAGTCATGTTGCTTTATGGTGATTGCTACATGAATTCTAAGGAATTAGTCTTAGAGGCGTTACCTCATAAGGAGCCATATCGTATTCCCGTCGATTATTGGGGGACAAATGAGATAACCAATATGCTATGTCGATATTTTAAGGTCTCATCTAAAGATGAGATGCTTGAGAAACTTGGGGTTGACATTCACTACGTTTTTCCACGCTATATAGGTCCACCTTTGAAAAAGTATGAAGACGGTAGCTACGAAGACATTTGGAGGGTTAGACGAAAAGTTGTGAGGGGAGCTGGAGGACCATATGCGCATACCGTATATAGTCCGTTAAGCAGTATAAAGACGCTCGATGAGCTAGAAGATTGGTCCCCTCCTTCGCCAGATTGGTACGATTACTCTTCTCTCCGTTCTCAACGCGAAGCCTATAGTGAATACGCGACTGTACTGGTAGGTGATCGAACGAACCGAACATGTGTTCTTCACGAAGCTATGTACCTTCGTGGCGTTAAGCAAGCTCTAATCGATCTTTTAAGAGCGCCAGAATTTACTCACCGCCTATATGAAAAGATAACCGAATTCTATTTTGAATTGAATAAACGTTGCTTTGAAGAAGCTGGCGACTTAATTGATATTTTCATGATGGGAGAAGATCTGGGCACACAGGGAGGACTACTAGTCTCGCCCAAAACCTTTCGAGAGTTTATTAAGCCGTATTTAAGCAGACATATTCAATTAGCAAAGAGATACGGCGTCAAAGTGATGCTTCATTAATGCGGAGCCATTCGTGAACTAATCCCAGAATTTATCGATCTGAGAATTGACATTCTTAACCCTATCCAAATTCGAGCTAAAGGGATGAATCCGGCCGAGTTAAAGAGGAGATTCGGCGATAAACTTAGCTTTCATGGAGCAATCGATATCCAGCAGACTCTTCCATATGGAAAACCTGAAGATGTCAGAGCAGAGGTAAGAAGTCGCATTAAAATGTTGGGAAGGGGAGGAGGATATATTCTCTGTAGTACTCATAATATACAACCAGACACTCCGATAGAGAACATACTAGCGATGTATGATGAAGCAAAGAAGGCCTCTTAAAACAGTATTTACACAATAGCTTTCATTGAGCCTTTTGTAATTAACAATCTCTACATCATTATTTTAGATGAGATCTTCAAGTACCCTCTTATTCTCTCTAACAAAGGCCTTTTCATACAATAGGTCTTGAGGAGGATGTCCAGTGACGGGCATTTCTAGAAACGCCACAAGGTCAGCCTCATGCTTCTCGGCTTTTTCATATTTGCCCCTTTTTTCTTGATATCTTCCTTCGAGTCGCCGCCGGTCGAATTTATCTGAGCCCTAGCAACCCTCAACTTTCACGACTTCCTCCCTATCGATCGATGAGAAACTCGACCGAAAGATCACAAATAAGCTTATGTACCGTGACTGGAAGTCTTTTTAGCCTTTTGCAAGAAAAGCCTTAAAACGATCATCAGCAGAAGAAAAGAGGATGACAATTGAGGTTTAAACTCGTCAAGATCTATCTTATATTTGTCTTGTCTGCCGTATTAATCAATCTGTTACTGGAAATATTTTTCAGATTTATTGTTAGAATTCCAGAGCCATTAGATATTCGCGGAATAGTAGTTTTCTTTTTGATCTTCAACTTCTTCGGTGCCCTAATACTTCTATATAAAGATTATAACGCGAGAATGATGGGGTTCTTATCACTCATTTTTGGACTGATTTTAGAGTTCATCTTCATGAAGCCGGAATGGGTCTTAAAAATTTATGCCTTGGAAATCGGCGGGGAAACAATTGCGCCTTTAATAATATCATCGATTCTATACTGGTTTCCAGCATGGGCTATACCTTCACATATAGTTCATAGTATCTCTTCAAAAAAAGAAATGAAAACATGAAGACTTCTCATCAGCCTTCACAGATAAGATGGATGCCTTTTTGTCTTCTAGATTTTCATACATATACTCATCATTTCTAAAAATGATTGGTGAACAACAGACTCTTATACACTAAGGACGGTTTTGAAAAAAGCTTAGGTTCTCCAGAAAAATTGGTGCGGGGGGTGGGATTTGA
>CAZEGS010000027.1:0-19962 GCA_964512445.1 uncultured Candidatus Bathyarchaeia archaeon
CCACAAGAGGCGCGTCAGGATCAGCCTTCGGAAAGTTATAAGCCGATATCTGCGCGATATCTGCAACTTCCATGCCTACCTGATCTATCATTCCAGCATGGAAGACCTTAGATTCAAAATCGATATTGCTTCCTTCCTGACCGGTGTGGGTTGCTGAGAGCAGATGGGTAACTTGCCCCTCAAGATAATCAAGCACTTCTTCCAAGTCGCCTAGCTTTTGAGGCTTCACTCCGCAGACAAGACGAGTTACAGGCGCTTCAACCTCAACGTTCACTCCGCCGACGTCAATCGGATGATCAGGCCCAAACTTTTCTATTAGATGCTCAACGAGGTGTCTCGCATGGGCTATATGGGTTGCAGCGCCGATACAGCAGGCTAGGAGGACAATACGTGATTGCTGCGCAGCCATATTCAGTCCGCAGGCTCCGCGTTTATCTCCTGTGAGGTCGCATTTACCAAATGTGCATAGACAACAGACATCGCAGAATGGCATGTAAAAGGGCTTGTATCTCTGGAGGAGTTTAAGGTCCCACTCTCTTAGATCGGTAATTGAGGGAAAAGGCGTTGGACCGGCTTCCTCTTCCCATGTTTCCTCTATTATCTTTCCAATTGAAAGTTCAAAATCTTTCAAAACTCCTAGATCGGTTTTGAGTTCCTTGATTTTCATAAGAAACTCTTTTTTAGGCAATAAACACACCGTTCCTCGGATATATCACATAAAAAACAGACAACTCATATTTTACTTTTTCTTTCATCATTTTTTGTGTGATTATGTTAGAAAAAATTCACATCGCCCCGCTTTAATTTAAATTTATAAGAAGCTTTCATCCAATTTGGATGAAAAGGAGTTCGGCATAGGTCCTCTGAAAGCATACAAAACCGAAATAGTGTCTAAAATGTCTAAAGAAGATCTTCTCACCGTAGTTTTTGTTTACAGCGGCGAATTTGCAGAACGCGTCATAAGAAACTTGATAAATGATCCGAGTTTCTGCAAATCCTGCGGCTTATATTGCGATCACTGCAAATACGGCGTCTACAGCCACGTGCATAACATACGTGCCGCTATAGAGTTACCAAGCCCCTTCGAATTGCCATCCTTCATAGATGAGCCGGAGAGATACATGCCTAAAAACATGCCGAAGGCAGACTTATGCATAGCCTCAGGTTTACATAAAGACTTACTCTTGGAATTACCATTCGCAATCAAAAAGTTTGGGATCAAAAGCTTAATTGTTCCCATCGAAGACTTCAATGAGGTTCCATCCGGCTTAAAGAAGCAATTGGAGGAGCTCTGCTTAGAGTTAGAGCTGGAAGCCGCCTTTCCAAAACCCTTCTGCTCTTTAGAACCTGAAAAAGACAAGCCTATAATATCAAGGTTCATAACAGAATTACGTGTGGGGCTTCCAGAACTGGAGATTTCAACGATAAAGAGAGGAAACAGCGAGGTTATAGAATCGGTTGTTGTCCGACGAAGCGCTCCCTGCGGTTCAACATGGTATGTGGCTAAAAAAATAATAGGGGTCGAGACTAAAAGAGAGATCCTATATGATAGGATAGCGAAAGCCCATCATAGCTATCCATGCACGGCGACGATGAATGTTGATCCTGAGATTAAGGAGCCAATACTCCACATCGGCGGCTATATCATAAGGGAGGCGGTTGAAAAAGCACTCAAGAAGACGCATGATTGCCAGATCTCATTCGAAGAGCCGCATAAACTATAGTGAACTTAGACTTCAAAGCTGACTTACCAGTCCTACTAAAAACGTAGTATGAGAATTTGTTGCGCTGTTAAATCAGCGTTTCATAAATTTCCAGTGTTTGCTCAGCAGCTTTTCTCCAAGTAAAATACCGAAGAACCCTTTTCCTCCCATTCTCTCCCCATCTCCTAGCCCTCTCCGGATCCTGCAACACTTGTTTTATTCCCCAAGCTATATCAGTCGGATCATTTCCATTCACATGAACTCCACTCTGTTCGGAACCAGACGGGATCACTTGTTCTCTAAAGCCGACGACTCCACGCGCACCAACCACCACCGGTTTTTTCATCGCCATAGCCTCCAAACTCACTATGCCGAAGGGTTCATATACCGATGGAAAAACACATAGATCCGCAGCTGCATAATGCAGAATCCTTTCTTTCTCCGGTACAAACTCAAATCTACAGATGACATTATCTTTTATTCCGAGTCTTTCAGCGGTTTCCATGACGTCCCGTTGCTCCTCACCCTTGCCTAATATTACAAGTTTTGTTTTCGGATACTCGCTTAGGACGATGGGCATGGCCTGTAAGAGGTTTCTCACAGCCTTCACCCAAGTTAATCTCCCCAAGAAAAATATCATACTCCAGTCATTCGAGATTCCATATCTCTCCCTAACCTTTTCCACTTCTTCCGGCTTACATATTTCAGGATCATAACGTTCAGGATCCACTCCATTCCAGACTACGCTGATCTTCTGCTGTGGCCATCCATGACGAATCAAGTCATCTCTCATTGTGTGGCTTACAGTGATTATTCTATCTGCGGTGTGAGCCATGGTCCATTCAAAATGGGAGATGACGCTTGAACCTTGCCCTCCCCTTCTACCCCACTCTGTACTGTGTACATGAAAAACAACCGGAATCTCAGTTTCATTCTTGATTATTAATCCAGATATGCTACTTAACCAGTCATGAACACAAACAATATCGAAGTGATAACCCTCTTTCCTGATCAATTGATTAATAAATTTCGTCGTGCTTAGAATGTTATAAATGAAGATGTCATTAAATAGACGGATATTTGTCCCCCACTTTTTTAGGTCATCAATAACTATCATCGGAAAGATTTTGCTGGCATCAGCAATTAAGGGACGATGAATCTCCACTCCTCTTAATACTTCCCTCGTCTTTAGATCGCCTGGATTTAACGTGAAGACTGAAACGTCATGGCCTAGCTCAACAAATTCTCTCGTAATATATTCCGCGTATGTTCCCAGTCCTCCTACAATTTTTGGAGGATATTCCCAAACAAAGAAACCTATTCTCATAATGGGTTACCTGCTCTAATAAGCGTAGTATACTTTAGCTGATATAATATTTGCTTGAGATGTTCAAGCCTTTCAATTCGATCTCGTAGCATCTTATCTGAATGCTCTGGATAGGCGCTCTTACAGTAAAAACGGATTATACGCCCACTCTTCTTTTTAAGCCTTATATCATTGTTAAGTCTGATTTAGGATAGCGCTATATAATAGATGTGGGATGATACGTATGGTAATAGTTTCTCCTAATCTAATTCAGAAGCACTTAGAGACCCCTTCACTCCAGATGGTCTTCAATCTTTTAGAAAAAGATACTGAAACACAGATATTTCTTCAAATGGCCAATGTTATGGCTGTTAACAGGTTAAAATATAACGATCATGGTCCTGTTCATTCAAGAATCGCATCTGGCAGCGCCCTTGAGATATTTGATATTTTAAGTCGAAGATTTACTCCCACAACGGTTAAAGATGGCATATGCAGCTTAGAAGATTCTAAAGTCGTAGTTTTATGCGGAGCTTACTTACATGATATAGGAAATGCTGTTCATCGTAATGAGCATCACCTTCACGGATGCAGCGTCGCAGATCCAATTCTAGATAGGATTCTCTCAAAAGTTTATCCAACTGACAGGGAACTAGCTTTAAGATTGAAGTCTGAAATTCTACATTGCATATTTTCTCACGACGAGGATGTTGAATGCCTCAGTATTGAGGCAGGCTCTGTGAAGGTGGCTGACGGTACGGATATGGCTGAGGGAAGAGCTAGAATCCCCTACAGAATGGGGGGTGTGGACATACATTCTCTTTCAGCACTTGCTATTCGAAGAGTCGAAATAGTAGAGGGAGAAAATCGTCCCGTTAGAATTTTGGTGAATATGGATAACCCGGCTGGAGTATTTCAAATAGAAAAAGTATTAGGAAGAAAGATCTCCTCTTCAGGCATAGGTGACTGGGTTGAAGTGATAGCGCTTGAAAAGGGAAGAGAAATAAAAACAATTCCGGATTAGATATGAATTTTGATTTTTAGAGAACGTGATTCTCTTAGGACCCTTAAAACGCTGAAAATCGCCTAATCAAAATCGTTTTTTAATTGCTAGCTTCAAAAGGATATCGGATCTACTTTCATCCTAAATTATAATTTCAGCCATAGAAGTATTGCCACAATCAATCCATATATTGCAAGTGCCTCAGCTAATGCAACGACTAGGAAACTTCTAAAGAATGTTTCAGGCTTTTCGGTTGCTGCGCTTATCGCAGCGGATCCTGAAGCTGATATTGCGATCCCAGCGCCTAAGCAAGCTAAGCCTACGGCTAGACCTGCACCTAAAGCGATTAAAGCCTTATTCAGCAAGTTTTCTGTCTGTTGTGCTTTAATCAAATTTGTCTGATTCATATTTGTCGGCAAGGCTGTAATCAATGAGACTACTCCAACCAAAAGTATCTCAGACAAGAGAATTAGCATGATAAGAAGCGATTTTTTCAAGAGTCTTCATCCCCCATTTGTAGACCCTATTTTCTTCTCATCTCGCCTCTTTTAATATTTTACTATTATTATTGATTTCAGCTTCAGCCTCTTTTCCAACTTTTTCTGCCTCAATTTCCAAAGCGTTTATTTTTTCATCTATGATTTCAAGTTCCTCTTCAGCCTTTTTCTTCAAATCGGCTTTTATTTGTTCGTACTCTTTCCTGATATCTTGCATTCCCATTTTCGATGACACCGCTTTATCTCATCACAAGAACCGGGCAGGGAGCATACTCAATAACTCTTTCAGCCACGCTTCCTATGAGTATCCGGTTCATACCCCTCCTGCCCTTTGATCCCATGACTATGAGGTCCACTCCTAACAACTCAGCATGACGAATGATCTGATCATGCGGCTGCCCTTCAACTAGTATGGAACTTGCTTTTAAACCTTCTCTTTGAGCCGATTTAACAATATAGTTCAAGTATCTCTCGGCTTTTCTTTTAATCTCTTCTTCTAGCTCATGTCTCTCGTGAATTTTAGAGATCTCTTCAAGTATTACATGATCGATCACGTATATTGCAATTATCTCGGATTCGAAATATTTAGCGAGTTTTAACGCAAACTCGGCTGCTCGCATTGAGGAGTCCGAACCATCCGTTGGAACAAGGATTTTCTTTATGAGCTTATCTTCCACCATACATGCTTCTCCTTCTCTCAATTATGTTCTTAACTTTCTTCATCCTTACGAAGTCTTCCCTCTCTCTTTCTTCAAGCGCCATCTCTATGTTTTTCACAATCTCCCTGTATCGGGGTATATGTATATGTTTCAAAGCGTTTATTCTCCTTTGAGTACTTTCAACAGCAACTGCGATTCTATAAACAGACTCTTCAAGCTCGGCGACTCTACAAATCAAATCCACTAGAGAATGAAATCTTTTGAATACAGAATCAAGATAAATATCGGTTCCGAAGAATCCGTAATCCGGCTGAGGCATCAGACCTTTAAATTTAACTCTTGGAACAGTTACACCCGTTATGCTTCGATAATCAACATCAAAATCTATTGTGACGCTTCTTGACTCGGCAATCTTCTCAATCTTTTCAATTCCAAGATGAACTGCGGCTTTCTCAATATACGAAAAGACTTCGCTTAGAGCCTTATTTAGTTCTTCCCGTGCTCTCTGCAGATCATAAGCGAAATTTCTAAGCTCAACCATGAGGATATCTCTTTTTCTCTCAAGGATTTCACGTCCAGACTCTGCTAATTGGAGACTTTTCTTAAATCGGAGAAGATTCATGTGGGTTGGCGGAACCGTAGACATATCATCTTCTCACCATTTTCTTAAGGTATCTATCCAAGTATTCCTTATGTATTCTAGTTAGCTCTTCTTCAGGAAGTATAGAAAGCAGATCCCACGCCTTCTCCAAAGTCTCTTCAATCGTTCTATTTTCTTCTCTTCCTTGATTTATGAATTTCATCTCAAACTCATCTCCGAAATGTAGATAGGCTCGGTCACGTTGAGAAAGAGCCTCCTCACCTATGATGGAGGCGAGGGATCTAAGCTCGTTACATTGAGCATACGCAGCGTAAAGCTGACTTGCAACATCCGCATGATCCTCCCTTGTTTTTCCCTCTCCAATTCCATCCTTCATCAGCCTTGATAAGCTCACAAGAACGTTAACTGGCGGATAAACTCCTCTGTTGTGTAGATCTCTATCTAAAACTATCTGTCCCTCCGTTATGTAGCCCGTTAAGTCAGGAATAGGATGAGTAATATCATCGTTAGGCATCGTCAATATAGGCATCTGGGTAAGCGAGCCATTTTTACCCTGAACCCTGCCTGCCCGCTCATATATGCTTGCTAAGTCGCTGTACATGTAGCCAGGATATCCCTTCCTGCTTGGAACCTCCTCCAACGAGGCGCTAACTTCTCTTAGAGCTTCACAATAGCTTGTCATGTCGGTTAAGATAACTAGGACATGAGCCTCCTGTTCAAAAGCCAGATACTCCGCCAGAGTTAGAGCTGTCCTAGGCGTTATAATTCTCTCCATTGTAGGATCTTCAGCTAGATTGATAAACATTGCAGCTCTCTTTATGGCGCCGCTGCTCTCAAAGCTGCTGCGAAAGAAAGCTGCATCATCATGCTTTATTCCCATAGCTGCAAATACTATATAGAAGTCTTCTTCGCCCGCAATCTCGGCTTGTCTAGCTATCTGGGCTGCTAATGCATTATGTGGAAGCCCAGATGCAGAAAAGATCGGAAGTTTCTGTCCTCGAACAAGCGAACATAATCCATCAATAACTGAGATTCCAGTTTGGATGAAATCTCTAGGATACTCTCTTGCCGTCGGATTTAATGGACTTCCATTCACATCCCTCATCTCTTCTGTGAGAGGCTCCGGATTCCCGTCTATCGGTTCTGCGAGACTATTCATTACTCTTCCAAGCATCTCCGTTGAAACGGGAATTTTTAGCGGCTCACCTAAAAATCGAATGTGTGTTTCAGAAAGAGAGAGCTCAGAGGTCCCTTCAAAGACTTGAACTATGGCTTTCCCCCGTCCTACCTCAAGAACTCTGCCTCGTCTAACTTCTCCAGAGGGAGCTATAATCTCAACCATCTCATCAAATCCGACTCCCTTAACTCCCTCAACGACAACGATGGGGCCTGAAATTCTCGAAACACCAACATACTCAGGCTTTATAACACTCATTGTAAAAATTCACCTCAGGGACTCTTTCAATCTGGAGAGGGATTCTTTAACGCGCAGATAATATTCATCCAGTAGCTGAGGATTATCGTTCGGAACTTCACCCTTCATTCTCATAATTTCTGTAACTATTGGAAGCTGGGTGATCTTGAAGATCGGCACTCCTTTCTCTACAATCTTTCTAGCATCTTCATAGAAAGTGATGATGATCTTTAGCATTTTGAATTGCTTTAGAGGAGTCGAATATGTATCTATGGGGTCTAGGGCATTCTGTTGCAGAAATGCTATTCTAAGCATTCTGGCAGCTTCAAGAATTAATCGTTGGCTATCAGGAAGCGCTTCTGGACCGACGAGCTTAACTATCTCCTTCAACTCATCTTCACGTTGAAGAATCTTCATTGCCTCGTTCCTGTATCTTCTCCATTCTTTGTCTATGTTTTTCGACCACCACTCTGAAACTTCATCTACATACTCTGAGTAGCTGAGAATCCAGTTAATTGCAGGATAATGACGGGCATCCGCCAATTCTTTATCTAAAGCCCAAAAAACTCTGGTGAAACGTTTGGTATGAGTTGTAACAGGCTCAGAGAAGTCGCCTCCAGGAGGCGAAACGGCGCCTATGATGCTTAGAGAACCTATTCTCTTTCCTGAACTTAACGTCTCAACAATCCCGGCTCTCTCATAAAATTCACTCAGCCTCGTCGGGAGATATGACGGGAATCCCTCCTCAGCCGGCATCTCCTCAAGACGCCCTGAAATCTCCCTCAAGGCTTCGGCCCATCTGCTTGTTGAGTCAGCCATCAACGCAACGTGATATCCCATATCTCGATAATATTCTCCTATTGTTACTCCCGTGTATATGCTGGCTTCCCTAGCTGAGACCGGCATGTTGCTTGTGTTAGCGATTAAAATTGTCCTTTCCATTAGGGGTTTTCCGCTTTTAGGATCTTTGAGCTCCGGAAAACTAGATAATATGTCAACCATCTCGTTACCTCGCTCGCCGCATCCAACATAGATGACGACGTCGGCATCCGACCATTTGGCAAGCTGCTGTTGAGTGATCGTTTTACCTGTTCCGAATCCTCCTGGAATCGATGCGCTTCCACCCTTTGCGATTGGAAAGAATGTGTCGATGATTCTCTGACCAGTTATTAATGGAATTTCGGGGAGAAGCCTTCTCTTGCATGGTCTTGGACGCCGCACAGGCCATGTGTGAAACATTTTTATTTTTGTGGTTCCGCTATTCGTCTTTATCTCTGCGATCGTATCTTCAACGGTATAATCGTCCTCATCTGCTATTTCAGAGATTTTCCCCTGAAGATTTGGGGGTACCAGAATTCTATGTTCTATGAGCTCTGACTCCAAAACGGTTCCTAGTATATCACCGCCTTGCGCTTGATCATTAGCTTTCATCTTGGGAGTGAAGTGCCATTTTTTATCTCTAGGAAGAGATGGAGCTTCTACTCCTCGCCTAATGAAGATGCCGGTTTTCTCTCTTAGGATGGTCAGCGGCCTCTGAATTCCATCGTATATGCTTCCAATAAGGCCTGGACCCAGCTCTACTGAGAGTGGTTTTCCGGTTCCAAGAACTTCTTCCCCCGGTTTTAGTCCACTCGTATTTTCATAAACCTGTATGATCGCAACGTCTTCTTCTATTCTTATGATTTCGCCTCTCAGCTTCTCTTTGCCTACCGTTACCATTTCATGCATTTGAGCTCCTACCATACCTTCAGCTTCGATTACTGGACCGCTTATTCGGACAATTACCCCTTTTGCTGGAATCGCTATTCCTCCCCGAATAATATCTCAGCAACCTTCAGTCTAAGAGCGTTCTTAAACATTCTTAACCTATTTTCGAAAGTATTATCAACGATGATTTTTCCATCCGAACTTAATGCAATAACGCCGCCGATGCAATCTATTCTCTTTTTAGACTTAACCAGTTTAACACCAATCTTTCTTGAAAGATTCAAAAGATGCTTTTCAGTTAATATTCGATCATCTCTTTCATTAAGCTGAATTATTACTTCGTTTGAAGGTATCTGTCTGCTGGCTTCAGCTATTAATCGACATAAACAGTTTATATAGTCTTCAGTCAACGTATACTTGCGGAGGCGATTTAAAGCATCCGTATAAACCTCTTCAATAATCTCCTCTTTAGCCCTAAGCAGCCTATTTTTAGCCTCAAGTTCAAAATGAATGATCATCTGCTGTTCTTTAGCGCTTAATTTCTTCTTATTTTCATTTAAAATCGATTCGTATCTCTTTTCAGCTTCTCTTTCAGCCTCTTCCAGAATCCTTTCCGCCTGACTCTCCGCCTTCAAAATTAATGCTTTAGCTTCTTTCTCCGCATCCTTCAGAATCTCTTTTGCGATGCTTTTTAATCCACGCGTTATATTCGACGTGATATCTCCTCCATCAAACTCTTATTTTAAGAGTCTTCTGTATGAGTTTTTGAGCGGGCGGCGTCTCACCCTTCACACCTACTCTTTCAGGCACTTCCACTATCAAGAGATCCTTATTTCTGGTGCGGATGACATCCAATTCATCTCTAATTCGGGCTGAAAACTCCTCGCTTATGAAAATTATTTTCGCGTCTCCCTCATCGATCACACGTTTCAAAACTTCAAGAGATTCCTCCTTATTCGAGACTATTCTGCCTTTAATCCCGAGAAGCCGCAATCCTAAAACAAGATCTTTATCTCCAATAACGTATCCTTCCATTACTCCTAATGCCTCGTGAAGTTTAAGAGATAGAATACGAATTAATAAAACTTGCTGAGTTGGAATGCTGCTTACAGAGAGAATGGCGAAAGTCGCAATAGTTTGTCTTCAGAGAGACCTAGACTTGGCATTTAACGCTTTAAGCACCTTTGGAGCATTTCACATAGAACAATCAGAGACATCAGAGTACAAAGAGTACCGTGAAATTATTGAAACATTAGAGAAAGCATCCGCAAGCCTCGAAAACATAATTAGGCATCTCCAAGTAAGAGTTCCATCGATAGTTCTTTTTAAGGGTGAAGAGTTTAAAAGGATAAGATTTTATGTTGACGACTGGCTCCGCCTCGCAAAGAGCATCAGCAAGGAAGTGTCCGATATAGAGAACGAAGTAAATGAGGCTTTAAAATCTTTGAGGGAAACTGATTTTAAAATCGCTGAACTAGAGAAAAAAGCAAGAATCCTGGAGATTCTCAGCAGATTTAACATAGACCCAGGAATCCTAGGCGAGTTCCAGTCAATACGTATTTTTATTGCAACATGTCCGAACATACACACATTAAGCCTAAGTAGAGCACTATCAAATCTGCCAACAATTTATTATTTCGAGAGAATAGATGAGAAAAGAGCCTTCATCTTTGTTGCGACAACACGTAAAAACGCTCAACGGATTGAAAGGATACTCGAAACTTACGATGTGGAGCCTTTCCCGGGTCTTGAAGACGTAAATCGAAAATCTTCGGGGGCGATACGTCTTATTCATCGGCAACTCAAAGAGGAGTTTAGGGCTAGGGAAAGACTGAAAAAGCGAATTCGAAGTCTCTCCGAGAAATATAGAAACCGTCTGCTATCCTTGAGAGAAATCGTAAAAAACGCCGAGAACATGTTTAAAGCAAAGGAGGCTATTTTAAAAACAAGAAAGATAGCTCGGATAATTGGATATGCCCCTCAAGCATCCCTCCATGAACTTGAGAAGCATCTAAGGGAAACACTTGAAAACCGCTTCATACTCTTCTCTAATAACCAAGCGATAGAAGAAGATCCGCCTACCGCTTTACGTAATCCAAGAATAATCCAACCGTTCGAGATGATAACTAAGCTTTATGGATTGCCAAGTTATGATGAGGCTGACCCAACACCCTTAATGGCTATTACGTTTCCATTAATCTTCGGCTTAATGTTCGGCGATCTCGGCCACGGCCTCATACTATTTCTTGGAGGACTCCTCTTTAGCTTCATCATAAAATCTCCAGAGGAATGGAGAACTTTTTCTAGAATATTAGCAGCTTGTGGTTTCGGAGCGATTCTCGCTGGCTTTCTTTTCGGAGAGGCTTTTGGTAAAGAGGTTTTACCGCCCCTATGGATGGATCCATTCGAGAACGTCTTAACGTTTCTAATCTTTTCTTTAATGATAGGGGTATTTCAGATAACATCAGGATTTCTTTTAAACATGATAAACTTTATACTGAAAAGGGAATATATTGAAGCTTTAACAGTTTCCCTTCCTAAAATCATCTTCTACGTAACAGCCGTATATTTTCTGATGAAATGCAGATTAAACTTTAATTTATGGCTTTCCGGCCCGATATTTTATCTAATCATCGTATTAGCTCTTCTCTTTGTTGGAAAACCTCTAACGATCTTTATACTGGGAAAAGGAAATCTCTCACATGTTCTCGGAGAGAGAGTATTTGAAGGAAGCGAGCTCATTCTCAGCCTTTTAAGTAACACTATGTCCTATTCGAGGATCTTAGCTCTTCTCATGGCTCATTGGGCTTTACTCACAACAACCTACGCCATAAGCAGCCTTGTATCAACACTTCCAGTTGTAGGGAACATCGCTGAGATAGCCATAATCGTAGGCGGAAACATCTTTGTAATAGCCTTCGAAGGATTAATCGTTTTCATCCATACATTAAGGCTTCACTTTTACGAATGGTTCTCCAAGTTTTATGAAGGAATGGGAACAGCTTTTCAGCCATTCAAATTTCAACAGCAATTTACGGAGATCATTCTACAGATCAAAAATTAGAGAAGCATTGAGAGGATATCTTTAGGATTCCAACCGAATTCGATTCCCGAACTTAACATCACCAAATTCTTCGTCTCAATTTCCTTCCTTAACATTACCTCAAGAGGAACCGCGATAGTGAATGGTTTGGCTAACCGCTCCCGACTAATATTTCTCAAAATAAAATGATTTACTTTCCTTTCAAAATCTTTTATAAACTCCTCAATATTATCATGCGGAGTTAAAAAATTTCCATAAAAGCTCTCCCTTACATAAGCCAGTGCTTCACGAATATCACTACTTGAGACTATGTTTCTAACTTGCTTCTCTGAAAGTCTAAAAAATCGTCGGGTTATCGCCCGAAATGTTAGGTGAGGCGGATATCCCAAAAACTTAGAACGAATCGCAGTAACAATGTTGAATACGTCGACTCTTAATCCAGCCACTAATAAAGCTATTTCACGCTCCTCTCTAGGAAGCGATTCGGCGGAACTCAAAAGATAATCATGATATGTCCTGTCCAGAGAGAAATCGAAAAATTTAGTTAAGCCTGTCTCCTCATATCTCTTTAAGCCTTCAGATAAGATCGGATCATATACTGTACCTTTGAATGCTTCAATCACACCGTTAACGTCCTTAGCCTTTGCAGCTCGAATGAATCTTTCTTTCATTTTAAATACCTCTTCAATAGATAAAAGAAGCACATTCAGGATGGACCCGTAGGAGACTCCAGCATTTTTAAGTTTAATTAGGACCTTGAGATTTTCAATCTCGAGATATCGCAGATAACTTCCAAGGAATTCTATGATTCTCTTAGGCGAGAAAGCCATCATTTTGTTGTAGACTCTCACGAGATCCTCCTTGAACACACGCTGAAAATTCACCGCTGAAGGCGGCTTAGAGAGTCTAAGCAGAGATTCATATGGTGAACCTTGAAGCTGCACCGCCAATTCGTTTAAGGTTTTGCATTCGACCAATCTCCTTAGTTGTTCCTTACTTAGCAGATAGCTTCGCTCCGCACTGGCCTTAACAAGTATCTGAGAATATCTTGCTGCACGTATCAAACCTGTTTTTCACCTATTAGAACTTTAAACACTAAGTTTACTGCAGAATCCTTCTTTTTCTTAGCAATCTTTCTTAATTTATCGATCTGAGACTCACAACGCTTTATTATCTCATCACGCTTCTTCCTTATCGAAATCTCAAAGGCTTTCACAAATCTACTCACGGCTTCCTCAGCTTCCTTCTCAGCACCGATAATTAACCTTTCAGAACCCTGACGAGCTAAACTGATTATCTCTTTAGCTTCCTCAGAAGCCTCTAAACGTATCTTTTCGGCCTCATCCTCAATCTTTTTCAGCTCTTCCAAGACCCTTTCCATACAAACTCTCTTCCACACACTTTAAGAATAGATTGTATCTTTTACAACTTGAACATTTCGGATCTCTAAGCGCTTTTCTGTCAATATCAAGCATCTTTAACTCACCGTCTATTCGTCCCTCTTTTATCTTCAACTCTCCATCTTCATGCTTATAGTAGAACAAGCATCTTTCACTCATGTACCGTTCCGATCTCCAAGCATGCCATTCAAAAAATAAAGTTACGTTTTTTGGATCTTCGATAGCTACTACAAACCTTGATGTCAACTCTAAACATGTAGTTATCGTCTCGATCCTCACTGTATGGATGTATCTTAAAAGTAAACTCATCAATCTTTACAATATCAGAGCTACATTAAGGATTACCGCCATCAAACTTTCCTGTAACAACTATTTCTCCTCGCTGAGCCATCCTCTTCATCCACCAATTCAAATTTCACCTGAACAATTATCTTTTCAAATTTAGATCGAAATAAATTATGAATAAGTGAAGAGAAAGATTCGGCATTAGAAGGTTCTAAAGAATTTAGAAGTCAGAATGAATTCTCTGGGATACTCTTCTACTGACGGAAGAACAGCTTAGCGTCTTAATTAGCGAGGCGAAGAAGAGTTATCCAATCGAATCTTGCGGTCTCCTTTTCGGTCGTTTAAACGAGCAAGAAATACTCATAGAGAAGATAGTCTCAACTCGAAATATTTTAGAGTCACCTGTTAGATTTAGAATCAGCCCAGAAGAATTTATCATGCATCTCTACAAAGCTGAGGAGAATGGTCTTCAACTGATCGGTTTCTATCACTCTCATCCTGCAGCTCCGAGACCCTCACCTATCAATTTAGATTATATGAAGCTCTGGCCTCATAGTATATGGCTTATAGTATCCTCACTTGATTATTCAATAGCGGCGTATCTAGTTGACGGCGAGAAGCCCGTAAAGATTGATATTAGGCCCTCTAAGAAGGCTGAATCTTCTTCAGATAAATCTGGAGAAAACTAGATCCAACAAGAATCTTCCTAAAAGCTCAGATATCCCATCATGCCTAGGTATACGCCTACAATCGTAAGGATTATGCCGCTCAGCCTCTTCAAAAATAAAGTCTGAGTGATCTTCTCCAGAATCAACTCGTTAGTCTTAGCTACCAAGATCGTAATTAAGACCAATGGAAGGCCCATACCTACTGCGTAGAAGATAGAGATTATCAAGCCTTGGTAAAGCCCGCCTGAGCTTATCGCATAAAATAGCAACGCAAAAAAGATAGAGCGGAACATCCAACGGCGCCGAGTCCATAAAGTAATCCGTATAGGAAGACTCCGAAGAAACTTTTCATGCTCCTAGACTCTAAGGATACGTGAGGAGTTGGAATGAATGGAATATTCACATTAAGGTCGGTTAAGAGTCCCATCAGTATTATTAAGATGCCGACAATGATCTCAAGTAAAGATATGTAATTTGAAAGGAAGTCTCCTATGAGAGAAGCAGAGGCGTGATTATGGAGAGGACAAAGAGGAAGTCTAAAGAAGCCTAATCTTAAAAACAAAGAGACCTAAAGAATCATCCACATATATTGAAGGCGATTCAGCGTTATATTTTACAAAATATGCTAAAAGGAGAATCTATTTCTTCGCTTAGACCACGATCTTCCATGTTGAACCATCCAAGCGTGAGACGTTCACTTCATACCCTTCTCTTCAAGCACCGGAGGGATATCCCTGACCGATGGAGGATTATCAATTATCACCTCAAGAGCATCGTCCGACGAGAGACTGTTCAGGACCCTTGTAACTAGGAGCTGGGGATACGGGCAGACGAGACCCCGAACATCAAGCTAATAGCGGTTCTCGCTTATCTTTTTCATTTCAAACTTAACTTCGCTTGTCTGAAGAGACGCCTTCAACCCATCCGAAGTGTCCAATGCAACGATCTTGCCGCGGTTTAGGATGCCACCCTATCGCACAGTCGATCAGCCGCTTCAATATAATGTGTCGTTAGAAAGATTGTTACTTCTTCTTCACTCAGTTCTCTAAGTATTCTTCGGATAACCCTTGAACTCTGAACATCCAAGCCGCTGGTGGGTTCATCAAGGAACAAGATTCTAGGTCTATGGATCAGTGTCATTGCAATGGTTAACCTTCTTTTCATACCCTTCGAAAATTGCTTTACGGGGCTGTTAAGCCTCTCTTAACCCGAAAAGCTTTAGAAGCTTCGTAGCCCTATCAATCCTCTCCTTCTTAGGCACCGAATACAGCTTAGCTGTGAACATAAGGTTCTCCCAAGCGGTTAAGTCGACATATAAATTCGAGATTTCTGGAACCAACCCAAGATCCTTCTTTACCTTAACTGGCTCACACCCTAATAACAGCGTTTTACCCGAGGTTGGGACTGTTAGACCTGTAAGAATACGTATCAGGGTTGTTTTACCCGCACCATTTGGACCCAGCAACCCAAAAAATTCTCCCTTCAAAGCTTACATGATCAACAGCTAGAAAATCGCTGTATCTCTTAGTAACGTCCACAACCTCGATGGCTACCGTCATAGTTCACACCTCTAATCCATATTTAACTTTAAAACACTTTAACTTTAAAGATTGTTGCCATTGCTATAAATATTGTCCCAAATCTCATACTATTTGGGTATGATTTGGGAAAACGTATAAAAGCACTTGTTTAACCAGTTGTGTCTAACAACTGGGTTATCTTCTATCCTTGGGGGTGTCCTTATTCGTATGCGAGATTTGTGAAGGCTTTCCTTCTACACCTTTAAATTTATCATGAAGAATCGAATTCGCGGTGAGGACTTATGATCAGTTTAGAGAGGGGCGTGCTATTAAAGAGGGCTAAGCTCGTCACATCTATAATCATGCTTCTCATAGCATGGGAGATAATTGCCCATCTCGTAGTGATTATAAGAAATGTCCCGTTTCCAACTGTTTACGAGGTGGCTATAAGACTTATAAGACTTTTTTCTGGCGAGCCACTGTACGGAATATCCATATATAAGCATCTCGCCGATAGCATTTCAAGGTGGATTTTAGGCTTCAGCATGGCTGTTTTGCTTGGCATACCCCTAGGTATACTCTTGGGATACTCTGAGGCTCTCTGGGATCTCTTCATGCCTATAATATACGTTATACAGACTATTCCCGGTCCGGCGTGGATAGCTATTGCTCTGATACTTTTCGGCCTCGGAAATGCCCCAGCGATCTTCATGATATTCATGGTTGTCTTCCATGCAGTAGTAATAACGACGGCAAGCGGAGCTAGGAGCGTAAGTAGGAAATACATTAATGCAGCCAAGATGTTCGGGGCGGATAAATTTACAATATTCTTCAAGGTTTTTCTTCCAGCTGCCACCCTGCCGATCATAAGCGGCCTTAGAATAGGCTTGGGGAACGGGTGGAGAGTCATGGTCGCAGCTGAGATGGTATCTGGAGCTGCCTCCGGCCTGGGCTATTCGATCATAGAGTCCAGATGGTCACTTGATTTCCCCTCAGCATTCGTTTGTATGCTCCTCATCTCAGCCTTTGGACTTTTCATTCAGAGGGTGATATTTAGATATATTGAACAGAGTGTGATGAGAAGGATCGGATTAACGAGGGCTGGCTGAGATGTTCCTTGATGTTCAAAATGTCATGAAGATCTTCCATTCGTCAGAGAAGTCCATAACTGCAATTAAAAATCTGAGCCTTCACGTTTCGAAGGGTGAGCTCCTATGCATATTAGGTCCAATAGGCTGCGGAAAATCAACATTGCTCAATATGATCGCTGGCTTTGAGAAGCCCACGAGCGGAAGGATACTCCTTGAAGGCAGAGAGATAGAAGAGCCTGGACCCGACAGGATCATGGTCTTTCAGGAGGAGACGCTCTTCCCCTGGATGACGATCCTCAATAACATAATGTTTGGATTGAGACTTAAGGGCTTATCAGATGAGGAATCTAAGAGGGAGGCTAGGAGATTCCTTTCACTTGTCGGTCTGGAGAGATTCAGCACCTTTAGGCCTCATGAACTCAGCGGAGGCATGAAACGTAAGGCTGAACTTGCAAGGGCACTTGCAATCAACCCAAAGATCCTCCTTATGGATGAGCCCTTAAGCTCAATAGACGCTGTAAGTAGGGCTAATCTACTACGTGAGATCCTTAGCGTATGGGAGAGAACGGGAAAGACTATTATTTATGTCACACATAACATTGATGAGGCCCTATATTTGGCTGATAGAATAATAGTCTTGACGGCGAGGCCTGCGAGGATTAAGAGGGAGATCAGAATAGATGAGTCTAGGCCCAGAGACCTCCTTAGCAATTCAATTATCGATCTAAAGAGGGATCTTCTTGAGGATCTCGCTCAGAGTCATGTCTTAGCTGAATGATGAAAGACCTCATTTTCGGAGTAACTGAGAATCTAGAATGAATCGGTAAAAGATTTGGGAAAACGCATATAAATTTACCTTCAAAACCCTAATCAGATGAAATGAAGATGCATTCTAAAGCAAGGATCCTCATGGTGGCTGGTATAATTCTAGTCCTTGTGGCTGGATACTTCTTATACCAGAGATACATCATACAGGAGACGTCCAGCGTAGAGTTCGTTTTTGTCTATCAGGATAGGGTTGCTGATCTCGCATCTATAGTCGCCGTGAGGTTAGGATACTTCGAGGATGAAGGCCTCAGAGGCGTTAAGACAATGATGTTCCACAGCGGTCCGGCATGCGTTGAGGCCCTCGTCTACGGCAAGGCGGATTTCGGAACAATGGGCGATACAACCGCCATATTGATAGCGGCTTCTAAGCAGCCCCTCAAGATAATCGCGACTCACGGCGGGGGAGAGAACAGGCATAGGATAATAGCCAGATATGGAAGTGGAATAGGCTCCGTCGAGGATCTCGTCGGCAAGAAGATAGCAGTTAAGAAGGGGACATCCACGCATGGAGGTTTAATGCTCCTAGCCAAGAAGTACGGGTTGAACCTTGATCCCTACTTGATAGATTTGGATCCGTCATCTCAGCTTACGGCTCTTGCATCTGGAGCCGTTGACGCTATAGTTGCCAGCGAACCTACCCCCTCGATAGCCGAGTATAAAGGATACGGCTATGAGGTCGCTACTCTTGGAGGATTAAACAATACCTACCCGATACTCCTGGCGGTCAGATCGGAATTCGCCAGAAGACATCCCGGAGTTGTCGTTAAAGTCCTCAGCGCGCTTATAAGAGCTACAAGATTCATTGATGAGCATCCCGCAGAAGCAGCTGGCATACTCGCAAATCTAACCGGAATACCAGTTGATGCCGTAAGAAATGCGATGAAATATCATTATTATAATGTGGCGATGGATCTGGAGACCATCAAGAGCTTAGAGTCTATGGCTAGATTCCTTAAGAATATAGGTAAGATAGAGGAGATGCCGGACTTCAGCATGATCATAGATATATCATATCTTGAGGAGGCATATAGGGAGCTAAGCTCTTAAAGGGCGAATCTGAATTTACCTGCGTATTTTTCTGAGCGATAGTGGATTAAACATGCATTTCTCCATGTGACATGTTGGATTTCTAACCCAGAATGGGCATCTCCCCAGAAGCTCCCTGCGACTTGGAACTGGAAGCTTAAAGTTGAAGAGCCTCCTGAAGACATTAACTGCATACAGAATCGTTACGTATGATGAAAGCTTCGAGCATCGAGGCCCTCCCTCCCTAGCAAGCCTCATTAATGCTCTTCCCGTATACTTCAGGACTATGCTTCTCTCCTCTCCGTGATATGGAGTTGCCCCTAAGATGACGCTGAGGGCGACGCCTAAGCCCACAGCTGAGCCGCAGGCGCCTATGAAGCCGCATGAGCCTTCAGGCAACATCTCACCCCTCCGGAAGGCCTCTGAAACATGCCTTTCCGTGAATGAATAACCAGCGTTCTTTAGACATGCCACTAGAACCGCCGGGACTACCGCGTGATGCCACGGGCCGCTCACAGGCATCTTCCTTAGGATCTCAGCCTTTGGATTTGGGGCTGGATGCCAGAACTTTTCGGCTTCAAACATGACCTTCTCAAACATGACTATTGGGTTCCTCTCCTCCATGGAGAGTATCATCTTCAGAATTTTCGGCATGTGCTCCCTCCATCTGCCGGTCTTCTTTGATCCCCTAAACTCAACCTTTGCTCTTCTATACTCGTCATACCATGGCACTTGGAAGTAATCGACGCTGACTCCCATCAACGCCTCGAAACGATCTAAAGTGATCCTTGGTATTCCCCTAATTGACTTATGATCTGACAAATTAGATCACCGAGACAAATATTGATTTAAGAGTATATATTTGATGTTTCTCTTTTTACTATCGATCAACTTTAATGCTTCTATAGGAACTGGGGAAGCATCTCATTAGTTAAGGGTTACTTCCTACTTTCCGCTTTGCTTTAGCCTTAAAAATAAATTATAAAAGAGGATATAAATTGCGTTTTAAGTTTTCTTTACAGCGGCATAATATATATTCGGAATTCACCGGACTTTCACCCGAAGTGACAAGAAGAGCGATGGAATTTCACTATTATAATGTGACTTTAGATCAGAAGACATTAGAAAACTTGGAGAAAACAGCAGCGCTTATTCTCTAAACTTATATCTTATTTGGGAAAAAAATTGGAAAAGAATTAGGTAAAATCATA
>CAZEGS010000028.1:0-15544 GCA_964512445.1 uncultured Candidatus Bathyarchaeia archaeon
GGAGAATCTGGAAGAGGTGGAAGTGTTGAGGAGATAAGACGGCAGTTTAAAATCATTAAGGGCAAGAATCCCCTAGATCTTTACCCTAACGATTATGAAAGCGGTTTAATGCAAGCAATCTATGATCTTCAAGGGAAAGCTTTAGGCTGGCCTGCTTATAGACTGATGGGCAGGAAAGTGAGAGATAAAGTTCCCATGGCGTTCTGGACTGTAGAACTGGCGACTCCTGAAGAAACTGCGGCTGAAGCTCTTTATGCAGTGGAGAGAGGATTTAAAGTGTTTAAATGGCATACTCATCCTACGCGACCCGAAACAACCGTTGAGAGGGTTAAAGCTATTTACGATGCTGTGGGAGATGATCTGGCAATACGTATAGATAGGGGCTATCCATGGACTTTTGCATTCACGGTTAAAATTGCACGGCAGATTGAGAGATATAACATTGAGTGTTTTGAGGATCCCCTTCCGCATAAGAGCGTGGGGCTTTATAGGATGCTTAGATCAAAAATCGATATTCCATTAGCATGGCATATTCACTCTGCAGAGGAAGCTCTGGTGGCCGTAAAGAATGAGGCTGTTGATTACTTAAATGTAAGCGCTAAGCCTGATGTAGTCTCTGATATTTCAGCAATAACAACGCCTGAGAGAGTATCCCTTTGGCTTCAGATTAGCGGAATAGGCTGCACAGGCCTCAAAGACGCTTTTGCAGCTCATATTGGAGCGGTTACTGAGAATGCAACGCTTCCTGGAGATAACTTACACTTCCTTAAGGAGAATGATCTGCTTAAACCTCATCTTAAAGTGAAGGATGGATTTATGGATGTGCCCGAAAAACCAGGCCTCGGCGTTGAGCTCGACATGGAAGCTGTTAAGGACTATCGAATAGATTATATTATTGAGACGTAAACGCTATTGTCGAGTCTATAGTCAGTAGGGACTAAGGTGTACTCCATGTTGATGGGAAGCCTCTAAGCCTCTCTAGCATTCCCGTTTTTCCGCTTTAGCCAATTTATAGAGATTGTTGAACGTTGGGCTTCCATCATCCTCAATAACTTCCATCTTCACGCCTCGTACGAATACTGGCATGTTTCCACTGTAGAATTCACGCTGATAATCCGTCTCTGACGTGAAGTATCGGACAAGCCCCTCTTTTTGTCCTGTGCGTGGAGGCCATTGAATCTTTAGAACTCTTCTTTTTTGGAGATATTTCTCCTTAGGCGTCTTGGATTGTGGGTCAACTTGATACCGTTCAAGTGCAGCCTCGTCTATTTCAACGCCTAGGCCTGGCTTTTCAGGTACCTGTATGTAGCCGTCTTTTACTTCAAGTCTTTCTTTTAGCAAGTCATCCTTCCAGAGCTCGTGGCATGTAATAGCTGGCCAATAAGCGTGAGATAGGACGGCTCCGAGATGAACGGTGAAAGCAGTCATTATGCCGGTGCCAACCATTTGGAGCCAGAATGGCTTATTAGCCATGGCGGCAATCGTTGCTTGCCGTTTCACGTTGGTCACTGTGCCTCCGATCACGAAGCCGTCGCAGACATTCTCTTTTAATGCTGTCATGATGGGTGGTGAGCCGAAGTGGATACTGATGGGTTTTGCTATTTTATTGCGTATCTGTTTGTATCCGTCAACGTCCCATTGAGGTATAGGTGTCTCGAAGATCGCAACATGTTCATTCTGCTCTAATTTCTGTAGAACAGGTATGGCGTTTCCAGAGTTTAGGAGAAACCCATTAAAGTCGATATCCAATGTAAATCCCTGCGGCAAATATTGGCTAAGTATCTCTATCTGAGCAAAGATATCTCGCCACGGCCTCGCCTTTAACTTGAAGGACATATATCCAAGCCTGATAGCTGTCTTCGCTTCCTCTACCCAATCCTCCGGAGGCATGTCAATCGCCCACCAAGAGATTGGACAGTATTCTCTCACTTTTTGCCCTAACAGTCTGTAAGCTGGTACCTCTTCAGCCTTCCCTGCAGCATCATATAATGCCATCTGAATTCCTTGGCCTAACGAGTCGTCGTTTAGAAATTTGAATGGGTTTTGACCGATGATATTGGCGATTTTAGCTTCATTGCCCTCTCCCTCACCGTATCCTACAATTCCATTATTTGTATTTACACGCCAAACATTGACTCGTTCTCCATGCGTGTTTGCTCTGTGCATATGACGCTCCACTCGCTTGTTTCTAAAGGGGATGTCGAGAACGAATTTTTCAATGCTGGTTATCTTCATCATCTTATCTCATCACTTTAATTATCATGTTAAGAAAGCATACGTCCAATGTTCTTATAACGCTTGTCATAGCAAGATAAATCCCTTTCATCCACAAAACCTAGAATCCAAATAATATAGCTCTTTATTTTGCATCAACTTTTTGCATTTTTATGTCAACATCGCTCTTGAGACCAGAAGATCGGAAGAGATTGTCGGAAAAACTAGTGTAGACAACAAACAGCCGATCAAGAAATATGCAAAGGCCGCCTTCATCATTATACCATCTGATGACCGCTTAATCAGGTTTTAAATCACCTTAATCGAACTTTTGTTCTCTATATAATTGATTATTTTTTCCTTTTAATCTTCTTCACAAAGTATGTATAACCGACTATGAGGACAACTGCGATAGTCATGGTGATTGCAATTATTATCTCCGTTTGCAAATATGTCTCCGAGAAAGGCACAGTAGGCAGTGTTATTTCTTCGATGTGCGGGTTGGCTGTAAACTTGACTTTAACAGTCTTATTTTCGTATCCTTGTTTTGATGTTTTTATGGTGTATGATAAGTTCAACATGTTTTTGAAGACCGCGATGCCGCTTTTGTTTGTCCATTTTGTTGCTATTTTTCTTTCACTTGGAAAATTCACCTCGACAACAGCGTTAGGAACATCTTCGCCTCTCTCGTCAACGACATGTACAATGAGCGTGTGCTCTTCCGTTATCGAGTTGAAAAATTCCACTATTTTTGGATAGAACTCTCTGAAGCAGCCATCTTTGTCTCTATCATACTGCGAGATAAGATCATGAACAAGCTTGATGTATACAAAACCTTGCTCCTTGTCAACCTCGAGAATCCATTCGGCTGGAAACCAAACGGAAGTAGCAGCTCTATATGTCAGATAATGTATTACCTTCTTCCAGCCGTGCTCCGAAGCGTATTCCTTTGCGGGCCCTGTCAGATATTCCATAAGTTTTTCCGGGTTCTTGTACTTGCTCTCGAATTCATCGATGAGAGGAGACATAAAATAATATACAAAGTAGTCATACCAGAGGTTCTCATATAGGGGTTCATCGTCTACTATTCTGGTAGGCCCATAAAACTGATAAAGATCCAATGTACCGTTGCCTTCTATTTTCCAGCCATAAGCCCCATTCAAAGCGGGAGCAAGGATAATATGATACTTGCATGACGGCTGGGAACAGAATATCCTTTCTAGGGTTTCGATTGTGGTTTGCAACTTGCCCAAAACTCCGTCCGCACTGTTAGCACGTATTTCTAACCTGCTGTAGAACTCTCTATGTTCAGTCCAGAACTTCTCAAAATTTGAATCTGTATAGAAACTTTTCAATTTCCGAATGAGGTCTTCTAGGACGTTCCTTCCTCCAGCTTTGTCAGTTAAGGATCTCGGAATCGGTTTCACGATATTGAGTTGCGGTGGATCCGAAAGGTAAATCATCAGCTGAAGATAGGCCTTAAAGCCGTGTTGTATGAGCTTCTCGCATTGTACGACTGCGCTATGATTGCTGAACGGTTTGAAAAAGTCTAGCATATCCTGCTGATAGGAGTAATCCCACCTCAGAAACATTGTATCTCTCAAGCTTGTGAACTGTAGAACACTCATAATAAGTTCAACTCTCTTGTCAACCTTTACTGGATAAAATTTGAGGTAGCTAGAACTTGAACCTGAGATTTCCTCAACAGAAACTCTATTTACTATCCCAAATTTTGATGAAAGCGAAAAGAACAGTAAGAGTAATAATATCGTCAGAGTCAAAGATGATAGAGAGCCCTTGTAAAACATTTTTTACCAAAAATCAATATTATCCAGTTGCGAATATTTTTTTCGATAAATTCTGATATCTTTTAATGTAGTTGCTAAGTAGCAATCCGATGTTAGAATCCACTTTCTTTGAATAAGTCTAAAATACTTGGGTCTCGTGTTACTTCCGCCAAACTGGTCTTAAATTCTTCTAAGTCATAGATGGGGTAGCCATAAATGCCGGTTGGGGTTGGCTTTATCCTGTTTAGGGCTTCTTTGAAGATGAGCGTGCCGTATTTTTGTCCGATTGTATAGAGAATCTTCGCCGCAGCAACGACGTATCTCATTTCGACCGGCGTAGCTCCTTCGGGAGCATTAATGGCTTTGATCAGTCTTTCTAATCCTTCGGTTTTCGAGTAATTGTAGGGTTGCGGCCATGCATCATCTCCGAGAATCCGATAAACCCTATCGACGATTACGCTTGCTGCATAAAAAGCCCATCCTTCATTGAAATTGGGATTATTGGTCGAGAACATTATGTGAGCTATTTCATGAATGAAGCCATAAACGTGATAGCAACATCCACCTAAGCTTTTGGGTTTAAAGTCGTCAATAGATCTCAAGTACAAATAGATCCTATAGTTTAGCGGTGTGGCGCTCAGAGTAGTTTTTTTCTCCGGATTAATGTAGATGAAGATATGTATGTTTGGAGAGCTCATCCAGAAAACTTCATGGTACTCTGACATTGCAGTGCTAGCGATCTTCAATATGGCCTTAGCGTATTCCCGCATGCCCAGACGATTAGGATAAGTAATCATGACCTGCGGCGTCATAATTGAAGGATTTTTCGGCTCCGGTTTGAGGCCGGAATAATCAAATATAAGTAAGTCTCTAACAGGCTTCAGAGCTGACTGAAGCTGTAAATTGACAAAATACAAATATACACATGCTGCTCCAAGGATTAATGAGATCAGCGATAAAATAATTGTCAGATAGAATATCTTGTTCATGGCTTCTATTACACCATATCTAAAACACTTTTTTAATCTTTCGAACCGAATTAATTCCTTTTTTGGTTGTTTTAAAGGAACCGCTACATTTTATAGAACGGTTTAACGGTGTATGGAACTAAAAGAAGCCTGCACAAAAAAGGAGATCTGTAACTATTGTTTAGAAGGAAATAGTTCGGAGCATCTATAATTTTTGTTTGATCAAATCTTCTTTATCATTCTAGTCCATTTTCCCAAGGTCACGGTTTCTTTGAATCCTAATCTTATATAGAATTCCTTTGCGCCGTAATTCTCCACTCCAACCCACAAGCCTGCAGTCTTTCTATTCCTGCTCTCGGCATATTTCATAGCTTTCTTTATAAGCATACTTCCAATACCCTTCATTCTATATTTTGGATGTACAAACAGCTCATGAACCTCACCTACAATTTTCTTCTCAAGCCAGCTGAACCAGTTCGTGTCGCATGCAATGAAGCCAACCGGCTTATTTAGCTCCGCCAAGAAGAATCCGTTAGGATCCCTTGAAAGTAACCACTTAAAATATCGCTTTATATCCCTCTCCTTTCTATAAGCGTATTCTTCAAGTCCCCTATAGGCTTCAGAGTAGAGCCTAATAAAGACGTCTATGTCATCCTGCCTTACGTTTCTGATATCCACATTGAATGCTTTTATCTTGGAAGTTTAAAAATCTCTCTTTATGGATACATTCTCAATTCTTAAGACTCTCACCGAGATAGAGTCTCCCTCAGGAAAAGAGGCGGCTTTAGCAAAGCGTCTTCTTGAATACCTAAAGTCTCTTGGCTACGACGCCTTTATAGAAGATCTGAATCTGCTTCTCTCTCCAGAAAAAGACTTTATAGTTGCCACTCACCTGGATACATTCAAAATTTTGGCTCCATTCTCCTTCGACGGCGAGTATGCATATGGAACTGGAGTCTGCGATGCGAAGGCGAGTATAACCGCGATTCTCCTAGCCCTAGAGAGAATCGATAGGCTAAATTTTGGCATCGCCCTCTTTCACGATGAAGAGAAGAGCGGTAAAGGCTCAGAGATCTTCTGCAAAAAGTATAAGCCTAAAAAAGCCGTGGTGATGGAACCTACTAACTTGACCATAGCGAACGTCCATTATGGCGGATTAGAAATCAGAATTAGAGCTGAAGGAATAGCCGCGCATGGAGCTACCCCTGAGAAAGGAGAGAACGCTATAGAGAAATGCGTCAAGATAATAACCGATCTAAAAAGGATTGAAGATGTAATCGTATCTGTGCAGTTCTTAAGCGGAGGAAACGAGGAGGATTACATGATTCCAGATAGATGCAAAATGCGTGTTGAACTAACATTCAAGCCTCATTTAAAGGCGGGAGGGGTTCTCGAGGAGATTAAGAGGATATGTCAAGATAATGTAGAACTCGTCGTAAAGGAGGTTCACAACGGGTTTGTGAGTAGAGATGTCGTAAAGATCATTGAAAGGGCAGTGATGGGAGCCGGATTAAAAGTAAGGTTTTCCGAGATGCCATCTTGGAGCGATGCTGTGAATCTGCACTATTTAGCGAACTGTGATACCGCCTCTTTTGGGCCTGGCGAGCTTTACTTGCGTCATACCCGGAAAGAGCGGGTGAAGCTCAGAGATATAGAGTTGGCAGCCCAAGTTTTAATTGCGTTAAACAGCATAATTTAATGGAAGTTTTAGCCTTCTATATCATTTGTATGTGGAGAGGTTTACAGAAAAATAAGCGAAATAGATGCGAAGATTATTTTTAACGCTGCATATTTTTGCTATAAAGTTTTAGTATATAATCCCTGGAAATCTTTAGGAGGAGCATAAAGTTTGGACGAAGCATCCGACATTCTGAAGGACAGGATCGTTCCGATAGACATCGAGAAGATCAATGGTATCTCAGATCTGCTAAGGGGATTCAATGCAACCTCCTTCCAGTCAAGAAACCTAGCTAGATGTGTAGAGATATACGTGGATATGCTTAAGGATCCTGATGATCCAACAATCTTTCTAGGGCTAGCTGGAGCCATGATTCCCGCCGGAATGAAAAAAGTAATATCGGTTATGATAAGAAGGGGCATGGTAGATGTTATAGTTACGACAGGCGCTAACGCATATCATGATCTTGTTGAAGCCCTAGGATATTATCATTATAAGGGGTCGCCGCATGTAGATGATAAGAAACTATACAATCTTGGAATAGACCGAATCTATGATACTTTTGCGTCTGAAAAGGAGTACCGCGAAGTAGACGATAGAATTGCTGCGTTAGCCGACGAGTTAATGATTAAAAATCCAGAGTTATCAGCTATATCAAGCAGAAGATTCATGGAAGAACTCGGAAAACTTATTGACAAAGAAGGAGTGAACGAAGAGAAGAAAGACTCTTTTATCTGGAATGCTTGGCAGCATGAAGTTCCCATATTTGTTCCCGCATTATGTGACAGTTCAATAGGCATAGCCCTAACAAAGCATCATATCCTCTCGAGAAAGAAAGGATTAAAACCGCTAATGATAGATCACCTCAAAGATAACTATGAAATATACAGGATCAAGAAGTCTTCAAAGAAGACCGGAGTCATTTACATCGGCGGAGGAGTTCCAAAAAATTACATTCAGCAAACAGCCTATTTAGAAGGAATTCTCGAGGGAACCCCTAGGGGACATGATTACGGTTTCCAAATAACAACAGATAGGCCGGAGTGGGGCGGGCTTTCAGGATGCACATTCAAGGAGGCGATAAGTTGGGGAAAAGTGAAGAGCGACAAAAAATTTGTAACATGCTACTGCGACGCAACTATTGCCCTCCCCTTAATTGTGAGAGCGGTTCTTGAAAGATTAGGCGAGACCGAATAAAAACAAAATCCTTATATTTCTTTCAAGACAAAAAAGATAACCGACGAATTCGCCGAGAACTTTAAGAGGACAAAAACCGTGCTGAATTGGTTATGTCCTCATAAAGTCTCGGGGGATTCGACGGTAACGGCGGGTGTTCAATATGGGCATCCACGTTATCGCCGAATTCCTCGGGGTGGATCCGAAGAAGATTTCAAGAGTTAAAGAGGCACGCGAGATTTTAGATAGGGTTGTCTCTAAATCAGGTTTACACCTCGTCTCCTCAAGTTTTCATCAATTTAAACCCTACGGTGTATCAGCCGTCTATCTGCTTCGAGAATCGCATCTCAGCATACATACATGGCCTGAGTATGAATATGTGGCCCTAGACGTCTTCACCTGCGGGGATGAAGGCGACGCTATTAAAGCGTTTAATCTGCTAGTCGAAGAATTCGAACCGAAGATTATTGAGAAGCAGATCCTGAGGAGGAATCTGTATGAGAAGTATAGAAACTCAAATACTAAGAGCTCTTGCCAGCTCGGAGAAGTCTCTATGGGAGCTGTTAAACACGAGTCATTATCTATTAGCAGATCTGATAAAGGCTCTCAATAACCTGTATAACGAGGGGCTTATCGGAACGGATGGGCATAAAATATTCCTAACCGAGAACGGTAAAGCCAGAGTTTCTTCAAAAAAACTTGAATTGACTAGCGAGGTCTGCAGGAGATGTAATGGAAGAGCAATTGAGGTTACGGGAAAGTTCAACGAGCTGCTTGAGGATTATCGAAGAATCGTTAAAGATAGGCCTAAACCAGTCCTAAATTACTTTCAAGGTTACATGGGAGAGTATGACGTAGTAGCCAGAGTATCATTGATGAATTATTATGGAGATCTAGCGGATCAAGATTTTATACTAATAGGCGACGATGACTTATTAAGTGTGGCTTTATCACTAACTGAAGCGGTTAACAGAGTAGTCGTTTTAGATATAGACACAAGAATCGGAGAGTTCATAAATAAAGTTAATAGAGATTATGGATTCTCAATCGAGTTCATAAGATATGACGTGGCTGACCCGCTGCCTAAACAGTTGATAGGAAAATTCGATGTCTTCTCTTCCGAGCCTCTGGAGACACTCAGCGGTTTAAAAGCCTTTATAGTACGAGGGGTATCCTGCCTAAAAGATAATGGCGTAGGCTACTTCGGACTTACAACAGCTGAGGCATCCCTCAAAAAATGGATCTCCATAGAGAGAATGCTCACAAGAATGGGATGCGTAATTACCGACATAATAAGAAACTTTTCGCATTACGATATGAAATATGAGACGATAAACTATGAGTCATTCGTTCAAAAGATAATGTTTCCGGTTGACGAGAATCCAGGCATAGCTTGGTATAAATCAGCGCTTTTCAGGTTTGAGGTTCTAGGAAAACCTAAGCCTACTGTAGATCCGGAGAGAAAGATCAAAATAAGATTTTTTGACCCAGATGAAGATGTAACGTATCCCTCTGGAATGTAAAGCGTCCTCTATCTACTCTATTATTCACAGTTCCACTAAAGTAAAGGATCAGCAATCAGAATATTATGTTTATTCTCTATTATTCTAGCTTTCACCCTAGCTCCTATAGGAATCTCGCTGGCATTTATCAAAGTCACAGCTCTGTCCCCCCTATCGGTAACTGCGAGTTTTTCACCTTTCATCCACCCAGGCCCCACAACTTTAACCTTCACCAGACTATACTTCCTATAAGGCACAGGAAGCATCCTACACTTATAGATTCCAAAGTCTGAAGGTTTCAGGATGAGTTTCACGCCGAACTGTTTCTCCAACCTTTTAAGATTTGCATAAAATTCACGCCATGAGTGAGGTCTGACTCCCTTCACTTTTCTTCCATGTTTATGTATGAGATACTTCTGTATGCCGAGGGGCGGGAAAAGTTTTCCAGCGCCAACTTCTAATGCAAATTTTATTATCTTTGGTATCTCTTCGTCATTAAAATTCGGAATCCAGACGGGGGCTATCAGAAGATCAATGGATGTATTGGCCGTTATATAACGCATCAGTTCTAAAGATTTCTGAGCATCATACCATCCAGTATCAGCAAGTCTTCTGGCAAGATCCGGATCTAACGCGTCGAGAGAAAAGTTTATCCTCGTCAAGCCTGCGGCTGAAAGATCATCTAATAATTTTTCGTTAAGTATAGAGCCATGAGTCTGTAAAGAGATCGTCTTAACGCCGTCTATCTGACTAATCTCATGAACGAGATCAACAATCTTTGGGTAAGTTATGGGGTCTCCAACGGTATCTATATGTGCTTCTATGCTGTGTTTACCCTTTAAGGCTACAAGTTTCTTAAACTCTTCAATCATATAGTCCAGTGGAACAATATACTCTGCCTGGCGAATCCTAGATTTGGGACCTGCATCAGTCGAGCAGAAGATGCATGAGAGAGGACATAAAGATATAGGTCTGATCTGTAGCAGATTTGTTCCTCTATCTATAATACCGAAGGATATGCAACCGACAAGAGGAATCTCCCTATCAATCTCGAAAACCGTCGATTTCACAGCAATATCTAACTCGACATGAAATAAAAATTGTTTAGTGCATAGATTACGTTAAACTTTCATTGATGACTCTATGCGGCTTGTCTTGAGGAATTCTTTATCTTCCAGTTTAGTTTATTTAAGATTATTACTGAGTTTGGACGAGTCGATGAACAGTTTGGATCTTGATGCTTTGGAAAGAGGCAAGCAGTCGCTCTGTCACTCTAATAAAAAGGAGGTGTAGCAAGCATCCATGGACGGAAGAGAACGGACAAAGCACCTGTTAACGGAGATGATGAGAGAGGCATTGAAAGCTTCTCATAGAAGACTATTGGTGATCTCTGGAAAGGACTCTGAAGATGTAATAACGTTTCTGATTCTAAAGCATAGAGAGCTAAATGGAAAAAGCGGGGAAAACGTCGTATATGCGGCTTCAGACGAGAAAGAGAACTCGGATTTTGAATCTCTTCTCGAAAAGCTTGAGGAAAACGGATTTCCAACAGAGAACGTTAAGTTTCATACTTATGTTGAGAGCGACCGTCTTCTCGGAACGACAAATGATATTCTAATTCTAGATATGAGTCTTGGGGCTAGACCAAACGATATTGGAAGGCTTGTTGAGACTGTGAGGGGAGGCGGATTAGTAATACTGTATAATCTTGATTTAAGCGTTGAAAAACCTTGGGACACTAGTATCCATAGAAGTTTTCTAACTCCTCCTTATTGCCCCGAGGATATCCATGTCAGATTTGAAAAATACTTTGTCAGAAAGATTCTTGAAACTCGAAGCGTGTGGATTCTTGACGGCTGGCAAATTTTAAAAGGCGAGTTACTTAATGTACCTCAGAAAGTTAAGAAATCGCTTAGTATTCCAGAGCGAAGCAGAGTTCCCAAGAAGATTCACAAGTTAGTTCTAACTCAAGATCAAGCTGAAGCTCTCCACAAATTAGAGGAGGTTATACATGAGAATGGTAGAAGCGTTTTGATAATAATCTCGAATCGTGGGAGAGGTAAATCTGCTCTTCTAGGATTAGGCGCGGTTACTTTGCTCTCTTTGGGAGCAAGTAGGATTTTAATTACTGCTCCAGGTAGGGAAGAAGTTCAAGTCGTCTTTGATATGATTGAAAAGGGACTTAAGGTGCTGAATAAGAAGTTCACAAAGAAGTATTATGCCGGATGGATTTCGAGAATAAAATCCGAATTGGGAGTTATAGATTTCAGCCATCCATATAAAGCTCTAAATGAAAGGGCAGATGTACTAATGGTTGATGAAGCCGCCGGAATACCTGTACCCCTACTCTTCAAGCTTACTCAGAGATTCCCAAAAGCGATCTTCGCTTCAACAATACATGGTTATGAAGGTGCAGGAAGAGGCTTCTCCCTAAGATTTCTAAAGACGCTGGAAGAGAGTAAAGAGATAAATCTGCATCGAATCGAGATGGATGAGCCGATAAGATATGCTAATGGAGATCCGGTTGAAGACTGGCTGTATAAAACTCTTCTCTTGGATGCTGAGCCTGCGGAGATCGGCGGAGAGAAAGTTAATCTTGAAAACTGCATTTATGGGAAGGCTGACCTAGACTTATGGTTTGAGAAGGCTGAGAAAGAACTTAGAGAGTTTATAGGAATATATGTTCTTGCGCATTATAGGAACAGACCTGACGATCTTCTGATTCTAGGAGATGCTCCTCATCATTCAGCACGCTTTGTGAAGACTAACTCGGGAAGAATCATAGCGGCTTTGCATCTAGCTGAAGAGGGAGAAATGCCTGAGGAGGTTGTAAATCTTGTTTTGGACGGAAGTCCTCCATCTGGGAATCTCATTCCCTCTTGTGTAGTAAAATATTATCCGCCATACAGAGATTTCGCTAAATTTAGAGGGTTAAGGATTGTAAGGATAGCTGTACATCCGGATCTTATAGGACGTGGGCTTGGAAGTTTCGCGTTAAAAAATCTCTGTGATGAGGCGGAGAAAGAGGGTTTCGATTGGGTTGGAGCGGGTTTCGGAGCCGACAGACAGCTACTTAATTTCTGGCTGAAGAACGGCTTTATTCCTGTTCATATAAGTCCGATGAGAAACATCGTCTCTGGAGAGTTCAGCGTGGTTGTTGTGAAGCCTCTAAATAAGAGCACTGAAGATATTATACAGAAGATTTACAGGGAATTTAAGGTGCGATTCTTAGAATCGCTTCCCGACACATATTATAATCTAGACTCTTACGTTGCAGCTCAGCTCTTAAGTGTGCAGAGGTGGAGCCTCCTGGAGCCTCCGCATTTAACGTCGTCTCAGCATGAGAGACTTTTGAAGTATACTCAAGGCGTTTTAGCTTATGAGGCGGCATGTGATTCTGTTAGGAAGGTCCTGCAAACACATTTTTTGAGTTCTGGAGAATTAAGATGTAAATTGGATCTCAGAACCGAAGCTGAGCTCATATCGAGATGCTTACAATGTAGATCTTGGGATAAAACTGCTGAGATTGTTAAAATTCATCCTGTCGAATTGAAAAGTGATTTGAGGCTCAATATTGGACGGTTGGCAGCGCACTATGAAGCAGCTAAACTTTAAAAAGGAATATAAAGAGACTTTGCGGAGCGGTAAGAAGATAACGACTATACGAATGAAGACTAACCTCAAACCGAAAGAGATAGTTGAGATTGTAGTTGGAGGAGAAAGCTGCGGATATGCGCGTATAAAAAGCATCGTGAGGAAGAAGATCTCAGAGATAAACGATAAAGACGCTAAGAAAGACGGATTCAAAAATAGGAGGGAACTTCTCAGAGCATTAAAGAAGATCTATGGAAAGATAACTCCTGAAACTCATGTCTACATCATAAGATTTGAGAAGGAGGATCTAAAGAAAACGCGAGAAAAACCTACTTGCTCAAAATAATTTGTCCTTTGCAATCTATTACCGTCTCCTCTTCATCAGTAAATGGAAAGTTATTGCCGCTGAAATAGCTATAACGGCTGCAATCAGATAAGCTACGTATATGCTGAGGCTTGAACCTTGATTTAACATAGCGGTGATGTTAACCTCATTTTTCATATGGGATGTCTCTACGGCGGGTATTAGCGCTGAGAATGATGATATTCCCTGAAATGAGACATGTCCGGACCAATAGATTATTTGAATCAACACGTTACTGCTTGGAGTAATCCTGTGAAGCCCCGGCGATATCGAGAAGATCTCGTCGGCAGCAAGTTTGTACGTAGCATCATCTATCGTGACAATGGTCTTCTTTAAAGCGAATAAGAATGCCTTCTGTATCAAAGGTTTTGTGGGTACGTAAACCAGAGCTGTCTCTCCTGCCTCTATCCTTATGAAAGTCATGCCCGCGCCATATTCATAAGTGCCGTCGTTGCTTACGTACATAGCGTTTAATGGCTTTTCAGACTGTATAATTATCTCTTTTGCAGGCGGCTTTACTCTTATGCTGCTGCCAGAGGGAATTTTAAATTCTTCAATTTTTTTCTTAAATTCCAGATCGTAAATGTGCACCTTTGTTTCCTCAAGAGCCATTAGGTGAAAACTATTTGGAGAACGTTCGCGGGATGGCCACCAGCTGGTAGATGATGGAGAGATGAAGTATTTACCGACATAACTGTTTTCTATTGAAGGTAAGCATCCTCCACTAGTGGTATGCAAAACTATATCGCCCGTCGATACGATCCTGTAAGCATGGAAGGCTCTAAAGCTTAGGTCTTTGATCTCTCCCGGCGTCATCCGAAATCTGTGAATAACTGAGTTGTTTTCATCTTTGACGATGATCTCGGCTGATTCAAGCGCCACAATCCTATAGGGAGCGCCGGCGGGTTCTTGAGAAGCTATGAAGATGAATTCTCTGCCTATGAAGCCGCCATCTACACTTGTATAGAAAGAGTTTGGAACAAATGAGAAGGGTGATTTTGGATCTAGATCTCGTCCTCCTATTTTTCCTCCAATCAAAGTTACGGAGAGAGGCTTATTTGACACAACTTTAAAGAACGTTCCATTTTGAAGCTTAACGAAAAGTTTATCCATCATTTTTAAGCTGGCAGTCTTCAAAACTTCGTGATTAGGAAGCCTATATACGGTGAGCTCAGTTCCGTTATCACATGCAACGATCATTAAAAAGGCGAAGTCTGATATTGTTGTAGGTATGATCTCCCATTCATCCCCAATTGGAACCCCGCTTAACCATCCCTTAACGGGCCTTGCTTCCCATATTCTGCTAGGAACATATCCATAATACGTATACTGGCTTTGGCATGACGAATAATTAAATTCTAGAAGGAATAGGAAAATACAAAGGATTATTACGACCTTATGCGTCTTCGCAGGTTTTTTAGTCAGTAGCCTTTACCACCTAGAGATAATTCCCTTCACAACATTTCTTATTGATCATGAGAGTTTAGCTAGGGCCTCCCTAGCATAGTATCTGATATCAACGGCCGGATCATTCAGCATCTCCTTCAGCTTTTCTTTTGCTTCGGGTCCTGTAGCTCTCCTTAAATACATCTCTAGAATCTTCTCGTCTATTACGCCTTCTTTCGTTATGGCCGCTGTATTCTCTTCCAGCTCTTCTAGACTGTTTACGGAGGGAACCACCGTTGAGACTTCAGGAGAGCTGAGGATCCATCGGAGGCATAATTGTGCAGGAGTATACGGGGACTTTTCTTCTCCATCAACTGGTCCAAATCGGACGAAGGGTATGCCATAGTATGGCCATGAAAAAGGCTTCATGACTACTATGCCTATCTCTAAGGCTTTACAGAGAGGGAAGAGAATTTCCCTCGCCTCTTGCCGATAATAATTGTAGGGGATCATCACCGAATCAAAGCAATCATACTTCCTTATTATCTCGGCTATAAAACGAGGATCATGAGTGGAAGCACCTATCCAGCCTATCCTACCTTCATCCCTCATTTCCCTTAACGCTTCCAGGGCTACTTTGAGTCTTTCCCGTGAATAACTGTTCTCTGGCTCATGAAGATTAAGAACGTCTATATAGTTTGTTTGCAGCAATTTAAGCCGCTCTTCCACTTCTCGAATTATGATTTCTCGCCATTCAGTCTTCGGTTTCTTCTCCATCTTTCTGAACGGGAAGATTATCATAGCTGCGATGTAAATCTTCTCTCTTCCTCCAACATTTTTTAATGCTAAGCCGAGAGACTTTGCCTCTTCCATCT
>CAZEGS010000028.1:15644-18678 GCA_964512445.1 uncultured Candidatus Bathyarchaeia archaeon
TCTCTTCCTCCAACATTTTTTAATGCTAAGCCGAGAGACTTTGCCTCTTCCATCTGTGTCGTATCAAAATAGTTAATTCCCGCTTCTATCGCTCTCTTGATTATAACGTTCCTTTTAGGCTGAGTTTTCATGAATTTCTCTATGTCAATCTCTCCCCATCGTCCCAGAGTGGTTGGAAGCGGCCGTCTATACTCGTGTCCACCTAGCCCTATTTCAGAAACCTTCAATCCCGTCCTTCCTAAGATACGATATTTCACTTTAACAGCCTCCAAAATCCAAAATGAAGATCCCCATTAAAACGCTGAAATCTCGCACTATAGATCTCGAAGCCCTCTTAATAAATTATTGGGAAGGTCTAAGCCTCGTCAAGTCTTTAAAATGAAATATCCAATGTAGATTCCCGTAATCAAGACTCGAAGCTCCTCAAAAGCATATCTAACGAGCGAACCGATGGGGAAGAAAAGCGGAGTCATCCAAGCTATGATGAAAAACATGAACAGCAGAAGACAGACTATTTTTCTATCCAAGACGCATCCCCTCCCAAACAAGATTTTAACTTCCAAAAACATTAAAAGTATTTTCAAAAATTCCGAATTCCATGAGCCTTTCCAGTTACATAATATTCCCTATTAAAACACTAGGCACTTCAACGATCAAAAACCAAAAACAAAAAGCATTTATAAACTATTTAAAGAATTTTTTTCTAGCCATAACTAACCAGACATGCAGCCTCCTCAAAGTCAAACTTACCATATCCAACTGCCGCTAGAAGAGCAGCACCAAAAGCCGCCTCCTCGGGATTCAGAGGAACCCTTATGGGCATGTTAAACATATCTGAGAAGATCTCAGCCAATAGCGCATTTTTCCGCATTCCATTACCTGAGCCAACCAGACACTTTCGATGGGAAGCCCCGCCCTGAAGCATATGCTCATAAAGAATTTTGAAATGGCGAGCTATCCCCTCCAACAATGCACGCGAGAAGTGACCAGCTGTAAAATTCGACTCATTCAATCCGACCCATGCAGCCTTACGGTCTGGGTCAAGTCTTGTTCCTCCAAAGAACGGCTCGCATCGAAGTCCGTCTGATCCCGGCGGAACCTTAGCAGCATAAGCCGTCATCTTCTCGTAAAGATTCTCGTCTCCCTTAGATCCAAAGAATGCTCGTCCAACATCAAGGAAAAATCTATGCAGTAAGGCATAAGAGCTCCCGCCGCAAATATCTGCACCGACAAGCAAGTAGCCTCCATCAAAATAACATCGTGTCTCCGCATTCTTCACTTCGATATATCTTGGCACCCACATTGAGACTTGCCCGCCAGTACCTATATTAACAAGAACCGAGATTCTTCTGTCCGCCACGCTGCCAAGAAAACTCGCCTGATTATCCCCGCATGCAACGGAGACCGAGACCCCCCGCGGTAATCCCGTCTTTCTCGACGCCTCAGATGTAAGCTCACCGATCACCTCACCCGACCCTCTCACCTCTGGAAATTGGACTCCCTGAAGCCCTAACCTCCGAATAAGATTATAATCCCACCTCTTTGAGATTACATCAAATATGCCGGAGCTACCTGCATTCGTTGGATCAGTCACCGGATCACAGCCAGTCAACCGCATCACAACATAATCAGGTAAGAAGCATGCTGTAGCAGGCCTACTCGGCAACGCATCATTTTCCTTCAGCCAAAAAAGAGTTGATCCCATGTAACCCGTAGCTGGTCGGCAACCTTCACGTCTAAAGCCGTTTTCACCGGCAAGTTCAATCATTCGGGCAATGTAAGACTTGTTTGTCCCAGGAATGTTGTCTCGGCATCGCTTATCTTGCCACCCTATGAAAGGGGTGAGTGGTTGGCCATCATCAGAGACCAGAACTGTTCCATGCATCTGGCCTGTTACACCTATCCCTCTTACTTTTTGCGGCTCAACTTTTGCGGCGGCCTTAGCCATAGCCTGAAAGACGATCTCCGCTGCTTTTTCAGCGTCCCACTCGCTTCTTCCCTTCAATCTGTCTTCCTCACCAGTCACTTCTGAATCGTTATGAATGACGCTGACTGCCTTTACTATGCCGGAATGAATGTCTACGACAAGAACGGCGATATTCGTTGTCCCCACATCTACGCCCATAAAGAATGACAAGACACTATCCACCCTTCAACCATTATGAGTACCCTCAAATAATGAATATGCTATGTGCTGAATTGACTGTTAAAATGAATGGTTGACTAAGATGACGCTACTGGACCATATAACGAGGCTGACAAACCTGGTAGATTTCCAGTTTAAAGGAACGATCTATATGTAAATCCAGAGTTTTTCTTCCAGATGCAAATTTACCAACATAGATTCAGTCCTCCCAGTCTAACATCCTTTTTCTCCCTCAATCTTTTTTATCTCGGTTATGTCCTGTGCCACTTCCATTGTTCCCAGATACTTGCCATCCTCATCTCGAACTACGAAGTACCTTATATAAACAAGCCTATTTTCGCTTTTAATCCAAAATTCAGCTACGTCCTTCTTCCCACTTCTAAAGCAGTCCAGAATCTTATCGACTATGTGGACGATCTTCTGTGGATGGCACTGCTGAACCTTACTTCCGATGATTGATCTTGACCTCGCAAAGATTCTCTTATCAAAACTTGTTGAAATATTTGATAATATCTTCATCGTCGACAAATGTGATTTCTACAGAGAGCGTATCGAGGATAGCTTTAACCTCATCTCTTGAGAGCATTTCAGCTTCAAATTGTAATGTATCCCTTGACATTCCTTCTCACTTTACAAAAGAATTCTCATTAGACTTTATCGCAGATTTGCTTTACTTAAAGGCGGATAACCTTGTGAAATTTTCGATCATCCGATTTTTCAAATCCAAAACAACCCTCATTCGGATACTAATAACTCAACATTGGAAAAAGGATTCTACAGTTTGTTAAGAAATGATAAAACACATGAAGAAGTTCTAAGATAAAAGAAGAGGCCGTGTCATTTTACGTAGTAGTATTGCCCTATGCTTTTCTGGTATCTATCTAACTG
>CAZEGS010000029.1:0-16848 GCA_964512445.1 uncultured Candidatus Bathyarchaeia archaeon
AGGCGATGCAGAAAGCATGGTTTCTGCATCCTTTAGGCGAGAAACCATTCCAGGCTTTCTCGCCTATCGGGGATTAGCCCCAGTTTCCCGGGGTTATCCCCGTCCTGAGGGCAGGTTAGCTACGTGTTACGGAGCTGTCCGCCGTGCCTTCACCATAGCTTGAAGGCACAGACTAGCATGCCTTAGTCCCACCCCGATAGCAGTGGGGTCCGGCAGGATCAACCGGAGTTGACGGTCGCATTCATCCTTCGGCGGAGTTTCAGCACATCAAGCCTATCTTGGACCTAAGTTTTCAGCTTCTTAGGTCCGCATCTTTTGTTTCCGCAACTGGAGGTCAACCCGTCACTCTGAGGCGAACGCCTCCTTTGTCAGGGTTGACGCCGCCAGATTGCGGAGATGTTTAGGCTTCCATTGTGGAAGCCTACATTCATATCTAGTAATTGTCTTCCTAATAAATTTAACTTGTCTTTCTTTACTGTTTTAGATGGCGTTTTTAGATGCTCTGACGGTTTAATTATGAGGATTGTTTAAGCTCTTGGATGTCTACTTCTCTTCTATGCTTTGCAGATTGATAGGCCATGTCTATTATTTCCATGATTTTGAGACCGTCCTTCCCTGAAGTTTTAGGATCACGGTTCTTCTGGCATGCCGTGATGAAATCGTCGACTAGCCGATTCCATGTTTCTCCCCATCTTTGAGGAATATCAAAGATTTTGGATGTGCCTAATCCCCTTTCCTCTCTATAGTAGGTGAATGGGTTAAGTTTTAATCCTCCCGCAGATCCGAAAATCAGCGTCTCTGAATGAGGCCCTATATTAGAGGCCCAGGCGGTTTCAAAGACTGCCGTTATATCCTCTTCAAATCTGACGAAGATTGATGAATGCTCCTCTACATCGTAGATCGTGTTAAGCTTCACGGCAGGCTCAATTCCAGTGAAGGTCATCGCATTGACAGATATTGGCTCGACATTTCCTAGGAGATATAATGCCACGTCAATATCGTAGCATCCTATGTCTATAAGGGCTCCTCCCCCCGCTTTTGAAGAATCAAGGAACCATTTTGATTCCTTCAGAATATCTATACCCGGCCTTCCTCTTCTCCTTAGAGTTGTTGCTCTATAATAGTAGATGCGACCGATTTTTCCTCTATCTATATATTTTTTCGCTAATTCAACGGTGGGGTTGAATCTTGACCTTGAACTGCAGATTCCGAGTTTTACCCCTGCCTTATCACATGCTTCAACCATACTCTTTGCTTCCTGATAATTCATCGCCATTGGTTTTTCGCATAGAACATGTTTGCCCATCGCAGCTGTATCACAAGTTATCTTTGCATGAGCGAAGGGAGGTGTGCAGACGGCAACCCCGTCGATGTCGTCTAGTTCAAGCAGATCTAAATAATCTGTAAAGGCTCTTTCGATTTTGAATTTTTCTGAGACATTCTTCAGCGTTTCCGGATTTACATCTGCGATTGCCGCTACCTCAGCCTTCTTGTTTGCTGTGAAGGCATTTATGTGTGCACGGCCAATTGTGCCAACACCTATGATGCCCACTTTAAATTTTTTCATCATTTTCCCCTCTTTATGTTGATAATCTCTACCATGTAGGATCTAAAAAATTATTGCATTCTCCAATAATCTTTTAATAGTCGTGACTTCTCGAATCAGCGAAGTTTGTAGCTAGATGCCCAATTAAGATGTCTAAGATCATCTTCTATCAGGAAGTTTCGTGTAAGATCCATCCCGCGTACGATATAGAGCCAATCTTCCAATAGTCTCCCATTCATCGCCGCTTCGACGTCTAACTTGAGCAACTATGATCTCAGCTGTGGGATCCGTCTTACCCTGCCACACTGTGATCCCTAGAAAATCACGATCATTTATGCGTGTATAAAATCTAGCTAAGGGCTGATTTTTTAAGCTCAATCTAGTCACCAAACTTTAGCTACTCATAAATTTCGTATGATCATTCGCCGAATATTTTTCTTTTTGTGAGAATTTTAGATTTCAGTTAAAAATAAATCAAAAAAATCTCTTTTAAAGATCAGCTTTGATTAATCATATGCGATGATCAGGTGATATGGATTTGATCGGAGGATACGCTGGTAAGATTTTGAGGATAAATTTGAGTAACGGTAAGATTCTTCGATGGACAGTGGATGAGTCTCTCCTAAGAAAGTTTATAGGTGGAAGCGGACTTGCAGCAAAGATACTCTTCGACGAAACAGGTCCCAGCATAGATCCTTTCAGCCCTGAAAACCTTCTTATCTTCATGACGGGGCCTGTAACCGCAACTAAGGTTCCTTTGTCAGGCCGATATCAGGTTGTCTCAAAATCACCCTTAACTGGGATATTTGGTGAAAGCGACTCAGGAGGCACATGGGGGCCAGAGTTGAAAAAAGCCGGATTCGACGGAATAATTATCAGCGGGAGATCTTCAAAGCCTGTCTACTTATGGATCTCCGATGGAGAGGTTGAATTGAGAGATGCCGATCACATATGGGGCTTGGATACTTACGAGACTGACAAGGCGATAAGAGATGAGACTGATGATAAAGCTGTGGTCTCATGTATTGGGCCGGCTGGAGAAAAACTCGCTAGAATCTCCGGCATATTTTGTGACGGTAAGCATGGAAGAGCCGCAGCGAGATGTGGATTAGGAGCAGTTATGGGCTCTAAGCGTCTTAAGGCGATAAGCGTCCGAGGCACCGGAACAATCGAAATAGCGGATCTGGAATCCTTGGAGAAGTCCGTAAAGGAGTTAGCTTCCTCGATTGTTGAAAATGCTAGGGGGATGCATGATTATGGTACAAGCGGCGGGATGAGAGCGATAGAATACCTGGGCGATCTGCCGATTAAAAATTGGCTTTTGGGATCTTGGGAGGAGGGAGCGGAAAGGCTTTCTGGACAAACTATGGCTGAGACTATTCTCAGCGGCAGATATTACTGCAGTGGCTGCATAATAGGCTGTGGAAGGGAAGTCTCATTCGAAAGCGAGAAATATGGAAAGGTGGAGGGGGCAGGTCCAGAGTATGAAACCTTAGCTATGCTTGGAGCAAACTGTCTAATCGACGATTTGAAGGCTGTTGCCAAAGCGAATGAGCTCTGCAACAGATATGGTCTGGACACTATCTCTGTTGGGGCGGCTGTAGCATTCGCGATGGAGGCCTATGAGCATGGCCTAATCTCGGATGAGGATACGGGTGGAATAAAACTTGTTTGGGGCGATGCTGACGCTCTGTTGAGGATGATTGAGAAGATTGGAAAACGCGAGAAGGGCTTAGGATGGCTTCTCGGCGAGGGTGTTAAGAGAGCTTCTGAGAAGATTGGAGGTTTATCAGCCGAATTTGCAATCCATGTTAAAGGATTGGAGCTTCCTGCACATGATCCAAGAGCCTATTATAGCCAAGGCCTGTCATATGCAACTTCGAATCGGGGAGCCTGTCACCTCCAAAGTCTCAGTCACATCTTTGAGAGAAGCGTAACGCTACCTGATCTAGGCTTTCCTGAGATTCAGGAGCGACACAGCCTCGATCGAAAAGATGAACTAGTCGCTAAAGCTCAGAACCTTATGTGCATGTTTGATTCCTTAAAGATCTGTAAATTCATCCTGTTCGGCGGAATCAAACCTAGCACCATTGTAGAATGGCTGAATTGGGTTACTGGATGGAAGATGAATCTAGAAGAGTTCATGCGAACCGGCGAGCGAATATACAACTTAAAGAGACTTTATAATGTACGAGAAGGAATAAGCCGAAAAGATGACACCTTGCCCCCACGTATATTAACTCATAAGAGAGGAGAAGGTGGATCCGCCGAGTCCTTACCGCCACTCGGTGAACTTCTCTCAAGATATTACAAGTATAGGGGTTGGAATGAGCTGGGAATACCCGAAGAAGAGAAGATCAAAGAGTTAGACCTGACAGAAGAAGCGAAGTTTCTGCGGCGGAGAACGAAGCCCTAAGAATTACCTAATTGAATGACTATCCAATTCATTTTCTTCTCTTCTTTTCTTTGTATTCGATCTCTTCTAAGATCAAGATATTCTTTGCATGCTTTATGATTATGGAGATTAAGATTAATTTAATGATAAGGATTAGATTTAATTTGGCTTCATGCTAAAGACGATTTGAGGATAGATTTATGGCTGAGAAGACCTCAAAAAGTAAGAGACTTCTTTCCTGGTTCAAGATCGCGCTGATAAGTATTATTCTCTTATTGACATCTTCATATAATCTTCTTTCAAGATATCATTCAGCTCTTTCAGAGAATACTCTGGCAGATCAATCTTTTATCTTGAAGATCACTTCAACGCTTGAGAATAGTAGTCCTCAAAGGAGTATATGGAACCTCAGTAAGGAGGAAAAGACAATCGGCTTATTTATGAACAATACTTGGCAAACAGTCTATTTACTAAATGCTTCATACCCTATAAGCGAATTTCATACAGACAAGGATGGAAATCCAATAGTCTCTCTGTCCCTTCCAAAATCTTCAATCCTTTACGGGGAAAACCTCACAATCCAAATATTCTACAGAATAATTCTTAAGCCTCATTCATTACCAGAGATATCCATAAGAAATTCAGGCACTCTCGATGATATTCAAGAGGAGTTAAAAAGACGTTATTGTCAAGATGTTGGTCCTTGGCGAGTGAATGGAAGTGAGATTCGTAAACTGGCTTTAGAGATTGCTGGAAACGAGACAAACGTTCTCCTATTGCTCAAAATTTTCATTCTTTGGATAAAACAAAACGTATATTATCGAACTCGGGGTCTCCCTAGATATCCCGCTGAGACTCTGAGTGAAAGAGCAGGAGATTGTGATGATCAAGCGAATCTTCTCATAGCCTTTTGCCGCGTGATAGGTATACCTGCATATTTACAGGTAGGCTGCATCTATCTTCCAGGGCGAGATTCAGGAGTGACATATTGGAATGGTCATTGGATGCTGAGGCTTACGAGGATAGGCTGGCATGGCTGGGCGATGGTCTATGTGCCTCCTTGGGGATGGTTACCTGTTGATCTCACGTACTCTTCAGCCTCCTCATACGATCCGATTGAGGCTATTAGAAATGCAGCTTTATTAAGGCATCCTGTGGCTCAATACGCAAATATAACTGAGACTGACTATATAGCCTCGTCTCGGAGTTATCGTGAGTTTCTGCTATCTAATGGATTTAAAATTTACGAGCATGACGTAATGTTTGAAGAGGCTAAAAAGTATAGGGAATTGAAGGGCCTCATTCTTCCACATCTTTATACATTTATACAAATTCTTCGCTGAAGTAAAGGCTGGCTCTCCTCTAAGGGATTATTCGCGGCTCCGGGACGGTTAATTTAGGCGAATGCTTATAAAATGGTAATTATTTCATATCTCAACGCAGCGTAGAGGAGAGAATCGCCGCGATGGCTAAATTCAAAGTTGTAATATCGGATCCTGAGACTGGAAAATCAAGTGTAGTGGAGCTTGAGGATGCACGTGCTGTTCCTTTAATAGGGAGGAAAATCGGCGACGTTTTAGATGGAGCTGTAGTTGGGCTTTCCGGATATAAAGTTGTCATAACTGGAGGAACTGACAGTTCTGGCTTTCCGATGCGCCCCGACATTCACGGAGGCATAAAAGCGAGGGTGCTGCTCAGCGGAGGGGTGGGTTATCGAGCGGGAGAAAAGGGCAAGAGGAGAAGGAAGACTGTTAGGGGAAACATGATAACGGAGGATACTGCGCAGATCAACATGAAAATTATAGAAAAACCATCTGGAAAGGCAAAGAAGTCTAGATCTGAATAATAAAACAGAACTGCCCATTTTCGGTTATGTTTCAGTTATTTTTTAAAGTATTTGAAATATATGCTGTGAATATTTAATTTTCCTTCAAATTCCTTTTTTGTATCTTGTGTTTTAACGATAGATAAAATGGAAATTTGCAGAGGAATTCGGTTAATTTGAGGAAAAAGGAGAATGATGGTGTGGCATTGGAAGTATGGAATCGTCAAGGTAACACCGTCAATAATTGGGAAAACTCCTTCAAATTATAAAGGATTACAACTCACCGCCTGGGTATGAAGCGGGTCGCCGATTAAAATTCCGTAAATGTTGGTGTGAATATGAAACGGATAATTGGAAGAAAAACATCTATGAGTCCGTCAGCCATTTTCGTGAAAGCTGAAAGTAAAGAAGATCATGATTCTCTTTTAGAGGAAATCGTGAAAGTTTTTTCTGCTGCTTCAAGTATGGATGCCTTAAAGATTTTTTATACCGCAGGGGATGGTATAGAAAGCTCTACGGAAACGATAAAAAAACTAAATTTAACTCAGAAAAGATATTATACTAATCTTAAAAAACTTATGGATACGGGATTAGTTGAAAAAGTCGATGGCAAATATACCCATACAATTTTGGGGAAGACCATTTATAATCTTATAGAGTCGTTAAAAAGCGTATTGAACCAGAAAGAAAAGCTTGATCTGATAGGCAAAATATTGAAGACGAAGAATCTGTCGGTAGAAGAAACGGAAGAAATCATGAAAGCGTTACTTAAAGATGTAAATTTAATTTCGGGAGGGCAGGTAACGAATATTTTGGGAACGGTAAGAATTATAGAAAAATGGGAAAAAGTTGTCAAGGAGATAGTGGGATATATCAATAAAGCTAAAAAAGAAATATTGTTTGCATGCAAATGTTATGATGCGCGTATAATGGAAGCTTTTCTAGCAGCAGTCCAGAGAGAAGTTGAGGTATTTTACATACTTGATAAGGAATCGAAGAGTTTTCATGTAGCTCAAATGTTTTTAAGCTTTTTATTCTCTAATCATGACGTTGCAAATGACGTCTTTAAATTTTTAAAATCTCCGTTTCTACATATAAGATATGTAAATCTACCCTATTCATTCTTAATAGTAGATAAAGAATATTCCATGATTGCGATCTCTACACCTTTAAGTAAAAACTTTTCTTTCGCGTTTCTCTTTCAAAATAAAAAATTATCCGAAAAACTTTCCGAGTCCTTTAAGGAATTATGGGAAAGAAGCTCGGATATTAACCTACTAAATCATATAGAAAAGTATAAGGCGGATCGTAGCCTCCAGGACAGTTTGTAAATTTAATATCATTTCTGCTGAAGATTTTTAGACCCGCTAGGATCGCTCTATTAATATTTATTTTTCACATGATTTTTCTGAAAATTTATTTCAAATAAAATGTTCGAATCTGTATGTGAAGTTCACAATTTCTATATATCGTTTTCAGTTTTATACCGAAATCAATCAGGTTGACGGAAAGCATTTCTTGATAAAAGGTGAATCCTTTGAGCAAGGATCGCTTATTGATAGTAGACGACGATGAGACTATTCTCCGAAATCTTGAAAGGATACTTCAGATGGATGGATACGAGATAGATACTGCGAGAACAGGCTTAGAAGCTATAGAGAAGTCCAAGACGAACTTCTACAACCTTGTATTATTAGATATTAAGCTCCCCGACATGGAAGGTACTGAGCTGCTAAGAAAGATGCATGAAACATTTCCTAAAATGATAAAAATAATGGTAACAGGCTATCCGGATCTGGAAAACGCGATTAAATCTCTCAACTTAGGCGCCGATGCCTACCTCGTTAAGCCAGTTAGCGTTCAGAAACTTCTCGAGGTAGTGAAAGAAAAGCTAGCTGAACAAAAAGACCTAGAGAAGATAACTGAAGAGAAAGTAAAGGATTGGATAAAAACTCGTATTCGAAAACTTAACGCGGCGGGTCGTAATGCTGCAACTTGAAAACTTAATCTTTGACGCAATCAACGAGGTGATCAGAAACATATTTGATGATGAAGTAGCTGAGATGCTTCTAGGCTTTTTAAAAGAGAATAGTTCTATGAGTTTTGAAGAAAAACTACGATTTTTCGAGGAGTCTCTACCCAAAATCTTAGGGTCCGGAGCCGTCATAATTGAGGATCTAATTCTTGAGACCCTTTATTCCAAGTTAGGAATAAAATTTGAACAGAAAAGAAAGAGTTTCACTGAGTATGTTTTGGATTTAATGGTTCACCAGGTGGAAACGCATGGATAGCCGCAAAATCGCGATTATAAAAATCTTTCTCGCAACCACAAGCCTCATAGCTTATGGAGACTTCTTTCCAATGATAAAGATTACTTCCCCAGCTGTTGAAGCTTCAATAGATCCTATTCTTTGGTTACGAATATCCATTTTTCTAGTCTACGTTACGATGCCGATAATCGCATTATTTTTAAACAATTATATCTTCTATACGCTACTAACCGGAGTCTTTCTCTGCAGACCCATAATCGAACTTCTGGAGGCATCTTGGTCCCTTCCCTTCACGGTCACAGTCCCCTTATACATTGTTGCCGCAATTCTCTCCTTGATTTTAGCTATAGAGGATGCCAGCTCTAAAGTTTGCGGAGAGATTTTTAAACTAAAATGGTCTCAATTCTAGAGTAGCGGTAAGTGAGACATAAAGAAGTTAAAATCACGCATTTCTAAGAGTTTCATAAATCTCTATCTTTCCAGGAGGAATAATCTTCGGAGGCTTATACTGCCCTATCGGAGCTCCCTCCTTCGCCTTTATCATAGAATATCTAAGAAAGGCTCCCGACCTCAAATATTCAACTCTAACAACCTCAGAAGGTTCTTTTATTCTAAAGTCATCCACATAATCACTAAATGTACGACCGCGATACGGTAACGTCTTCTCTGTTTCTATCAGGGAATAAAATATGATTTTCTCAGATTCTCTCTCAGAATATGGCCAAGTCTTTTCCATCAAAAAGAGAAGATGTTCTTTCGGCTCAAAACGCTTGACAACTGCCCATTTATCCGAAGAACTCAAGCCCGCTCTAGAAAGCGCTTGAACGATAACATTAGGAGAAAGTCTATAGCCGTAAATGTCGATAACCGCTATTTTTCTGCCCTCAAAGGCGAAGATGGGCATACCATCGTCTCTAAAATCAATAACTCGTAGGAGATCTTCAATATTGTATCTGAAAAGCATCGACTCGAAGGGGGTCACCACTAACTCGTAAACCTCTCCCTTCTTAAGTTCGTCAAGCTCTTTTATCTCTCCTTCTTCGTCTTTGAATTCTAAGTAGCTTGTTCTTAAGTCAGGAATTAGATCTCTCTTCCTATCAGGGTCGCCTCGCATCAATGGACCAGCTTCTGTGCATCCGTAAATATTTAATGGTTCTACACCGAATTCCTCTTTGAAAAAATCTATGTAAAGCCGTGCGTCAAGCCCAGCAATAAGTACACCTTTCAATGGTAAAAGTTCAACTATTCTTTTTCTTTCTTTACTTCCCAATTTACACTGAAGCATCTTTAGGTAAAGAAGCATCTTTTTTAGTCCAAAATCAAGAGAATGGTAATATTCCCGATAGAATTCTTCTGGGTCAAGAAAATATTTACATATCATGTAGAATAGAGCTCCTATGCCTCCGCCTACCGCTATTTTCTCTCCTCTCTGAATAGCTTTTAATATGAGAAAGAACTTTTCTCGCATATCTTGAAGATTATCACAGATAGCTATGGGCGGAACCAGTTTAAAGCAAGTTTGGGAGGCCCATGCGCCCCATCCAGATATATAGGGTATAGGCGCGTTCATATTTAGACATTTATCCCCAACCTTAAGTTTTGTTTCTCCCCAACTATCACTACAAGCAATCACTGCGGTTGCGATTGATGCTTGTTCAAAGTTTTTCCAGAATGTTTTTCCATGAACAACCCACTTACTTTGTCCCGTGGTGCCTGTACTCTTCATGCATAGGAAATAAGGCTCCGTCATATACCGATTAAGTGAAGCTCCAATTTCCTGAGTGATGCGATCATAGTAATCCTTAAAGAGTTCTCCTTTTCTCTTAGGATTCCTCTCAATAATATATGCTATTTTTCTCCCAAACTCACTGAGCATGGGATAGTCGCTATACGTCGTAATTGGAACATCACGAAATCTCTTAATGTCATCCTTACATAACATTTTAGCGAGAACGGTTTCTTTCCATTTTCGAAAATATTGTTCCATTCGCTTTCTATTATAATCCAGCTGCTCCGAAAAATCTTTCTCATATATGCTGCAATATCTCTTCCAAAGATCGTTGGTTTTCATCTAGTTAATCACTTGAATCATTGAATTGCATCTTTTATCATTGAGGGAAAGCATGTAACTTTATTTTGATCGTTATTTTCTTATTATATTTTCTATTAATAAATAAGGCCGGAATGGATTTCAAATTCATAACCCGAATAAACGATCAATTATGAGTAACACATGTAGAAGAGAGATGTTGCTGTACAATCTCCAATATTTAGTGAGCGGAATCCTTTCTTTACTTGTATCTTTTTATATATTGTTTAAGCATCCCAAAACGTTAGCTTTAAAGTCTCTGCTCCTTTTCGGTTTGGTTACTTCATTGTGGGAAGTCTCTAATTTTATCAGTAGGACAGCTTCAGACATGATTACCGCCGCCAATTTCTTCGCAATTATGTTGATATCAAGTCACGTATGTTATCCGTTATATTTGTTAACTGTTCTGAATATTAGAGAGAAAAGAAGTGGAAAGGTTAATATTTTGGTAATTTTGCCAGCGATGATGCAATTAGCCATAATGATTCAACACGAATACTTCATTAATTACAGATTCTTTTTAACAGAATTTGGCTGGTCATATAAAGTAGTCAGCTATAATCCTCTACTCATAGCAGTTAGCCTTATTTTTATAGGCTATTTGGTGGGAGTTATTGTCATCTTGTTTAATTTAGTGAGAAAGACCAGATTTCCTTTATGGAAGAAAAAATACATGATTCTTTTCTTCAGCTTCATGTTTTTCCAAGCTATTGGAACTACTTTACTTAATGCAGGGATAGCCTTGAATTTCTTAAATCCCAGTTTTAGAATAGGAGGTATTTTGCAATTCCTAACATTTCTATCTATCTGGTACGTATTATTCCTCAAAGAGAAAGAATATCCTTTATCATTCATCGAAAGCAAAGATTTTTCGCGTATTTACTCTTCATTTCTCACTATTTATTATAACTCAACAACTGGTAGCTCTCTTGGAGAAGAAGTATTTCAATTTATAAGGTTTGTGAGGAACTCGGGGATTGAAAATAATGTGTTGTTAGATAAGGGCGGAATTGTCTTTAGAGAGGTGGAAGATCTCGATCTAGTCGAGCTGATCAAAAAGAATCTGGAATTTTTTGATAAAAATTCCGTGGATGCCAGAGTTATTGACTGTTATCTAAGGGTTTTAAACGCGGCGGATAAGAAGCTTGGTTGGAAATTTGAATCTATAGTAAAAGAATACGAGGATTTTCTAAAAAAGACTGATCTTATATATGGAATCTCCGGGGGGAGATTCCTTGAAAAAATTACTGTGGATAAGAGCTTGAGAGACCTAGACGATATCGAAGCTTGCTTGAAGATTTACAGAAGAATTCTTTATCCGATCAGTAGTGAGATCTTGAGGATAAAGTATGAGTTTCAGAAGAAGCTTTCAGAGCATTATATTACTGAAGAGATGAAGATAACTGATTTCGGCGAAATCTTACTTGATGATGTAAAAGAAAGACTTATGAGACTTCCAGAAGATAAACGCCTGTCACATGCTATTGATGTATTCAACTCGATTTTGAGCTGGATTTACGAGCGACTGCTCAGAGAAGACATCATCGGCGTTGAAGATCTATTAAGTAAGCTTAGATTGGTTCTAAGATTAAACAAGGATAGTGCAGACAAGTTAGGTATTTATCCATCGCTACTTGGAAAATTGGCAACCAAAATCCCCAAAAAGGAGATTCATCAGGTATACTCTGACTACTTAGAGGAGCTTGTTGAGGAGAAAACCAGAGAACTGAAGAAGGCGCATGAAGAGCTCCTAAAATCGCAAAGATTAGCTGTGATTGGAGAAGCAGCCGCAATGATCGGCCATGATCTTCGAAATCCATTGCAAGCAATAGTATACTCGCTCTTTCTTGCGAAGAAAGAGCTTGAATTATCACCTAATCCAAATCTAATTGAGATAATTAGAATAATTGAGAAGCAAGTAGAGTACATGAATAAGATAGTTTCAGATCTGCAAGATTACGCTAGACCGATAAAGCCGAACATTGTTGAAACAAACTTCGAAAAGATAGTGAGAGAAGTTCTCTCAACCGTGGAAATTCCTTCAAATATCAAAGTCAATATTGACTTTGATAAAGCTTCCAAATCTTTTCCCACGGATCCATTGTTGATGAAGAGAGTTCTCGCAAATCTAATCACGAATGCAATTCAAGCTATGGAGAACGGAGGACTTCTGAATATAAGCGCCTATAAAAAGGATAGTAACGTCTTCATAAGTATACAGGATACTGGGGTGGGCATACCAGAAGAAAACTTAAGCAAGATCTTCCAGCCATTCTTCACAACAAAAGCTAAGGGACAAGGACTTGGACTGGCTGTTTGTAAAAGAATAATCGAGTCTCTTCAGGGGAGCATCACGCTGGATTCGAAGGTTGGAGAAGGCACTACTGTCACAATTAAATTGCCAATTAAGAGAATTTCACCTCAAAAATTACAATTATCCCTATAATAGATAAAAAGGCGATATTTTCATCCAAGCAATTTAAAATAAAGCATTTTTCATGTAGTTATTCCTGGAAAAACACCTAAAATGACGAGAATGTTGTTTATCGCGCCTAGATATGAGATTAAAGCTATGCTATTTATGCTTAAGTTCCACGGTTTCCTTCTTGGCAGAGCAATTGTCAGTATTGCGAGAGATCCCCAGAATACTAGGATTGCCCAAACTGGACTATATTGTGGATGCGTCTCGTAGATTCCGGTGCAGAAGTTTAAGGCATAAGTTGTTGTCACGTAGTCTGCAAGAACTCCTCCAAGAGCGATTAGGAAGGGAATCATCCATTGCTTGAGGATCATCAAGTATTCTCCTTCTTTTCCGTCTATACCATCAGTATATATTTGAAGTATATGTTTTCCCTCCCTAAATATTAATTTTTAAGAAACTATGTTACTATAGCTACTCCAGATAGAGCTCTTTTAATCCATAGAATTGTTGGAGAAATTCGCATCCCTTCCTTGTCGTCTTGATGAGGCCTCCACTTTCCTGCGAGATCGTGATTAATCCTGCTTTCTCAAGCTTCTCAAGGTATTCCCTAAGCATCTTGAAGTTAAGATTGGCTCCGTAGACTATTCTAGTCTTCTTCGCTCCTCTTCTAGCTATTCTCAGAATCTCAGCAACTATTTCGAGATTGCTTCTTCTCTGAGACAAGCTCGTTTTACTTAACATTTCTTCTAACCTCCATTTCTGAGTCGAGTTTCATTCTTCAAAAAATAAGTATTTTAAGTTTTTCTAACGGAAATGGTTAAAAAAATAAGTTATGTGGAGAAATAAATCGAATTTTAACCATTTTTGGACAACTAAATAAGACAATTTACCTTAAGAAGAAACAGTAACAAGCCATTTACCATTTAAAAGATAAAAAATCAAGAATTTTTCCGCAATATGAAAATGTTTTCCCTAACAAAGAACCTTTCCGTGAATAATCTTCTCTTTAGAGATCTTAAGATCGGTGGAAAGCCAATTTCGGAAAGCCTCAGGATCAATAACTTCCTCATAGATATCATCTTGAAAATGGAGTAGATCGAAAGATTCTACTGCTGATTCTCCATTTTTCATGATCTTACTCACCCATCGCATAATTCCACTACCCATCACACTCATAAGCTCAGGTATACCATCATTATATATGAAGACAAAAAGATCTGTAATCGAGGAGACAGTCACGTTTCCCTCCGATATTTCAAATGTAACTAGTAGTGCTCCTTGACTTGCAGCTCGAAACGTCGCCCAATCATTGCATTTTACCTTAACGAGAGGACCATTGATCCCCGTAGCTTCTATGATGCGCTTTACTTTTAATCCATCTAAACGTTCAAGAATCTTGTCCAGAAGATTTAGCTTTTCAGCAAAAGCACTAATACGCTGATGAACATCATCGAAGTTCTCTAGGGTTCTTGATAGGTTCTCCTCATGATCTCTAAGAACGTTTATAATGAGGTCCAGAACGTCAATCTTCTCCTCGAATTTTGAGTGGGCAGGCATATTTGATAACCTCTAACACTGCCACATTCTTCGATAAAGCATTTAAGATGTGCGAAATCAATCTTAGAAACAAAAATATGAAGGCAACCGACCAATTATCAATAGTCCGCTAGTCTCGGATGGAAAGATCTCTCTTTTTCCTTTGGATGTGAGATTTCTCTAAGCTTTGAACCATCTAAAAATGAGATATTCTATCTTATTTCCTTCATAATCTGGCACTGCAATGATGAATCGTTTCCTCACAGTTGTTGCAAGCCTTCCAGCTCTAACAATCTCTGTTGCTGAGATCTCATCTTTCCTGCTCTTTACCGAAACCATATAGGGCGCATGGTCGATTCCCGGTCCCCGCTTATACACTGCGAAGTCACATCCATACTTGACTCCGGGAGTAACTACTAGTCCCTTCTCTCGCAGATCTCGGTAAACAATATATTTGAGATCAAACTCTTCATAGAGTTTTCTGGCTCTCTCTTTGAGAACTTCAAAATCCACATTATTCTTTCCCGGCGCCTCGTAGACTCTGATTATTCCCTTCTCAACTAGGTATAGGCCTTCCATCAAGTCGAGAATTAAGGGGACGTTGAAATCTGGACTTTTAGGTTTCGATATGCCTAGAGGCTTGCCGTAAAATCCAAGTTTATAGAGCTCTGATCCATCCTTTGGATCCCAGACTATTAGAAAGTTCTCGACGAATTCGGCTTCGATGGGAGCTGGCATTAAACCTTTGATTCCTCCCTTTTATATGGCGAATGATAATATTCGGGTTGCATCAGCTGCATCTTCAATCTTATCCGCGGTATCTTCTAAGAGCTGAATTATATCCCTCATTAAAAGTAATGTGGGTACATTCATTCCGCTGCTGAGGATGTTAAGCTCTAATTGACGATAAAGGTTATCAACGTTTCTCTCAGCTAGCTCAACATCTTTGGCTCTCTCTAAAACTTTCGGCGAGCCGTAGTTCAACATAATAAATGTGTCTCGGAGCTTAGAGAAGGCTTCGAAGACCGCTACAGCGAGGTTAGAGGTTTCTCTCTTAAGGTCTGACGGTACCTTCCATCCTCTTTCCATTAATTGTGAAATTCTGAATGCTATTCCCTTACAGAAATCAGCGATTTCGCTTGTTACATCGGTGAATCTGAGAAAATCTTCTCTATTCAATAGTATCGCGCCTATCTCGACTAGTTCCTGAGCAACCTCTCGTTTTGAATCGTCTACTTCATCGCTGAGTTCTTGAACCTCTTTGTAAAGATTCTCTAGAGAGTTGCTATCTTCTTCGGCGAAAGCGTCTATAAGCTGCGTTGCTTTTCGATAAACATTCATAACTTTTCTTAGATGTTCTTGGAGAAGCCTAAGCGCTCTCCTTTTAGCCCGATGCTCCGCTTCGATTGGAAGAACCAATAAGTTCTCGCCTCATCTCAAATCGCTGGTTTCACATATTTAATACGTGGAAAGATTAAAAAACCTAACTAATCAAAAAGAAAAAAGTTTATTTTTATCCTTTAAAAGTGCCAAAGTCAAGAATCTTCCTTTACGGCGTTTCCTAAGTCACGAAATTCCCTTTTGAAACGGAAGAAATCCCATAACAAATTTGGAAGGTCATCAATGTTCGATCTAACCTGCTCCCAAGAGTCTCTGTCTCGAATTGTAACGGTATTATCTTCGAGAGTCTGATAATCCACGGTGATGCAGAGTGGAGTTCCAATCTCATCGAATCGTGCGTAGCGTCTCCCGATTGAGCCAGCTTCGTCATACTCCGCTGAGAATCCCTCCTCAATCAGCATTTTATGCAGCTCACGTGCCCTTTCGGGAAGCCCGTCCTTCTGCACTAATGGTAGAACCGCCAACTGTATAGGGGCAATGTCGCGTGGAAGCCTCAAAATAACTCTTCCATTCTTGATCGTGTATGCGTACTCTAAGGCTACATAGGTTAGTCTGTCCGAGCCGAAGCTAGGTTCAATAACATGTGGTATAAAGCGTCGTCCCTTCTCTTTTATCTCTCTTTCCTCAAATTCAACGTAGCTAGGTAGAATCTTGAAGTCTCCCGCCATGAAATAGCCTTTCTTCTCGAATTGCTCCTCGATTTCCTCAGGATCTGCCTTTGATAGGAGATCCAAAACCTTCGCTGCGTCGTTTCTGAAGATCTTGCCGATTCTTGAAATTACGGGCTTAACGATCTTCTCTTTTCTTATACTTGCTTCTTCTTGAAGTTTAAACACCCTCATGTCGGCTCCGCTTTCTTTCATGTGTCTCCTCAAGTCGAAGTCTGTACGATCATTGAATCCTGAGACTTCAACCCATCCCCAACGGTCGAGATAGACCTCCTGATCGAAGCCTTGAGCAGAGTAATGAGCTCTTTCCCACTCAAGTTTTTCAATGAATCTCTGCTTATCCTCTGGGACGCCTAGCTCCATTAGAAATCGTTTCGCTAAAGCCATGAAGAAGACTTGCCATTCCATCTTAACATATCCATTATCTAAAATCTCTCTGACGGTTAATTTGATGGGTTTTTCAGACCCCTTAAGTCTCTCTTCGGCAAGAACTAAATTTAAAGTCTCATTCTCAACCTGATTCAGAAACGGACATTCCGGAGCCTCGGGATCAATGAAAAGTTCAAGATCTATAATTGTGAATTCACGTAGCCTCATCGGCCCCTGTCTCGGAGAGATCTCGTTTCTTAAGGCATGACCGATCACAGCGAATCCTACTGGAAGCTTCTCTCGAACCTGCTCGTATAGACGTTTGAA